>PXSL01000076.1 GCA_003022815.1 Halobacteriales archaeon SW_5_68_122 | reverse complement strand
TCCCGGACCGGCCCGAACGGCGACCCGGGGTCGACCGCGAACGGCAGATGGACGACCACGCCGACGCCCGCCGCCTCCAGGCTCGTCCGCATCTCCCCGACCCGGTCGTCGATTCGCTCGCGGGCGTACGGGCCGTCGAGCAGTAGTTCCACGAACGAGAAGCCCTCCCCGGCGGCCCACTCAACGGCCGGTTCGAACGCCATCCCGAGGCCGAGCGTGAAGCCGAGGTCCAACTCGAGCCTGGACGCGCCGTCGCTGGCCATGACGCCAAACCGGCCCCGACCGGGCAAAGCGTTTCGGTCCCCTCCCGGGCCACTCCGGCCTGAACCCCGCGCCCGGACGGACGGGTTTCGAATTCCGAAACCGGGACGCGGTTTTTATACTCCCTGACGAACCGAATCCCATGAGTGCCGACGCGCTGGCGGTCCTCTACGTGTTCTTTCTCGGCGCGGCCCTGATTTTCGGGTCCGCCGTCTCGCTCACCGTCGCCTGACGGCCGGCTCTCCGACGGGGGCTATACTAACAGGTACTGCGGCCGGCCACTACCGATTCCCCCAGCGACGGCGCCCATTCATACAGGGCGAGTACCGTGTGGTATGCGACGAAACCTGTTCGCATGCCCCTTCGCGTTCCGGATATTCGCGGCCCTGCTCCTCGGGACCACGCTGCCGTTTGTGCCCCTGTAGCTACATCGACTCGGGGGCCTCGACGCCGAGGACGTCCAGCGCGTTCGCCATGGCGTGTTTCGAGGCGGCCACGAGCGCCAGCCGCGCGGCGGTCGTCTCGGGGTCGTCGGCGCCGACCACCGGACACTCCCGGTAGAACGTGTTGAACCGGTCGCCCAGCTCGCGGGTGTACGTGGCGACGCGGTGGGGTTCGAGGTCGGCGGCCGCGTCCTCGACGACGCCCGGGAACCGCGCGAGGGTCCGGAGCAGGTCCCGCTCGGCCGTCGTCGCCAGCCGCGAGGCGTCCGCGACCGGTTCGGTGCCGTCGGCCTCGTTCAGGATGCCACAGCAGCGGGCGTGGACGTACTGGACGTACGGCGCCGACTGAGCCTCGAAGTCCAGCGCCCGGTCCCACTCGAAGGTGATGCCCTTCGTCGGCTGCTTCGAGACGATGTCGTAGCGGACGGCGCCGACGCCGACCTGCCGGGCGATGCGGTCAACGTCGTCGGCCGACAGCTCGTCGTTCCGGAGCCGGTCGTCGAGCCGGGTCTTGACCTCCTCGCGGGCGCGCTCGACGGCCTCGTCGAGCAGGTCGTCAAGCTGGACGCCGGTCCCCTCGCGGGTCGACATCGTCCCCTCAGGGAGGTCGACGAACGAGAAGATGACGTTCTCCAGTCGGTTGGCGTCGTTGCCGAGCAGCTCCAGGGTCGCCCCGAGCTGTTCGGCCTGGAGCTTGTGGTCCTCCCCGAGGACGGTGACCGCCCGGTCGTACTCCTCGAACTTCCACTCGTGGTGGGCCAGGTCACGGGTCGTGTACAGCGAGGTGCCGTCCGCCCGCAGGAACACGAGGTTCTTCTCGATGTCCTCGAAGGTCAGCTGCCAGGCGTCGTCCTCGTAGACCGCCCCGTCGAGTTGTTTCAGGCGGGCGACGATGTCGTCGGCCGAGCCGTCCCGCATGAAGCGGGTCTCCTTGACGAACTCGTCGAACTCGGCGGGCAGGCGAGCCAGACACTCCTTCATCCCGCCGAGGACGGTGTCGACCACCTTGCCGACGCGTTCGTAGACCGCCTCGTCGCCCGCCTCAAGGCCCTGGAGGATGGCCCGTATCTCGTCCTCGGCGGCCTCCCGCTCGTCGGGGTCGGCCTCCTCAAGGTACTTATTGCCCTTCCGGTAGTAGCGGACCATCCGGTACTCCGTACGGTCCCGGGCAGGTTCCGGCAGCTCCGACTCCTCGAACGTCTCGTAGGCCCACGTAAACACGGCCATCTGTCGGCCGGCGTCGTTGACGTAGTACTGACGATCGACGTCGTACCCGGCGTACGAAAGCAGGTTGGCGACGGCGTCGCCGACGATGGGGTTGCGCGCCCGGCCGACGTGAATGGGGCCCGTCGGGTTCGCGGAGGTGTGCTCGATGGCGACCGAGACGTCGCGGGCCGGTAGCGCGCCGTAGTCGGCCCCGAGGCCGGCCTCCAGGGTCCCCTTGAAGTACGCCTCGCTCGGGAAGAAGTTCAGGTACGGCCCGGTCGGTTCGACGCGGTCGATGAGTGGGTGGGCGTCGGCGTCGACATGGCGGTTCCTCGATGCCGAGGTCGTCGGTCGGGAGACCCCGCGACCCGAGGGCGGCCCCGAGGGCGTCGGCGACCGACTCGCGGAACGACAGGAACATACTCACAGTTCGACGGCCGGGTCAAAAGGGCCTTCCGGATGGCGGTGGCCCCGTACCGCTCGGGTGGCCTCCTCGACGCCAGCGGCCGACTCAGGACGGTCGGAGGTTCCTGATGCCGTCGCCGGCACAGAGTGCCCGGGTGCAGTCCTCGATGCTGTGGTGGGTCCCGTCGCTCCAGTGCGGGTACAGCGCGCTGGGCGTCCCGTCGTCCCGGTGGACGATACAGATGGCCGGCAGGTCGACGACCCGGTCGTCCGCGCCCGTCGCCGACCGCTCCTTGAAGAACGGTTCGAGCGCTTCGGCGCCGACGAGTCCGACGAACTTGTCGTAGCGGGCGACGGCCTCGGCCTCGACATCGGTGTCGGCCGGCGTCCGGGCCCGCTCGGGCCACTCCACCACGTCGACGTTCTTGAGGACGCCCGCGCTCCGCAACTGGTCGAACGTCTCCCGGACGCGGGCCTGCCGGTCCCGGACTACCGAGGAGACGCCGGTCCGGATGTAGACGGTCGTCGTCCCCTCGAGCGTCGGTCTGTCCGCGACCTTCACCACGATGAGGTCCTCGTCGGACCCCTGGGCGTCGAGTCCTCGCAGCATATTCCGAAACCCCCCGGCCGACGCAAAAGGATTCTGTAGAAAGGATACAAATTGTTTTAGGATATATGTGAGAGTCACCAGCGAAGTAAACGTTTGGGTACTCTATTGACCGCTCGGCTCGCAAACGTTTCACAAACTGTAGTGCCACCGGGGTGAACGAGACGGTGAACCGCGGTCTTTAGTGCGTCGCCGCCACAATACGAGGGCATGCCAAAGCAGGTCAGCGACCCGGACTACCACAGCGAGAATCATACCGCCGCCCAGACCTGCGGGTGGACGGCCAACGCCCTGCGCGGGGAGGGCCGATGTTACAAGAACACCTTCTACGGCATCCAGTCGCACCGTTGCATCCAGATGACGCCCGTCGTCAAGTGCAACGAGCGCTGTGTGTTCTGCTGGCGGGACCACACCGGCCACGCCTACGAACTCGACGGCGTCGAGTGGGACGACCCCGAGGCCGTCGTCGACGCCTCTATTGACCTCCAGCGTAAACTCCTAAGCGGGTTCGGCGGCAACGACGACGTGCCGCGGGAAGCCTTCGAGGAGGCCATGGAGCCGCGCCACGTCGCTATCTCGCTTGACGGCGAACCGACGCTGTACCCGTACCTGCCGGAGCTCATCGAGGCGTTCGGCGACCGGGGAATCACGACTTTCCTGGTCTCCAACGGCACCCGTCCGGAGGTGCTGGAGGCGTGCGACCCGACGCAACTGTACGTCAGCGTCGACGCGCCCGACCGGAAGACGTTCGGCGAGGTGGTCAAGGCCGTCGAGGACGACGCCTGGGACCGGCTCGTCGAGACGCTGGACGTCCTCGCCGACAAGGACGACACCCGGACCGTCCTGCGGACGACGCTGCTGTCCGGCTACAACATCCACCACCCGGAGTGGTACGCCGCGATGTTCTACCGCGCCGACGCGGACTTCGTCGAGATGAAGGCGTTCATGCACGTCGGCAACTCCCGGGACCGGCTGGACCGCGACGTGATGCCGGACCATGAGGCGGTCGTCGGGTTCACTGAAGCCGTCGGCGAGTACCTGCCGACCCACCCCGTGTTGCGAGACGTCGAGGCGTCGCGGGTCGCGCTGCTGGCGCGCGAGGAGGACACCTGGGTGCCGAAGCTGAAGGGCGGTTCGGAGTTCTGGGAGGCGAACCCCTACGCCTCCTAACGTTCGCCGGCGAGCACCGTCTCGATACTGAGGCCGATGTCCTGCTGGACCATCTCCGCGCAGCGGCCCATCGTCGTGCCTGCGGTGCCAGTGGCGGTGAGGTGCGTCAGGATGCCGGCGGCGTCGCCGCCCTCGACGCCCGTCCCGGCCTCGGTGGCCCCCAACGGCGACCCGGAATCGCCCGGCGACGCGCGAATGGCGGCGTACCACGACTCCGAGGTGCCGAGGTCGCCCTCCGAGACGCCGTTCGACCCCATCGTCGGGAACACCTCGCCGTTGGCGACGCCGGCGCCGTACTGGTTGACCGGGAGGCCGGCCGGGACGGCCTCCTTCGAGACGCCGGTGGGGCCGCCGAACTGCGGCAACGAGGGGTCGACGGCGTCCTCAACACCCGACGGGATGCGGACGATGCCGAAGTCGTGGCCCACCTCCGAGCCGCCCGGGAGCGCCTGCCGGGCGTAGACGACGTCACCGAGGCCGATGGTTGTCCCGGTGAAGGTCAGGCCGGTCGTCCCGCCGACGGTGCAGTCGGCACAGACTGAGACGTCCAGTTCGCTCGGCAGGAAGCAGTGGCCGGCCGCGCCGATGTAGAGGTCGCCGCCGCCGTCCCGCCAGACGAAGTTGGCCGTACAGCCGGCGGTCGTGCCGTCCAGGAAGGTGATGAACATCTGCGACCCGGGGCGGATACCGCTGGCCCGCTCGGGGACGCCACCAGCGACGGTCGCGGTCTCGGTCTCGTCTTCGACCTCCAGGCAGGGAACCCGCTCGGCGGACCCCCGGCGGTCGAGGTCGCCATCTGTCGTCTCCGTCGCCGAGGCGGTCCCGACGCCGCCGATTCCGGCTGCCGTTGCTGCACTCGCTCGAAGCAGACTGCGACGCGTCAACTCGTCTTTGTCACGCATCATTTACTGTATCGAATGGTCAGTATAAACGGCTGATGCCGTACATTGCCGATGATTTTATTCCCGCCGGTCGGCCGGCTGGAGGCTGTCGTCTCTTTCACCCTCGCGCCTGGCGTTCTCGGTCGCGTTCTTCCCGCCGGCGAGGAAGCAGTGGCCCGCGGCGCCGACGTACAGCGGGTGGCGGTCGCCGTCGAACACCGGCGAGTTCCCGCGCTCGTCGTCGAAGTCGTCCAGCGTCGTGGACGTATTCCCCCCGATGAAGCTCGCCGAGCAGCCGAAGATCCCGGTGCTCTCGATGGTGATGATCAGCGGCGAGCCGGGCTGGATACCGGTGGCCGGCTCCGGCAGCGGCTCGGCGGCCGATGCCGTCGCGGTCCGGTCCTCGATGCCCGTCGGGTCGACGCAGAGAATCTGGCTCCCTATCTGCGGGGCCGTCTCGCCCTCGGCCGCCACGGTTCCGACGAATCCGAGTCCAGCCGTCGCGGCCGCACTAGTACGTAGCAGATTCCGTTATGAGATACCGTCTACCATCTGACCCTACGCGGGGGATACTCCAATAAGTCATTATTGCCGGAAGTTGTCTGGTTTTGTATTCGACTTCGAGCGTGAAGTGTAGTACGTGTGAACGAGAGAGACGCCGGGAGCGACGGGTTCTTCACTGCACGAGCGTTAGACACGGATACAAGCGGTCCACCGCGGCCCCGTTCCATTCCCGGAATGCTTACCATCTTCGTTACGCTTATGCCGAGTAGTCCCCTACCCGGTGGTATGACACGGACAACCGAGCGCGTCGGGCACGACGAGCTGGCGACGCTGAAGCTCATCGCCCTCGACGGCGCGCTCGAGGGTCGGACGACGGTGACGTGTGCGGCACTGGCCGACCGGCTGGACGCGTCGAACCAGACCGCATCGCGGCGGCTCCAGCGGCTCGAGGACGCCGGCTACGTCGAGCGCAAGATGACCGGAGACGGACAACTCGTCGCCGTCACCGAGGCCGGCGAGCGCGCCCTCCAGCGGGAGTACGCCGACTACCGGCGGCTGTTCGAGGGCGACGCCGACGTCGAGTTGGCGGGCGCCGTCACCGGCGGCATGGGAGAGGGCCGCCACTACATCTCGCTGTCGGGCTACATGCGGCAGTTCCGCGAGCGGCTGGGCTACGAGCCGTTCGAGGGGACGCTCAACGTCGACCTGGACGACGAGAGCGTCCGCGCCCGCACCCGGATGGACGCGCTGGACCCCATCGGCATCGACGGCTGGGAAGACGACGAGCGCACCTACGGGCCGGCGTTCTGCACGGCGAGGACCAGCTGGAGGTCATCGCCCCCGACCGGCTCCGCGACGAGATGGACCTCGAGGACGACGACGAACTCACCATCCATGTCTCGGAGCAGTGACACCGTCGGCGCCCGCCGGGGCGTCGAGGCCGCCGTCGCCGCCTTCGCCGCCGGCGAACCGGTGCTGATACACGACGCCGCTGACCGGGAGGGAGAGGTCGACCTCGTCTACCCGGCCGCCGCCGTCGACGCGGGCGACGTCGCCCGTATGCGCAACGACGCCGGCGGACTGGTCTGTGTCGCCCTGCCCGACGACGTCTGTGCGACGTGGGGGCTGCCGTTCGTCCAGGAGACCATCGACCACCCCGCCGCCGCGTCACACGACCTCTCGTACGACGACCGCTCGTCGTTCTCGCTGACGGTCAACCACCGCGACAGCTTCACCGGCATCACCGACGCGGACCGCGCGCTGACCATCTCAGAACTGGGCGGCGCCGCCGCGGCGGTCCGGCGCGCGACGGCGATGGCCGGCGATGCCGCCCACGGGGCCGTCGACGCGGGCCCGGAGGCGTTCGCCGAGCGGTTCCGCGCGCCCGGTCACGTCCACCTGCTGCGGGCCGCCCCGGACCTGCTGGCCGACCGGGAGGGCCACACCGAACTCGGGGTGGCGCTGGCCGACGCCGCCGGCGTCGAACCCGCCGTCGTGGTCTGTGAGATGCTCGACGACGAGGGCGCCGATGCGCTGCCGCCGGCCGGCGCCCGCGCGTACGCCGACCGGCACGGCCTGGTGTACGTCGAGGGCGCGGAACTGCTGGCGCGGTTCGGCTGACCGCACGCGGGGTCGTCCAATGGCCCGATACCCGTCGTCGACCGCCGTGACCAGCCGCGACACGATCTCGAACGCCCCCGGCGCGCTTGATTTCGTCGTATGTACTGATGGCACGCCAGAGCAGTCAGAATATCGGTCTTTCGTCCAGCATCCGCGAGGGAACGAAGTGACCGAGGGGTTCACCGCGCCGAACGAAGTGAGGCGCGGGACCGAGGCCCGACCGTAGGGAGGGCCGACGTGTCTTTTTCATCGACGTTTTTGCCGGGTGGTCGCGCAGCGACCACCCGTGCAAAAAGGTCGGTGTGCAACACTCATTACGGGGCGCGCCCACACGTCGAGTATGTCCTTCGAGGAGATGGACGTCGATACCATTTGGATGGACGGGGAGTTCGTCGATTGGGACGACGCACAGACCCACGTGCTGACCCACTCGCTGCACTACGGCACAGCGGTGTTCGAGGGCGTGCGGTGTTACGACACCGTCGACGGCTCGACCACGAGATAACCCACACCCGCGGGGAGATAACCGACGCCACGGTCGAGCTGATTCGCCGCCAGGAACTGCACTCCTGTTACATCCGGCCGCTGGTCTACTACGGCTACGACCAATTGGGCGTCTCGCCGGCCGACTGCCCGACGGAGACGATGGTCGCCTGCTGGCCGTGGGGCACCTACCTCGGCGAGGACGCCATCGAGAACGGCGTCGACGTGATGGTGTCGTCGTGGCGCAAGCACGCCTCCAGCCAGATTCCGACCAACGTGAAGGCGACGGGGCCGTACATCAACTCGATGCTGGCCGGCGAGGAGGCCCGCCGGAACGGCTACGTCGAGGCCATCGTCCTCAACAAAGAGGGCAAGGTCGCCGAGGGTCCCGGCGAGAACATCTTCATGGTCAACGACGGCGAGATCTACACGACCGGCCTCGCCGAGTCCATCCTCGACGGCATCACCCGCGACACCGCCATCCGGCTGGCTCGCGACCTCGGCTACACCGTCCACGACGACGCCGCCATCTCGCGGGGGGAGCTGTACACCGCCGACGAGCTGTTCTTCACCGGCACCGCCGCCGAGGTGACGCCCATCCGGAGCGTCGACGACACGGAGGTCGGCAACGGAAAGCGCGGCCCCATCACCGAGGAGATACAGCAGCAGTTCTTCGACCTCGTGGCGGGCGAACTCGAGGGCTACGACGACTGGTTCAAACACGTTTGAAGCGGGCGTCGCCGGGTCGGCGCCGTCCCGACACCGAAGTCGGTTTATCCACGCCGCCGTTTGCTCCGGGCATGTCGCTGTGCGTGACGTTCCTGGGGACCGGCGGCGCGGTGCCGACGACTCAGCGGAACACGAGTTCGGTGCTCCTCCGCCGGGAGGGCGACCGCTTTCTGTTCGACTGCGGTGAGGGCACCCAGCGGCAGATGATGCGGTTCGGGACCGGCTTCGCCGTCTCCCACGTCTTCGTCACGCACCTCCACGGCGACCACGTCCTCGGGATTCCGGGGCTGTTGCAGACGATGGACTTCAACGAGCGGACCGACCCGCTGGCGATCCACGTCCCGAGCGGCACCCAGCCGGACGTCGAGCGGCTGGTCGGCGCGACGGGGGCCCGGCCCGACTTCCCCGTCCGGATACACGGCGTTGGCGGCGGCGACGCCGCGCTGTCGGCCGACGAGTACGAGGTCCGGGCCTTCGAGACCGACCACGACGCCCGCTCGGTCGGCTACGCGCTCGTCGAGGACGAGCGCAAGGGCCGCTTCGACCGCGAGCGCGCCGAGGAACTGGGCGTGCCGGTCGGCCCGAAGTTCCAGCGGCTCCACGCCGGCGAGCCGGTCGAACTCGATGACGGCACGGTCGTCCAGCCGAACCAGGTGGTCGGCGACCCTCGGCCCGGCCGGACCGTCGCCTACACAGGCGACACGCGGCCGACCGCCGCGACCGTCGAGGCCGCTGAGGGGGCCGACCTGCTCATTCACGACGCCACCTTCGCCTCGGACAACGCCGACCGTGCGAGCCGAACGGCTCACTCGACGGCGGTCCAGGCCGCCGAGATAGCCAACCGGGCCGACGCCCGGTGCCTCGCGCTGGTGCACGTCTCCTCCCGATACGCGGGAGACCCCGACCCCCTTGAGCGGGAGGCCCGGGAGGTCTTCGACGGCGACCGTGCATTCGTCCCCGACGACGGCGACGAGCTCGACGTCCCGTTTCCCGGGTGACCGAAAGCTTTTGACCGGACCTGCCGTGGTGTCCGGCGATGGACCGGACCCACCCGGTCGGCCGACGGCGACTGCTGGCGGCCGGAGCGGTAACCCTGCTCTCGGGGCTCGCTGGCTGTAACGACGAGGAGGCGGAACCGGTCGACCCCGGAAAACCCCGCTCGCAGGCGCCCTCCAACACGGGCGTGCTCGTCGGCGCCAATATGGCACTGTTCGACCACGAGGGCACCGACCGACTGCTCGAGGCCTACGGCGGCGGCCGGGCCGGCAGCCGAGCCGCGGGGGGACTTCGCCGCCTACGTCGTCGAGGCCGACTGGACCGAGTCGACCGTCGTCGAGTCGATGGAGGCGGCGACCGGCCTCGAGTACGAAGCGAGGGACCACGAGGGCGGCACCGTCTACGAGCCGGGCGACAACGGCGACGAGGCCGACTACCTCGGTGTCGTCGCGGAGGGACGGTACGCCATCGGTAGCGTCGGCGCCGTCGAGGCGGCAATCGAGACGGTCCACGCCGACCGGAACTCCGCCTCGGGGCCGCTGATCGACGCCTTCGAGGACGCGGCCGCCGACGACGCCGAGGGGACCACCTACGTCACCGCCGCCACCGACGACCCGCGGGCGTACCTGCCGTCCGACGACAGCGAGCGGGTCCCCAGTATCGTCTCGCTGGACACTTACGAGAAGGCGGCGACGGGCACCGTCGCCTACACCGCCGCCGGGCCCGACGTCGCGATCGACGCCGTCCTCCGGGCCGAGAACGCTGACGACGCCCGCGAGATGTACGAGTTCACCCTGACGGTGGCCTCGTTCCTGCAGAACGACATCGACGACGAGGCCGTCGCCGGGGAACTGCAGAAAATCGACGTCGAACGGGCGGAGTCGGTCGTCACCATCAGCTACCGCAGCGACGTCGAGGGCGCGGCGATCCTCGCCGCGTGGCTGTAGCGTGGACCCGCTCGCGCTCCTCCGGAAGGAGGCCATCACGCTCCGGCGGAACCTGGGGCTGTTTGTCGTCCTGCTCGTGGTCGTGCCGGCGGCACTTGCGGCCGGCACCTCGGTCTACCAGCAGACCATCCCCCAAGACATCCCGGTGGCGGTCACGCCAGCCGACGACGCGACGGCCGAGACCGACGTACAACTGGTCCGCGGCACCGTCAGCTTCTTTTCGGAACCCGTCGCCTACGACGACCGGGAGTCGGCCGTTGACGCCATGCAGCGTGAGGAGGTGTACCTCGTGTTCGTCGTCCCGCCGGACCTCGGCGACGAGAACGCCGAGGTGACGGTGACCGTCGTCACCGACCGTGCCAACGCGCCGCTTTCGGACCCCGCCTCGCTGGCCTTCGAACAGCTAGAGGCCGGCCTCGACACCGTCGCCCCCGCCGACGTCACCTTCCAGCAGGAGAGCGTCGGCACCGAGCGCACGCTCTCGGAGTTCATGCTCCCGTCGGCGCTGTTTGCGCTGGTCGTGCTCTACGCGCTGGTATATCTACCCTACCAGGTCCGGGAGGAGCGCCGCGTGATGGACCGGCTCCGCACTGAGACCCGGCTGGAGCTGGTTGTTGCCAGCAAGCTACTGTTCTACGGCGTCCTGGTGGTCGTGCCGGCGGCGACGGCGTCGGCGGCGGCCCGCTACTACGGGTACGGCTTCGACGCCCTCGGCGTCGAGACGCTGGCCGTCCTGGGACTGTCCTTTCTCTACATGGCGGCCGCCGGCCTCGCGGTGCTGTTCTTCATGCGACTCCGGCAGGCGGCGGTGTTCGTCAACCTCGGGCTGGCAGTGGGGGTGCTCACGCTGTCGGGGCTCGTGTACCCCGTCGGCTTCTACTCGGCGGTTCGGAAGACCATCTCCCGGTCGTTGCCGACCCACTACTCGCTGGTGACGCTGCGGGGGACAATGCTCCGGGGCGGGTCGCTGTCGTTCTACTCGGAGTACCTGTTGTGGATGGCGGCGTCGTCCGGCGCCGCGGTACTGCTGCTCGGCGTTGCCATCCGGTACTACGAGCGGGGTGGTGTCCATGAGTGACGGCTTCATCGTCGAGGGCGTCACCAAGCGCTACGACGGGGTGACGGCGCTGTCGGAGGTGTCCGCTGACGTTGAGGTCGGCACGTTCCACGGCCTCGTCGGCCCGAACGGGTCCGGGAAGACGACGCTGTTTCACCTGCTGTCGGGGCTGGCCCGGCCGACCGACGGCCGGGTCCGGCGGCCGTCGGTCCCCGTCGGCGTCGGCTTCCAGGTGCCGCGGTTCTACCCGGACCTGACCGTCCGGGAGAACCTCTCGGTGTTCCGGTCGTTCGCCGCCGACCCGCCGCCGGCCGACTGGACGGAGACGCTACTGGAGGAGCTGCGGCTCGACCCCGCCGCTCACCGGAAGGCCGACGACCTCTCCGGCGGCTTCCGAACCAAGCTCGACCTCGCGCTGGCGATGGTCAAACGGCCGACGTTCCTGCTTCTGGACGAGCCGCTGACGGACGTCGACGACCACTCCCGGCGGCGCATCATCTCCTTCCTGTCGGCGTATCCGGGCGAGGACCGCTGTGTCGTGGTCTCGACGCACAACGTCGGGGCGTTCGGCCCGGCCTTCGACCGGGTGACGGTGTTGGTCGACGGGTCGGTGGCCTTCGACGGCGCCGCCGAGGACGACGCCATCGCGCAATACCGGGCGGCCATCGAGTAGCGCGCGCGCCAGCGACCGCTCGATGCCGCAGTTCGCCGGCGACTACCCCCCGGGGTTCCGCCGGCGGTACATGCCCGTCGAGGTCCACTCGATGACCGGGTCGTCGTCCTGGTCGTAGCCGGTCAGCATCATGCGGACGTGGCCCATCTCCGGGCGGCTCTACCGGCTCGATCCACCGTAGCTCCTCGACGCCGCTCGCGCCCATCGACGTCTCGGGGTCCAGAAAGCCGTCGACCAGCAGCCGCATGCACGCCGCGGCGGTATGCCAGCCGGACGCCGCCAGCCCGCCGAAGACGGACTCCTCGGCGGCCGTCTCGTCGAGGTGGAACGGTTGAGGGTCGTACTGCTCGGCGAATTCCTTGATGTTCGCCGCGTCGAACTCGTAGCGACCGTCGGGCTCGTACACGTCGCCCGCCTCGAGGTCCTCGAAGTATCGTGCCATCGGCCGGAGGTCGTCACGGGGAGACAAAAAAGCCGTTCCCGGAACGGCGGTGGCCGCAACGGTGCTTCCGGCGGTGTTCAGATACGGGCCGCCTGGTGGGTCCGTTTCTGCCGGCTGACCGGCCGGGTCCTGGCGGACTGAAAGGGCGAGCGCCGCGAGGGCTTTCCTGATTCCTCAATCCCTTGTCTAAACATTATCGCCCTTTCGGCGCGGAGCTTATACTCGACCCACCCCTACCCGTGGCCGTGAGCACCCGCACGAGTGCGCTCGACTCGCTCATCTTCGGGGTGGACGTCCAGAGCGGCGACGTCCGGGGGGACGCGCCCTCCTACGCCGTCGTCACCACCGACGGCGAGGGTATCGAGCGCGACGTGGTCAGCCGGCGGAAGCTCCGCCCGCCGAGGACAAGGGCGCACTCATTGCCTTCCTGCGGGAACTGCCGAGCGGGACGAAGCTCGTGCAGGTGACGGGCGACAAGCAGCCCGAACCGCTCTCGCGGGTCGCCGCCCGCCACGGGGTGCCCTACGGGAAGCCGGCGATGGAGGAGGCCGAGGCCGCCGCTCGCCTCGCCGCGCGCAACGTCGGCTACGAGGTGTCGGCGTTCACCGACACGACGGAATTAAAGGTGGCCCGCGGCCGCTCGACTGGCGGCGGTGGCGGCTGGAGCGAGGACCGTTTCACCCGGCGCATCCACGGCTCCGTCAAACGGGCCGCCCGCGAGGTCGAATCGGAACTGGAGGCCGCCGGTCTCGAGTTCGAGCGGGACGTCATCGAGAAGTACGGCGGCTTCTCGCAGGCGCTGTTCGAGGTGGAGGCCACGCCTGCCGAGCTCCCAGTCTCCGAGCGGCGCTCCGGCGACGTCCGGGTAGAAATCGAGCGGGAGCGCCGCGACGGCATCGAGTACCGCCCGCTCGCCACGCGACGGGACCACGTCGTCGTCGGCATCGACCCCGGGACGACGACCGCGGTCGCGCTCTTGGACCTCGACGGCTCGACGCTGGACGTGTGGTCGACCCGGACGGCCGACACCGCCGAGGTCATCGAGTGGATAATCGAGCACGGCCGGCCGATGCTGGTGGCGGCCGACGTCGAGCCGATGCCGGAAACCGTCGAGAAGATCCGCCGGAGCTTCGACGCCGGCGGCTGGGCGCCCGAGCGGGACCTGCCGGTCGACGAGAAGCTCCACCGCACCCGCAACGAGGCCTACGACAACGACCACGAGCGGGACGCGCTAGCGGCGGCGCTTTTCGCCTTCGACGACTACGAGGCGCAGTTCGAGCGGATCGCCGCCAAGACACCGGCGGAACTGGAGCGCGGCGAGGTCATCGCCCGCGTACTTTCGGGTGAGACGAGCGTCGAAGCCGTCGTCGAGGAGTTGACCGACGAGGACGAATCGGAGCAGGAGTCGACCGAGCACGACCCGCGGGAGCTGACCGCCGAGGAAAAGAAAATAAAGCGGCTGGAGGCCCGCATCGAGCGGCTGGAGGGCCATATCGAGGACCTCGAGGACACCATCGAGCGGAAGGACAAGCGGGTCGAGGAACTCGAATCGGAACTGTCGGAGGCGCGCCGCCAGGAGCGCAAGGAGGCCCGCGAGCGCCGCGAGGTGACCCGCCTCGAGCGGGAGAACGAGCGGCTGAAACGCGAACTGTCGGATGCCGAGTCCGAAAACGAGGAGCTGGACGCCAAGCTCGAGCGGCTCAAGGAACTGTGGAAGCTGGACCACTCGAACTTCGCCGACGTGGCCGCCGAAAAGCAGGACCTCGTGCCGGTCAAGCCCGTCGAGCAGTTCACGACCGACGCCATCGAGGCCGCCGACAAGGCCTACGGCATCGCGGCCGGCGACGTGGTCTATCTGCGGGACGCCAGCGGCGCGGGCCGCTCGACGGCCCGCCTGCTCGCCGACATGGAGCCGCGTGTCGTCCTTCGGGAGGGCGGTCTCTCCGAGCAGGCCGACCGGCTACTGTTCGAGAACGAGGTGCCGGTCGGCCCGGCAGAGGAGGCGACTATCCGGGAGATAGACGAACTCGCGGTCACCAAGGAGAGCGACGTCGAGGCGGTCATCGACGACTGGGAGCAGCGGGCCGAAGAGCGCCGCCGCGAGCGGAAGGCCGAGGAACTGGACCGCCTCATCAGCGAGCACCGGGCGCGAGACTCCGACGGCGGCTGAACGTCTCCGGAGCGTTTTTGCTCCCGGCCGGAGTGAACCCAACCATGCTGCCTCTCCAGTTCGGCGTCCCCGGCGGCCCGGAACTGCTGATAATCCTCCTTATCGGGCTCATCATTGGGCTCCTCATTCCGCTCGCGCTGGGGTACTTCGTCTATAACGATGCGACGAACCGCGGCAACGACAATGCGGCGCTATGGGCGGTCGTCGTCGCGGGGCTGACGGCAGTAACATTCTTCGGCGGGCTGGCCGCGCTCGCCGTCTACATCTGGCAGCGCGACTAGAACAGATCCTCGTACTCCATGCCCATCGACCTGAGGAACGATTCCATAAGGCCGTGACCGACGAGGGCGTAGCCGACGACGACGGCGATGGCGCCGACAGCCGCTCGGCGGTTCTCCCTTGCAAGGATGAGGATGCCGACGACGACCGTCGCCACGCCGACGAGACCAGACTCCCCCAGCGACTCGGTGATGATTTCCGTATCCATGACTCGCCGTTCTCCGCCGGGGAATAAAATGGAATGGTTCGAGAGCGGGCCGGGGCGGACGCGTTAGCCGTCCGAACGAAACGTAGCGGGACGAGGTTTCCCGGCCGAGAACTCCTGGGGGTGGCGTCGGCGAGCATCGGACAGCGTGCGATCGCGGACATATGAACGGAAAACCTATGTCTGGGAGACCTATCGATGAGAAACACCCGTATGCCCTCGGAGATACGCGTCGTCGCGCTGGGAGCGGCCCTCCGTGGCGACGAACTCCTCGTCCAAGAGGACGAACTGCCGAGCACCGGCGAGACGTTCTACCGGCTGCTCGGCGGCGGGGTCGAGTTCGGCGAGCACAGCCGGGACGCCGTCGTGCGGGAGTTCGACGAGGAATTGGGGGTCGAGTTCGCGGATCCTACGTTTGTCGACACGCTTGAGCGCGTGTTCACTTACGACGGGGAGACGGGCCACGAAGTGTGGCGGGTCTACCAGGGAGCGGTCGTCGAGGACTGGCCCTACGACCGCGAGTCGTTCACCTTCGTCGAACCGGAGTTCAACACCGAGCACGTCGCCCGATGGATGCCGGTCGAGCGCCTCCGGGACCCGGAGACGACGTTCTACGTGCCCAAGGTGCTGGATTCGCTGGACCGGTGACCGGAGAGGTGGCGCAGGGCTGTCCAAGGAAAGCCGGGCTCCGCGAGCGACCGCAGGGAGCGAGCGGTTCGCCGGATGAGGCCTGGAGGGCCGAGTCTGGTAGCGGTCTGAAATCGCCGAAGGCGATTTCCAAGCCCATCAGAAGCACAAAGCGGTTCTGAGGACGATGACCGACTACGCGGCCCGGAGGGCCGCGGCCAAAGGGAAGCGCTATTTTTCATCGAAGTGGTTCGAGAGGCGCCTTCGGCGATTCGCATGGATTTTTTGCCGGGTAGCGAGGGACCGGAGGTTCCTCGGACCGTGCGAGCGGGCCGACGGCCTGCTCGCAGAAGCCGCAGGCGCGCCGTGTAAAGAGTGATTAGAACTCGTCGCAGACGGGGATGCCGACGGTGTCGTAGTCGTCCATCGAGGCGATGACGTCGGGCACCTCGTCCAGGGAGACGGTCTCAGAGACGATTCGGCCGGGGTCGATTTTGTCCTGCTCCATCATCGAGAAGATTTCCTCGTACTCGTGGGGCGGCATGCCGAACGAGCCGACGAACTCCCGTTCGTCCATGACGATGGTGTCAACGGGCAGCGACACCTCGCCTTCCTCCTCGCTCGTGGTGAGACCGATCTGGAGGTTCTGGCCGCCCTTACAGAGGGAGTTCACGGAGTTGCGGCAGGTTTCGGCGACGCCCAGCGCGTCGATGCTGACCTCGACGCCGCGG
>PXSL01000075.1:5914-9833 GCA_003022815.1 Halobacteriales archaeon SW_5_68_122 | reverse complement strand
CGCGCTGACCGTCGCCGCCGTGGCCGCGGTGCTCCTCCTGACGTGGGGCTACCTCAGAATCTCGCCGCTGCTACTCCTGCCCGTCGGCGTCCTCGCGCTGATCGGTCTGGTATACGTCCTCTCGGACCTGCACGCGTCCATTTACGACGTCTCGCCGGTCGCCGCCGACGCCGAGCGCGAGCAGTCTCCACAGGAGCCCGACGGCGCACCGACGGTCGACGACTGACGGCGCGCAGCGCTACACATTTTGCTCGCCGAGCGACGCGGATGAAAGCGTCAATCGCGGCCGGCTATCTTTCGTCGTCCTGTGCGTTGACGACGGCAATCCGGCGAGGGTGACGATGTCCCTGGCTTCCACGTTTTTCCGACTCGGAGTCGCGTTGGGACCCGCTCGCCGGAAAACGTGGGTGAAAAACCGCTTGTTGCGCTCGCGGCCGGCTACCTTTCGTCGTCCTGTGCGTCAACAACGGCGACGCCGGCGAGATTGACGATATCTTTGACTTCGTCGCCGCGTTGTAGCACGTGGACGGGCTTGTCCATGCCGACGAGCATCGGGCCGATGGCCTCGGCGCCGCCGAGTCGCTGGAGGAGCTTGTAGGCGATGTTGCCGGCCTCAAGGTTCGGGAACACCAGTACGTTCGCCGGGTCCTCGAGTTTCGAGAAGTCGTAGGTGCCCGAGAGCATCTCCTCGACGACGGCGGTGTCGGCCTGCATCTCGCCGTCGACGGGGAAGTCGACGGCCGGGTCGGAGCGGAGTCGGCGGGCCGCCTCTCGCGGCTTGCGAGTGCCCTCGTCGTCGACGCTGCCGAAGTCCGAGTACGACAAAAGCGCCGCCCGTGGCTCGATATTGAACCGCCGGGCCAGTTCGGCGGTCTGTCTCGTCACCTCCTCGAGGATGTCCTCGTCGGGGGCCTGGTTGACGGTGGCGTCGGCCACGAACACCACGCGGTTCTTGAACGTCAGCATATAGACGCCGGCGGCGTAGTCGGCGTCGTCGGCCGTCCCGATTATCTGCAGCGGCGGCCGTAGTGCCGAGGGGTAGTGATGCATCAGTCCCGTCAGCATCGCGTCGGCGTCGCCCATCTCGACCATCACGCTCCCGAGGTAGTTGCCGTCCTCGACGAGTTCGTCGGCCTCGCGTCGGGTGGTTCCGTCCCGCTTACGAAGCTCGTACAGCCGCTCGGCGTATGGGTCGAGGTTCTCCGACTCCGGGTCGACGATCTCGGGCTCGAAGTCCAGCCCCAGCCGGTCGGCCTCGCTCCATATCTCCGTCTTGTCGCCGAGGAGCACCGGCTCGGCGATGCCCTGATCGATCAGCTGGTAGGCGGCGCGGATCATCTTTTCGTCGTCGCCCTCCGCCAGCACGAGCCGTTTGGGGTCGTTCTTGGCTTTGTTCAGGACTACCCGCATCATCTCTCGGGATTTGCCGAGCCGGGCCTCCAGCCGCTCGACGTACTCCTCGGTGTTCAGTTCCTGGCGAGCACAGCCGCTTTCCATGGCTGCCTCGGCAACGGCTGGCGCAACCTCGAAGAGGACGCGGGGATCCAGTGGCTTGGGGATGATGTACTCGGGGCCGAACTGCAGCGGCTGGTCGCCGTAGGCCTTCACGACGGCGTCCGGGACGTCCTGGCGAGCCAGTTCCGCCAGCGCCTTGGCGGCGGCCACCTTCATCGCCTCGTTGATTTCGGTCGCCCGAACGTCCAGCGCCCCGCGGAAGATGAACGGGAATCCCAGGACATTGTTGACCTGATTGGGATAGTCCGAGCGGCCGGTCGCCATGATGACGGTGTCCTCGCGGGCGGCCTTGGCTTCCTCGTAGCCGATTTCGGGGTCCGGGTTTGCCATCGCGAAGATGATGGGGTCGTCGCCCATCGAGCGGACCATCTCCTCGCTGACGATGCCGCCGACCGACAGGCCGATGAACACGTCCGCGCCCGCCATGGCGTCGGCCAGGTCGCCTTCCGGGCGGCCGCTCGCGAACTCCTTTTTGAACTCGTTGACGTCGTCGGCCTCGGCGCGGGCCTCGGTGATGATGCCTGAGGAGTCACACATCGTGATATTGTTCCGGTCGGCGCCCAGCGAGACGTAGAACCGGGCGGTGGCAATGGCGGAGGCGCCGGCTCCCGAGAAGACGATCTCCAGCTCGTCCAGCTGTTTGTCGGCGATGTCGGCGGCGTTCAACAGCGCGGCCCCAGAGATGATGGCGGTGCCGTGCTGGTCGTCGTGGAACACGGGCACGTCCATTCTCTCGCGGAGCGTTGACTCGATCTCGAAGCACTCCGGCGCCTTGATGTCCTCGAGGTTGATGCCGCCGAACGTCGGCTCCATCGCCGCGACGGAGGCGATGACGTCCTCGGGGTCGTCTTGGTCGAGCTCAATGTCGAAGACGTCGATGTCGGCGAACCGCTTGAACAGCACGCCCTTGCCCTCCATGACCGGTTTCGAGGCCTGGGCGCCGATGTCGCCCAACCCGAGCACGGCCGTGCCGTTGGAGACGACCCCGACCATGTTGCCCTTAGTCGTGTAGGTGAACGCCTCGCCGGGGTCGTCGGCGATCTCCTCGCAGGGCGCGGCGACGCCGGGCGAGTACGCCAAGGAGAGGTCGCGCTGGGTGTTGGTCGGCTTCGTGGTCGAAATCTCGAGCTTTCCTGGAGGGTCCGTTCGGTGGTACTCGAGTGAATCCTCGTCCAGTCCCATACCTGCTACGCGTCCAGCGGCCCCAAAAAGGTACCCGACGGCACAGTACCGTCGGAACAAGTGCCGAGACAGGAAAGCAGTTAATACGCGACCCGACTGGGTACCGGCACGGACAGGAAGGGCGTGGGGAGCATCGTGGTGCTGTTCGTCGTGTGCGGCTTTCTCGGGGCGATTGGCGTCGCGCCGACGGTGAGCCACCACACCGCGGTCCAGGAGAACCAGCCGACCGGGGCGACCGTCCAGTCGACGGACATCGACATCAACACCGACGACGACGGCGACACGTCCTACAGCCCGGTGGTGACCTACGAGTACACCGTCGACGGGCAGACCTACACCCAGGACAACGTCTTTCCCGGCGGCTTCCAGCGGTACGACGGCAGCCGGTCGTGGGCCGCGAACGTCGTCATCGGGTTGGTCTGCGCCGTCTTCGTGTTCGTCCCTATGGCCGGGGTAAAGATACCAGTGGTGCTCTGAGCGGTCGAGCCGCCCGCCAGAGGTACCACCGCCCACCGAAGCGTGTCGCCGCCCGCCGGAGCGTCCCCTCGCCCGGTTCCGCGGGGTATAAAATCACGCGGTCCCGAGCGTTAGTATGGACTTCCGCCGGTTGCTGCTCGGGACGACCGTCACGACTGCGGCGACGGCGCTCGTGGGGGTGGTGACGGCCACCGCCGGGGCCGGCCTGACCTGCGAGTTCCCCGCGAACTTCATGTCGTTCATCGAGTGGTCCCACCGACTGGTGGCGATGGTGACGGGCATCCTCATCGTCGCCTCGACGGCGGCCGCCTGGCGCGGCGGCCGGTCCCGCCGGGTCCGCTATGCGACGCTCGGGGCACTTTTCCTGACGCCGGTGCAGGTGCTGTTCGGCGCCTTCACCGTCCTCGTCAGGCAGTTCGTCTTCGGTTACTCGGTCGTCGTGCTGACGTTGCACTTCGTGCTGGCGTCGTCCATCCTCGCGCTACTGGTGGCAGCGACGGCCTGGACCGACGCCGCCGAGACGGCCGTCACCGCCGGCCGGGTCCGGCAGGCCGGCGCCGTCGCGCTGCCGTGTTTCCCGGTCATGATCGCGCTGACGCCCCGCCTGTTCGTGACGTTCGGCGAGGTAACGCAGTTCATCTACTATGCCGTCGGCTTCGGCACCTTCGCGGCGCTGTGTCTCGTCGCGCTGTGGAGCCGGGAACTCGACGCCGGCCTCGTGTCGGCGGCGGGCGGCCTCGGGGCG
>PXSL01000075.1:0-5861 GCA_003022815.1 Halobacteriales archaeon SW_5_68_122 | reverse complement strand
GTAGTGCATCACGCCCGCCACGTCCCGCTCGACGGTCGGGCTCTGCCAGCGGCCCGCGAGCGACCCGACGATGGCGGCGACGTCGTCGCCGTGGACCTCTCGGCGCTCTGCGACCGTCTCGACCCACTCCGGGAGCATCCTCTCGTAGCGGTCCAACTCGGCGACGGCGTCGTCGCCGCCGGGCCCGACGTGGCCGTAGAAGTTGATGGACGGCTCGAAGGCCCGGAGCCGCTTGACCGTCTCGAGGTTGGCCTCCAGGTCGAACCCCGGCGGCGGCGTGGTCGGCCGCATCTCGCCCGCCAGGTGCATCCCGGCGGCGTCAACGGAGAACAGCCCCCCGGTCGCGGAGTCGAACGCCGCGTAGTGGTGCGGCGCGTGGCCCGGCGCGTCGACGAGCTCCAGTTTCCGGTCGCCGAGGTCGACCGACTCGCCGCCGGAGACGACCCGACACCGCTCGGCGTCCAGCAGCTTCGGCTGGCCGTAGGCGTCCTCGACGCCCATCGCTCTGTCGACGCTGCGCTTCAGGCTGGCCAGCTCCTCGGCGTCGGTGAGGTAGGGGTACCCCCGCTCGTGGACGTGGAAGGTGGCGTTTGGCAGTCGTTCAGCGAGGTGGCCGGCGCCGCCGGCATGGTCGAGATGGACGTGTGTGACGAGGACGTGCGCGACGGCCTCGCGGTCGATGTCCAGCTCCGAGAGCGCCTCGTAGATGTGGGTGGGGGAGTTCGCCGAGCCCGTGTCGACGATGGCCGGCTCCGGCGCGTCGACGACGTACAGCGTGAGCGCGCCGGGCGTGCCCATCAGCCGCGGGTCGACGGCGTACACGTCGCCGACCGCGTGGGAGACCGACATGCGACCCGGTAGGTCGGCGGCAGGCTTGATACCTGCGGCGGCCGAACCCGGTGTATGGTCCCGCCGCTGGCCGTTGACATCGACGGCACGCTCACCCGTCCGGACAAGTCGGTCGACCCGCGCGTGTTCGACGCCCTGCGGGCGTGGGAGGCGCCCGTCGTGATCGCGACCGGGAAGTCGTTCCCGTACCCGGTCGGGCTGTGTGAGTTCCTCGGGGTGCCGGAGAACGTCGTCGCCGAGAACGGCGGCGCGGTGTACGTCGAGGACGCCGACGAGGTGGCGTACAACGGCGACCGGGCGGCCGCCGAGGCCGTTGCCGCCGACTACCGGGAGGCAGGGCACGACCTCGGGTGGGGGGCTGTCGACACTGTGAACCGCTGGCGGGAGACCGAGGTCGCCGTCTCCCGGGAGCGACCGCTGGAACCGCTGGAGACGGCGGCCGCCGCCCACGGCCTGGAGGTGGTCGACACCGGCTACGCCTACCATGTCAAGTCGCCCGACGTCGACAAGGGGACGGGACTGGTGACGGCGGCCCGACTGCTGGAGCGCCCGCCGGAGTCGTTCGTCGCGGTCGGCGACTCCGAGAACGACGCCGCCGCCTTCGCGGTCGCCGGCCGTTCGTTCGCGGTCGCCAACGCCGACGACGTTGCCTTGGCGGCCGCCGACGAGGTGACCGAGGCCGCCTTCGCCGACGGCTTCCTCGAGGCGCTCGAGCGGGTGCGAGCGGACTCATAGACGGCCACCCCTCCGGCGAGCTACGTTCCCGAACCCGGTCGTTCCTGCCGAAACCCGCAGCCTCACCGGCGCCTTCCGGGGGAACGCTTTTAGCGGTGTGGTCGCAACCACCGTTCAGGATGAGCGCCGACCGCGCCGCGCTCCAGCGGGCCCTCAAGGCCGGCGAACGGGAGGGCGGCAGCGTGGAGTTCAAGGAACGGCTCACGCGCTCGGTTCACCTTACTGATGGGCGTCTCGAATCGCTCGTCGCCCAGTTGCGACATCGCGTGCTGTCGGGCGACGGCGAGGCCACCTACGTTGTCGGCGTCACCGACGACGGCGGCATCGCCGGCATCGACCCGGGGGCGTTCTCCGAGTCGATGGACGTGCTGTCGCTCATCGCAGAGGAGGCCGGCGCCCACATCGACGATGTCCAGACGTGGGGCGTCAGCGCCGACGGCTCGACCGTTGAGCGGGGCCACTGCGGCGGCGACGACGCCGAGGGGCTGGTCGGCGTTGCGACGCTGCAGGAGGGGGCGGTGCTGGACGTTGACGACGACCACATCGTGGTCGGCACGGCGGGCCACGTCGACCACGGCAAGTCGACGCTTGTGGGGTCGCTCGTCACCGGCGACCCCGACGACGGCCAGGGCGGCACCCGGAGCTTCCTCGACGTCCAGCCCCACGAGATGGAGCGAGGGCTGTCGGCGGACCTCTCGTACGGCGTGTACGGCTTCGACGGCGAGGGCGCCGTCCGGATGGACAATCCCCACCGCAAGTCCGACCGCGCCCGGGTCGTCGAGGAGTCCGACCGCCTAGTGTCGTTCGTCGACACCGTCGGCCACGAGCCGTGGCTCCGGACAACCATCCGCGGACTGGTCGGCCAGAAACTCGACTACGGCCTGCTGGTGGTCGCCGCCGACGACGGCCCCACCAAGACCACCCGCGAGCACCTCGGCATCCTGCTTGCGACGGAACTGCCGACCGTCGTCGCGGTCACGAAGACCGACATGGTCCCCCAGGAGCGGGTCGAGGAGGTTGAACGGGAGATAGAGCGGCTGCTCCGTGACGCCGACCGGGCGCCGCTGTCGGTCGAACGGCACGGCGTCGAGGCCGCACTCGAGGAGATAAACGAGCAGGTCGTCCCCGTCGTGACGACGAGCGCGGTCACGATGGAGGGCCTGCCGGTGCTGGACGAGCTGTTCGAGCGGCTACCGAAGACCGGCGAGACGGAGGGCGAGTTCTCGATGTACATTGACCGGACGTACAACGTCACCGGCGTCGGCGCGGTGGCCTCGGGGACGGTCCGGTCGGGCACGGTCGAGGCGGGCGACGAACTGCTCGTGGGGCCGCTGGCCGACGGGAGCTTCCGCGAGGTAGAGGTCCGCTCCATCGAGATGCACTACCACCGCGTGGAGTCGGCCTCGGCCGGCCGCATCGTCGGCATCGCGCTGAAGGGAATCGAGGAGGCGAACCTCGAGCGCGGGATGGTGCTCCTGCCGCGGTCGGCCGACCCGACGCCGGTCCGGGAGTTCACCGCCGAGGTGATGGTGCTGAACCACCCGACCCGCATCCACGACGGCTACGAGCCAGTGGTCCACCTCGAGACAGTGAGCGAGACGGTCTCCATCCACCCCGAGGAGGGCCAGCTGCTGCCCGGCGACAGCGGCGCCGCGACCGTCCGGTTCAAGTTCCGCCCCTACACCGTCGAGGAGGGCCAGCGGTTCGTCTTCCGGGAGGGCCGCTCGAAGGGCGTCGGCACTGTCACCGACGTCACGCCCGCGGAGTGACGGCGCCGAGCGTGACCTACTGCCGGATTACCGATGGCAGTTCCGCGAGCGTCGAGATGGCGTGGTCCGGCTCGGGCGTCGGCCGCTCCGGGGAGTTGGTGCCCTCGGCCAGCCAGACGGCCGACAGCGCCGACAGCGCGGCCTCGAACGGCGCCGGCGAGGGCTTCGCTGGTGTGTCGTAGCCGGCGTGGACCACTACGTCGAAGGCCTCGGACAGCCCGAGCGCCTCCAGTTTCGCCGACTGCATCTCCGGGGCGCCGTTGGTCACAACGCCCAGCGGCAGATCGTCGAGCGCATCGAGTGCCGTCTCGACGCCCGCGAGCGGCTCGACGTTGCCGTGGTCGCGCTCGTCGGCGTACACCGCCGCGATGCGGCGGCCGACCGACGGGTCGCGGCCCTTCTCCTCGGCGATGGCCGCAAAGCACTGTGCCCGGAGGTCGATCACGGAGTCGCTGTCGTCGACGAACTCGGGATAGCGGTCGTGGTACTCCTCCAGCGCGATGAACGGGTCGACGCCGGTCCGCTCGAAGGCCGCCGCCAGCAGTTCGTCGCCCGTCCGCCGGTACCGACAGAGTGTGTCGTCGACGTCGAACAACACCGCCTCGTATGTCACGCCGATCGGTAGGCGGTCGGGGTTCAAAAGTAACGCGTCTGCGCGCCGTCCCGGAGTCGGCCGGTTCAGGTGTGCCGCTCGAGGAACGCGCCCACCCGCTCCAGCCCCGCCTCCAGTTCCTCGCGCGGCAGGCCGTAGCCGAGACGGAACCACCCGGGGCGGTCGAACGCCTCGCCGGGCGCCAGCACGACCGACTCCTCGGCCACCAGTCGCCGGCAGAACGCTTTGCCGCCGTCGAAGCCGTCCGGCACCTCGACGAACGCGTTGACGCCGCAGTCCGGGTCCGACCACCTTAGCCCGTGTTCGGCGAGGAATTCTGCGACGACGGCCCGGTGGTCGGCGGCGAGCGCCCGGTTCTCCGCGAGCAGTTCCTCGCGGCGGTTGAGCGCCTGCCGGGCGACGTGCTGGCCGAATTTGGGCGGCGAGATGGTGGTGTAGTCCTTCCACCGCTCGGCCGCCTCTACGACGGCCTTGGGCCCGCAGAGCCAGCCGAACCGCAAGCCGGCGAGGCCGAACGACTTCGAGACGCCGGCCGTCGAAACCCCGTGCCGGCCGAGGCCCGCGACCGGCGGTCGGGGCTCGTCGGCCAGCAGGCGGTACACCTCGTCGCACAGCAGGTAGGTGTCGTTGTCGGCACAGGCCTCGTAGACCGCCCGCATCCGCTCTTCGTCGTGGTACCGGCCAGTCGGGTTGTTCGGGTTGTTGACGACCACGAGGTCGGTGTCGGGCCGCAGGGCCTCCGTCACCGCTTCGGGGTCGAGCCGCCAGCCGTCGGCCAGCGGCACCTCGGTCACCTCGCCGACCGCCCGGGGCACGGCGGTCAGCGAGCCGTAGGTGGGCGTGACGACGACGGCGTGTGACTCGACCGCCGCGAGGAACGCGAGGAAGTTTGCTTCCTGTGTCCCGCAGGTGAACAGCGTCTCGGCGGCCGACCGGTCGTGGAGCGCGCCCACCTCGGCCCGGAACTCGGGGTCGCCGGCCGTCGGGATGACGTAGCCCAGTTCGCCGGGGTCGGTGTCGAAGCGGCCCGCCGGGAGCGGTCGGACGCCGCTCTCGGCGAGCATCAGGTCGGCGTCGGCCTCGTGTTCGGCGAAGAAGCGCTCGAGCGCGAACGGTTCAATCTGCATACACACCGGACGGGGCCGCGGTCCAAAAGCGCGCCGCCCACCGTGACTGCTGTGCGTCAGTGCCGGATCGACCGCTCGATCCCGGGCGGTCGTACCGGTAGCGGGTCACAGCAATCACTGTCACTCGTCGCGCCGCTGTCGCATCTGCTGGCGGGTGAACTGCGGGGTCGCCCGGATGCCGCGGCGCTTGCGGAACGACCGCCCAGCGGCGTCGAGAAGGCAAAGAGTACCGCCGAGGCCATCACCGTTGCCGACAGCAGGCCGCCGAGGATCAGCCGCTTTGCGAGCCGGTCCAGCGCGCGCTCGTCGTCTGCGACCTCGAACTGGACGGTGACGTCGCCCCGCTCGACGCTGTCGAGGGTGCGCTCGAGCTTCGGCGGCACTCGCACCAGCGACTCGCCGAGGTCCTGGAACTCGCCGACCCGGTCCTCGACGTCGTCGCGGGCGCTCTCCTCGATGTACCCTTGCTCGCCGAGGTAGTCGGTGGCGACGGCGATGAAGTCGAACTCGGGGTCCAGCGTCACGCAGACCCCCTCGACGACGGTGGCGACCCGCAGCACTAATGCGAGGTTGGGCGGCAACCGCAGTGGGAACTCGTAGATGGTGTCCTCGACCTGCTGGATTATCTGCTGGACGCGGTACTGCTCTATCTCCTCGCCGCGGGCGTCGGCGATGGCCAGCTCCATCACGTTCGACATCACCTCGCGGTCGGCCTCGGGGCTGAGCGTCCCCATCTCCACGAGCGTGTCGAGGATGGCGTCGGTGTCC
>PXSL01000074.1 GCA_003022815.1 Halobacteriales archaeon SW_5_68_122 | reverse complement strand
ATCGGCGCGCTCGCGTGGCCGCTGCTCGGAGTCGCGGTCGCCCTGTTGCCGGCCGTCGGCGGCGGCGTGCTGTACGCGCGGGCGGCCGCCGCCGATGGCCCGCCGGCGAGGGGATGACCGCGCGGCGCGTTCCCGGCCCTTCGAAGCGCTTAACCCGGACTCCGCCGAAGGCCCGGCCATGAAGCGGCTCATCATCCACGGTGACCCCGGCATCCGGAAGGACGCTGTCATCAACTACGACGGCGAGGAGTACGTCTGCTTCGGGGTCTCCCGGCAGGGGGACTGGCACGGTCCCGACCGGCCCCAGCTGTGGTGTACCGTCGGCACCGCCGAGGAGCGCGAGTACTTCGAGAAGCGGAACTTCGTCCCGATGCACATCGAGGTCGACGACGTCGACGCCGATGCGATCGACGTCGTGAAGGCGGCCGGCGATCTGGCGGTCTGACTTCTCTCCCGGCATCTACTTGTTCATACGGCCCCGAGCGACGGTTCCATGATTCCGCCGCTGGTCCGTCGGTGTCCCAAGTGCGAGCACACGGCCTCCAGCGGGCGGTTTACTGTCGTCCCGCGAGAGGGCGGCCGCCGACAGCTGGAGTGTCCCGCCTGCGAGTGCCGGTTCGGCCCGCCGGACGACGGCTGGCGGCTGTAAACTACCCCGCCCTACTCGCTCCCTCGGGCCTTGCGGCCCTCGGTTACTCCTTGAGGGCGGGGCTTTACCGAAACGACATTGTGCCCCGCGACCCCATGCTTGGACGCGGCCCAGCTTCCTCTTACCGTCCACGACGTGGCCGGCGGGTCGGAGCAGTGCTGCGACCCGCCTACCGAAGCCGTGTCGTGGATTGTCCCGCCGATTTAATTCCCGGTGTTCTCGCGCTCTGCCCCAAGACGGGGACGGGAGTCAAACCCGTTTGCGGTCGTCGTTCCCGAGTGTCGGGCGCGAGACCAGACGGTCTCGCACCGCAGGAGCCAGTTTACTCGTGGCTCCTACCGACCCCGGCTTGTGCGAGGACGGCAGTATTAAATATACGGAGCGTAAGGGGTCTAACTCTTGCGGTTCCCCATGCTCCGCAACGCGCTCCCTCTCTGCCCTACCGCTCGCGTCGCTCGCGCTTGAGGACGGAGGCTCCGCGCTACCGCATGCTGACTACTGCACCGCTTCGGTCGCCTCGCGCATGACTTCGATGGCCTCCTTCAGCGTCTCGATGCCGACGGCGTAGGAGATGCGGGCGTGGCCGGCGCCGTGTTCGCCGAAGGCCTCGCCGGGGACGACCACGACGCCGCGGTCGATGACCTCGTCCACCCAGCCGTCGGGCACCCGCGGCATCGCGTAGAAGGCACCCTTCGGCGTCGGCACCTCAAGGCCCATGTCCTCGAGGCCCTCCTGCAGGACATCCCGTCGCTCCTCGAACGCCTCGCACATCTCGGCGGTGTGGTCCTGCGGCCCGGTGAGAGCGGCCTCGGCGGCGAACTGGGCGGGCGCCGAGGCGCACGCCTGGACGTACTGGTGGACCCGGAGCATCCGCTCGATGCGCTCGTGGGAGCCGGTGATCCACCCGAGACGCCAGCCGGTCATCGAGTAGATCTTCGAGGCGGCGTTGACCACGACCACGTTGTCGGAGTCGGCGTACGACATCGGAGAGTAGTGATCGCCGTCGAACACGAACGGCTCGTACACCTCATCGGAGATACAGAGCAGATCGTACTCGTCGGCGATGCGGGCGAACGCGCGCATGTCAGCCTCGCTCTGGACGGCGCCGGTGGGATTGGCGGGGCTGTTGACCACGAAGGCGGCGGTGTCTTCGGTGATGGCGTCCTCGACAGCCCCCGGCGACATGGTCAGGTCTTCCTGCAGCGCGACCGGCTTCGGGTCGCCGCCGGCGAGGTGGGTCAGCGCCTCGTAGGAGACGAACCCCGGGTCGGGGATGATGACCTCCTGGCCCGCATCGATGTGGGCCTCGATGGCGACGTGTAGCGCCTCGCTGCCGCCCGCCGTGGCGATGACGTCCTCGGGGTCGACCGAGAAGCCGTTGTCGCGGTCGTGCTTCGCGGCGATGGCCTCGCGCAGTTCGGCGGTACCCTTGTTGGAGGTGTAGGCGTCCGTCTCACCGGCGCCGATGGCCTCGATGGCCGCCTGCCGTGCGCCCTCGGGGGCCGGGAAGTCCGGCTGGCCCAGCCCGAGGTTGATGGCGTCGGCGCCGGCGGCCTCGAACACCTCGCGGATGCCGCTGATGGATACCTGCTCGACGCGTGAGGAGAACTCCGTCATACCCGAACGGGATGGGCGAATCGGGTTAACTCTGCTGGATGCTCACTCGCTGGCGGCGTCCCGCAGTTCCTCGACGTGGCTCTCGAGCCGCCGCAGCGTCGCGTCGGCGTCGGCGTACCCCTGCTCGTACTCCTCGTAGGCGGCGTCGGCCTTCCGGAGGAACTCCTCAATTGCGTCGTCGAGTTCGGACATGTCGGATCGGTTGGGGGCGGGCCTCAAAGTTCGGTCGACGTTCGCCGTCTCGATTGGGTCTGTCCTGATCACGTGTCACCGGCTGCGTCGCGGTACTGTGCTTCCGTGACCGTGTACCGGTGGTGGTCGATGATGCGACCGTCGGGCCGGACTGTCGCGTTGCGGACGAGACCGTCGTAGCCGCCGCCGTAGGCCTCGATATACGTTTCGACGGCCCGTCTGGACATGTCGTTGCCGTCCTCGACGGGCACTGCGACGAGTTCCAGGCCGAGTCGGTCGAAGGCCAGCTCCAGCATCGCCTCGGCCCGCTCGCCAGAGTAGCTATTCCCCCAGAACGCCTTCCGGAGCCAGATTGCTGGCCGGCCAGTCCGGGTCTCCCAGTCGACGAGCAGGCCGCCTGCGCCGACAGCCTCGCCCGCGCCCGGCGCGCCCTCCTTCGG
The DNA here is from genome assembly GCA_003022815.1 of Halobacteriales archaeon SW_5_68_122. Next base: position 756 of record PXSL01000074.1, on the reverse strand, counting down.
TCGGATGACGTACTCGGCCCGCGTGCCCGCCTCCCACTCCGATTCAAGCTCGTTGATGTAGTCGTGGGTCTCCTTCACCGTCTCGTGGGGCTCCCACGGGAGGTACTCGGTCACCTCCTCGATGGCCGGTTCCTGCCGGGAACACAGAACATGGTACTCGAAAGCGTCGACCATCTCGTGGCAGAGCCGCTCCAGTCGGAGTCGGTCGGTCGTTATCGTCTCGGGAAACAGCATGGAACAACTACTCACGAGAGGATGATAACGGTGATGAACGGTCAAACCTGGTGACGGGGGTCGTGATGGCCGGGCGGGGAGAGGCGGTCCGACGACTGAAAGCTTATATACGAAAATGAACAAATATCGAGTAATGGACGGTATCGTCAACACCGACGACGTGATGGGCGGCGACCCCCGTCTCGAAGGGCGTCGGGTGTCCGTCAGGCAGATCGCCGAGCTGGTCATCGACGGCGGAACGCCGGTCGGCGAAGTTGCCGACCAGCTCGACCTATCGAGGGCTGACGTTCACCGCGCGCTCACGTACTACTACGCCAATCCGGATGAGATGGCGGCGGTTCGTGAGCGACACCGTGAAGCAATGCGAGCCGCACGAAAGACGGCTATCGACCCGCCGGATGCGGTCACCCGATGACGTGGTCGTTGACATCCTCCCCGCGTTGAAGCACGGGGATTCCTCGGGGGCGATGCAGCCAGCTATCGCGCCGAGTGAACTTGCGGGTCTGCTGACGCCTCGTTGGT
>PXSL01000073.1 GCA_003022815.1 Halobacteriales archaeon SW_5_68_122 | reverse complement strand
GGTACTCACACCACGGCGACCCGACGGCGGTCATGACGTGGAGGTTCGCCGCGAAGCCGACGGCGTTCGTCCAGGTGTGGGGGACGAACTGCAGGCCGTTGGCCTGGCCCATCCGGGCGACGTCGACGGCCTGCCGGATGCCCGTCGCCAGCGCCGCGTCGGGCTGGAGGACGTCCAGTGAACCGTACTCGATGAACTCCCGGAAGTGGTGGACGCCGCTGTTGAACTCGCCGCCGGCGATGTTTACGTCGACGGCGTCCCGGAGGCGGGCGTACCCCTCGTAGTCGTGCCGATGGAGGGGCTCCTCGAGCCACGCCACGCCGCCGACGTCCTCCAGCCCGCGGGCGAACTCCAGGGCGTCGGCGAACGACCACTCGACGGGCTCCTCCATCACCCGGACCGCCCACCCCTTATTGGCGTCGACCATCAGCGTGAGGTCGGGGAACGCCTCCCGAACCCCCCGGACCACGTCGATGTGGTCGACCTCGGTGACCCGGAGCTTGACCGCCTCGAAGCCCTCCTCGAGCCGTGCTTCGATGTACTCGATGCGGTCGTCGGCGTCCATCAGCTCGCCGGTCGAGGCGTAGACCGGGATGTCGCGGGCCTCGGCGCCGAACAGCTCGTAGACCGGCTTGCCGGCGTCCTTGCCGATGATGTCCCACAGCGCGGTCTCGACGTGCCACGGCCGGGGACCGACGAGGTCGACCGTCTCCAGTTTCCCGAGGATTCCGTCGACATTGTGGGGGTCCTCGCCGGTCAGAAACAGCTCCAGCGGCGTCTCGTACTCGAGGCCGCCGGCGAACGACGGCGAGGCGCCGTAGCCGGTGATTCCCTCGTCGGTCTCGATCTCGAACAGTTCGAGTTCGTGGGTCGACTGCGGGTAGCCTGGAATCCAGGTCGGGTAGAACGGCTCCTCGAGGACGTGTTCGACGTGGTACTGGTTGACGCCAGTAATCTGCATAGCGGGCGAGGCGTTCGCCGGGCGCTTGAAAGTTCGGCCCCGAGTTGGTCCGGCGGACCGGCCCGTGGGTGGCGGGGCTTCCGGTGAGGCCGGCGGCGACAGCGTACCCGAGCACCACGGCGACCACCGCCGGCGAAGCCGCGACCGTCCGGTCGGTTCCACGGCGCTACCGGGGATACTATCCGAAAGCGGTGTAGGAGCGGACGAACATCACAGTCGGAGGTACTGTGCGTGGACCGTCCCCTCGAACTCGAGGACGTTCGTCTTCTCGACAAAATCGTGCTCGACGGCGACGCCAACGGCCTCGTGGCCGACGAGGTTCGCGACCGAGGCCCGCGAGAGGCTGGCGACGACCTCCTCGACGGAGGCCTCCTCGCCGTCGTAGAACTTGGCGTCGACGGTCAGCGACGCCTCGCCGTTCTCGAACGTCTCCCCGAGCACGTCGGCGTCACACACCGACACGAGCGGCCCCTCCTGCGTCGAACGCTCGCGGAGCAGCATCATCGCTCTCGCTCTTCGACCAGCCGCTCTTCGGCCCCCTGCCGGAGCTGTTCGGCCTCGTCGGCGACCTCCTCGGCCTTCTCGTCTTCGCCCATCTCCTCGAGCGCCCGGGCCTTCTCCTCGAGGACGTCGGGACTGCGGTGGCCCAGTCGGAGCGCGTTGTCGAAACAGGAGACGGCGTCCTCGGCCAGCCCCCGCTCGAGCAGGAAGAACCCGCGGTTGTACCAGCCCTGCGGGAACCGGGGGTCGAGTTCGACCGCTCGCTCGGCGTGCTCTAAGGCCTGCTCGCTCTGACCAGCCTGCCACAGTGCGTACGCGAGGTTCGTCTCCGCGCTCGCGGCGTGCTCGGAGTCGTCGTCGATGGACAGCGCCTCGCGGTAGGACTCGATGGCCCGCTGGAACTCCTGTAGTTCCGCGTGGGCGGCGCCCTTGTTCACCCACGCCTCCTGCTCGACGCCGTCGTCGTCCGTGTACTGGGCAGCCCGCTCGAAGGTGTCGGTGGCCTGCTCGTGGCGGTTGATGCGTATGTAGTCCAGCCCGACGTCGAGCAGTTCCTCGGCGTCGACCTGGTCGGCCGGAATCTGCTGACGGTCGAGCGTGTCCGCGACGACCCGGGAGTCGACGGGGTCGACCTGGTCAGGATCGACGTCCAGCTCCGGCGGGTCGATGTCGAAGCCCTCGTAGGGCTCGCCGAACCCCTGTCCTTCGGAGAACTCGTGGGGTTCGTCTGGCGCTTCGTCGGTCATACACCGGGATTGGCCGCGAACCCGGGTAAGGGTTGCGGGCTACGGCCGGGAGAAGACACTTGCCGGACGGGGGAGAACCGCCGGCCATGGCGCCATCCAGGCGTGTCCTCCTGCGTTCGGCCGGCCTCGCCGTCGTCGGCCTCGGCGGGTGTGCCGCCGGCTACGACCCGCGCCCCCGTCCCGAACCCGAAGAGTGCCCGGACTCGCCCCGGATGCCGGACGCCGACCCCCACCCCGACGGTGCCGACCTCCCGCCGGCGCCCGACCCACCGGCGGAACTCGACGAGGCGTCGGCGGTCGCCTACGCCGAAGCCTTCGAATTGGCCCGCGAGTGGCGGGCGACCACGGCCACCTACGACGCGCCGGTGACGAAGGTCCGAACCGAGGCGACCACCGAGGCAAGCCGGGTCGACGACGAGGCGGTCCTCGTCGAGTTACCGACAGTCACACCAAGCGGCCGCGTGGCCTTCGACGGGAACGTCAACGACCCGGGCCACTTCGACGGGTGGCGGTACAGCGCGAGCTACCTCGTCACGACGGAGGCCGTCTGGCGGGCGGAGAGCGAGCGCGGCTCCGAGTACCCGCCCCCGCCGGACCCCGTCGGCGGGGGCCGAATTGTCGTCTGTTTCGAGCCGCCCCGCCAGAGCTTAGGTTCGCGGGCCGGCTACTGACGGCCATGAGACTGTTCGTGGGCGTCGACCTCGACGGGCTGGCCGACCCGGTGGCCGACGTACAGGCGCCGTTCCGGGACCTGCCGGGGCTGAACCTCATCGACCCCGAGCAAGCCCACGTGACAATGAAGTTCCTCGGGGAGAGCGACCACGACCTCAAGGCACTGTCGGACGCCGTCGGGCGGGCCGTCGACGCCGCGGGCGTCGGCCCCTTCGAGGCCCGCTTCGAGGGGTTGGGCGCCTTCCCGTCGCTAGACTACATTAACGTCGTCTGGCTCGGGGTCGGCGAGGGCGGCGAGGAGCTGACCGCGCTCCACGAGGCGCTGGAGGCGGCGACGACCGACCTCGGGTACGACGCCGAGCGCCACGAGTTCACCCCGCACGTCACGCTGGCGCGGATGGACCACGCCGCCGCCAAGGAGGATGTCCAGCACGCGGTCCGGGAGCGCGACCCCGAGGTCGGCCGCCTCGAGGTCGAAGAGCTAGGGCTGACCGAGAGCACGCTGACGCCCGATGGCCCAGAGTACCGAACCGTCGAGCGGTTCGGGCTGTGAGCCGGCGGCGGGGCGGGCGACGCCGCAAAGGAACAAGAATTTAAGCGGCGCGACGGAATATCTGCTCATCATGAGCAAGAAATCAAAGGCCAAGAAGAAGCGCCTCTCGAAGCTCGAGCGCCAGAACAACCGCGTGCCGGCGTGGGTCATCATGAAGACTGACCGGGACACGCTCCGCAACCACAAGCGCCGCAACTGGCGGCGGAACGACACGGACGAATGAGCGCCGAGTTCGACGAGCGCGTCATGACGGTCCCGC
>PXSL01000072.1 GCA_003022815.1 Halobacteriales archaeon SW_5_68_122 | reverse complement strand
GGGGAGATACTGAGGATGGCCGCCGTTTCGTTCCGGCCGAAGCCTGCCTTCTCGCGGAGCGCATAGACGTGGGCTTGTTTGTGGCTCAGCGGTGTGAGATCGCCAAAGTGCCATGCTTGCAGGAGTGCTTTCCCGACGCTCGATAGCTCAGTCTCTACGTCAGCCCTGCTGAATTCTCGAACACAGGCTGACATCAGCCGACTCTCACACCCGATACTGTACCCCGGCATGAATTCCCGATTCTCATATCGACCGAGCAGGATGTCTCCCCGGCCGCGGATGTAGTAGGCTACCAAGCTACCGAATTCACTGTCGTCGACGACTCGTCCGACGAGGACTGCATCCTGATCTGGAAGCCGGCGAGGTAGCCCCCCGAACTCGGATTCTTCGGAGATAGTTGGCTGGTGGGGCATTGCTTTGCTACGTATTCGTAGCAAGAAATTAAAAATCTATCGCCGTTCAACTCGCTCGAACTCACTATGTCCGCACACCTTCGAGCGCGGTGGAATGCACGACGGGAATCGGTGCCTACCAGGCGTGTGCACGGCGTGGCTTATTAGGATTTGATGGACTCCAGCTTGAAAATCTACGCGAGTAGCGGCCGTACGTTGTTCGGAGGAGAACGGGCTCATGCCGGTGGCTACTGAGAAAAAAGCACTGGGGACACAGCGGGTCCCCAATTAACCGAACATCTCCCGCATCATCGGGTGCATCTCCATCAGTTGCTCTTCGGCGATCTCCTCGTAGAGCTTGTAAGTGATGGAGACGGTCAGCAGCAGGCCGGTGCCGGTGACCTGTCCGATGGTGCCGAGCATGTTGGCCATCACGGCCAAGAGCCCGACCAGCGCGCCACCGATGACGGTCACCTGCGGGATGTACCGCTCAAGCACCTTCTCGGTGACGCCGGGCGACTGCCGGAAGCCGGGAATCTGCATCCCGGAGTTCTGAATCTGTTTCGCGGTCGCCGTTGGGCCCATCCCGGTGGTTTCGACCCAGAAGACCGCGAAGATGGCGCCGCCGACGATCATGAACGTCAGGTCAACCCCGAGGCGGATCATGATCTGCCACGGCTCGGCGGACGTCTGACCCAGCCACCACATCCAGTCGCCCGGCGAGTAGATGGGCGCCAGGTAGTAGAACAGCCCGCCAATGGGCTGTGCGAAGCCGCCGGTGCCGCTCGGTTCGGTGTACTGGCCGAGCCACGGTAGCGGTCGGCCGAACAGCACGATGAAGCCGTTAACGTTTCCGAACTGCGAGTAGAGAATGCGGCCGAGGAACTGGATGTTGGCCTGTAACGCCCGGACGAGAATCATCGGCAGGACGCTGGCGTAGATGAGCTTCACCGGGAAGCGGCCGCGGGCGCCCTTGACCCGGGCGTGGCTGAGCGGAATCTCGATGCGGACCGACTCCGCGTACACGACCACCACGAAGATGAGAAGCGTCGTGACAAGTGCGAGGAGTCGACCCTCGCCGATGAAGAGGTTCGACAGTCCCGACATCGTCAGCGGCGAGCCGATCTCTATCGCGCCCGTCAGGATACCGTACCACTGGGGGAAGAAGCCAACGTATTCGCTCCCGAGACCGCTCCACGAGAGGAACCCGCCGATGAGCCGCTGGCTTACCCCGGCGATGATGAACAGCCCAATACCGGAGCCGACCCCCCACTTGGAGATTATCTCGTCCATGTAGAGAATCATCATCCCGCCGACGAATATCTGGGCGAACATGAGCCACGACAGTGCCGTCGTGCTAATGCCGAGCCGCCCGGCGATGACGGGGTCGGCGGAGAGGAAGCCGGCGAACACCATTGGGGCCGCCGTCAGCGCCGTCATCACGATGACGAGGAACTTCTGGAGGCCCTGGTACAGCGCTTGGTCGCGGGGGTTTTCCTCGGTGTCGAGGCCGAGCAGGTCCGCGCCGCCGAGCAACTGGAGCACGATGGACGCCGTGACGATGGGCCCGATGCCGACCTGTAGCAGGGTCCCCTGGTTGCCGCCCAGAATGGAGCGGAACCGCCCGAAGATGTCGCTTCCCTGCCCGAGTCCGTATATCGGCACGTTCGTCAGGAAGAAATACAGTACGAGCACGCCGGCCGTCCACCCCAGCTTGCGCTTGAACGGGACGTGGCCCGTCGGGCGCTCGACGGCGGGTAGGCGCGTAAGTACCGGTTCGGCGGCCTCCTTCCAGCTCATTTACGCTTCCTCGTTGTCCTCGTCCGTTGTATCTCTGTCGGCTTCCTCCGCCTCGGCGATCAGCTCCTCCCCTCGCTTGGAGAGGACGGCCTCGCCGCCGGCCTCTTCGAGCGCCTCCGCGGCGTCCGCCGAGAAGTCGTCGGCGACGACCTCCAGCGACTCGTGAACACGGCCGCCGCCGAGCACCTTCACGAGGTCGACCTCGTGGCCGTCCTCAACGATGTCGCGGGCGTCAACGCGGTAGCCATCGTCGGTTTCCTCGGCGACGCCCTCCGCGGCCAGCACGACCGCGTCCTCGTCGAGTTCGCGGACGTTGATGGTTTCGACGTCCCGCTTGACCTTCTGGGGGCGGTCGAAGCCGGACTTGCCGAGCGGTTCGTAATTGTGGAACTCGTGTTTGTCGCGGCCCGCTCGCCCGCGCCCGCCGCGGTGGCCGGCGCCGCGGCGGTTCTTGTGGGAGCCGCCGCCGTGGGTCCGGGAGCCGCGCTGTCGTCGTTTCTTGGAAGTCATTATCGCATTTCCTCCAGGAGTGCGTCGATCTCCTCGGTCGAGTGTGGGCCGAGCTGGCCGCCGTCGACCGTCGGGTTCTTTACGCCCTCGTGGCCGCCGCGGGGCGGGTGTAGCCGCAGCGTCGGCGACAGCCCCGCCTCCTGCAGCGTCGTCTCCTCGGCGAGGAGCGCCGACGCCAGCGCCGGCACGTCCCCGTAGTCGGTGTGCTCTGCGACCCACCCGTCGTCGATGTCGCCGGCGCCCTCGGCGGGCTCGGCGCGGCGCTCGATGAGCAGCGCCACGACGTCCTCGGAGGGGTCGCCGTAGGCGACCCAGTCGTTGACCTTCGTCACCATGCCGTGATAGGCATCGGTGTCCGGGACAAGGGTGGCGTGGTTGACACGCCCGATGTTCAGCATCTCGAGGGTGTCTCTGACGCCTTCCTCCTGATTGACCTCGCCGCGGAGCTGGACGACGGCTATCATTCGACCACCTCGCGCTTCTCGAGGGTGCGCTCGGGCACCCGGGACTCGGCGGTCGCCGTTAGCGCGTCGAACGTCGCCTTCGCGAAGTTGACCGTCGTCCGGGTGTTCCCGCTGGAACGCGTCCAGCTGTCCTCGATGCCGGCCAGTTCCAAGACGTGGCGGACGGTCTCGCCGCCGGCCAGCCCCAGCCCGCGCGGGGCGGGCTGGAGCTCGATCTCAACGGAGCCGGCCTTGCCGGTCGTCCGTAGCGCGACGGTGTGGGGGCGGCCACAGCCGCACTCCCAGGACCCACAGCCGCGGGAGACGTCGATGATGTTCAGCTTCGCAATGTCGATGGCCTTCTGGATGGCGCCGCCGACCTGATCGTCCCGTCCCTGGGCGTAGCCGACGAAGCCGTCGCGGTTGCCGACGACGACGACACACCGGAACTTTACCCGGCGGCCGGAGTCGGTCATCCGCTGGACCATGTTGATGTCGACCGCGTTCGCGGCTCCCATCCGTTACTCATAGTTGTCCTCCAGGCGCTCTCGCACCTCGTCGAAGTGGGCCGGAAGCTCCGCCGCGTCGAACTCGCCGCCGTACAGCTTCTCGTCGAGGGACTCGGCGTACTCCGCGATGTGGGAGCCGCGGGTCCGTTGCCAGTCGGCGAAGACGGCCTCGTTGTGGGGAATCTCCAGCCCCGCGTCGATTGCACCTTCCTGTACCGCGAACACCTTGTTGCCGGGCGTCGCCGTGTTCAGCCCGATGTCGAGAACGGCCTCCTCGAGGCCGGCCTCGACGGCACGCTTGCCGGCCAAGTAGCCGGTCAGATACGCCGCGGGCAGGTTGCCCGTCGGCGCCTCCCAGCCGAACTCCTCGAGGTCGGCCGAGACGGCGCTCGCGACGGTCTCGTCGCCCTGCGCTCCCGTGAGTATCAGCTGCGCCCTGGTGTGGTCGTTGCTCTTTCGAGCGACCAGGCGTGGCTTGCCGGATTTCAGCAGGCGCAACCTCTGGTGGTAGTCCGTTCGGGCCTCGCGGCGACGCCGCATCGGCACCTTGTATCGTGGTCCTGTCGCCATTATTGTTCACCGTAATTGTCGTCGACGTACCGCTCTACGTCCCCGACGCTGTCGAACTCGCCGCCGCTGGCCATGTCGTACAGCTCCCGGTACTGAGAGCGGTCTATCTCGCCGGCGTCCCGCATGTCGCGCAGCTCCTCCCGCTGTGCGCGGATGCGGCTCCGCCAGTCGTCCGATTCGTCCTCGCGCGCTCCGGCCTCGCCCTTCCGGGACCCGTGTCCCGTCCGGTGGCCGAAGGAGCGCTTCTCGTTGCGCTCGCGCGCCTGGCCGCGGGAGTTGCCCTTGGCCGTCTTCGCCTCGATGACGCCCTCCTCGATGAGTTCCCGGACGTCGTCCCGGGTGATGGCGTCGGCGATTTCGCCCTGGGCGTCGGGGTCGAACCGGACGCGGTTCTTCCCGACGCCGAGGATGTCGGCGGCGAGTCGCTTCTGTGCTTTCAGGTCAGTCATTCTTCGACCTCCACTTCCACGTAGGTCGGGTTGAGCACGCGGATTTCCTCCTCCTCGGCGACCTCTTCGATGCGCTCGCGCTTGCGAGCGCCGACGGTCGAGCCGATGCGGACGGCCTCCCGGTCGCCGTCGACGACCTCGAGGGCGTCGACGTTCTCGACGCGGACCTCCTCGAAGCCGCTGGGGTGCTTGCCGCGGGCCGCCTTCGGCGTCCGGAAGCCCGCCTCGACCGTGTCGCCCTTCCCCTTGACGCCCTTTCGCTGCTTCGACAGCTGGCCGCGGGGACGGCGCCACGATTTCGGCGTCCGCTTTTTCACGTGGTAGTCCTGTCGGTTGAACTGCGGCTTGCCATCGCGCCGACGCTGGACGAGGAGCCGCTCCTCGTCGTCGGTCAGTTCCGGCGTCTTGTCGACGAGCCCGCGGGGCTGCAGTTCGGTCTCGACGTCCTCTTCTTCCTCTTCATCTTCCTCGACGGACTCTTCTTCCTCGACCTCGGCCTCGGTCTCCTCGGCGACCTCGAGGTCGCCGACGTCGGCCTTGATGCGGGCCGCCAGGGCGTTGCCGATGCCCTCGACGTCCGCGAGTTCCGACTGGCTGGCGCCGCGAACCGCGTCGAGGGAATCGTAGCCGGCCTCGCGCAGCGCGTCGGCCTTCGAGGCGCCGACGCCGGCGATGTCCTCCAGCTCGGAGGGACCCTCGTCTTCGGGCTCCTCCTCGACCTCGACATCGGCCTCGTCAACGTCGGCCTCGGATTCGTCTGCGTCAGCGTCTTCCTCCTCGGTCTCGACTTCGGGCTCCTCCTCGACCTCGGCGTCGGCCTCCTCGTCGACCTCGAGACCGCCGACGTCGCCCTTGATACGGGCCGCCAGCGCGTCGCTGATGCCGTCGACCTCGACGAGGTCGTCCTGACTCGCGCTCCGGACGTCGTCGACCGACTCGAAGCCGGCCTCCCGGAGGGACTCGGCTTTCGCGTCGCCGATGCCGCCGATGTCGGTCAGTTCTTCGTACTCGTCTTCGTCTGCCATCAGACCTCACCTCGTTCGGGCGTCCCCGTAATGTACACGCCGTCCTGGAAGACGCGCGTGTCCTTGTCGGGGACGCGGGTCAGCTGTTCGATGTCGGCCGCCGTCTGGCCGACGTCCTCGATACTCGGG
>PXSL01000071.1:3881-10170 GCA_003022815.1 Halobacteriales archaeon SW_5_68_122 | reverse complement strand
AACGAATTAGTGTCAAATAATTGTCCTCCGTATAATGCGGATTTTGACGGCGACGAGATGAACATGCACGCCCTCCAGAACGAGGAGGCCCGCGCGGAGGCGCGCGTCCTGATGAGAGTCCAGGAGCAGATTCTCAGCCCGCGGTTCGGCGAGAATATTATCGGCGCCATCCAGGACCACATCAGCGGGACCTACCTGCTGACCAACGAGAACCCGCGGTTCAACGAGACGCAGGCGCTGGACCTGCTGCGTGCGACCAGCATCGACGAGCTGCCGGAGCCGGACGGAGCCGGCGAGGACGGCGCCTACTGGACCGGCCGGACCATCTTCTCGGAGCTGCTCCCCGAGGGGCTCGACCTCGAGTTCACCTCCTCGGCCGGCGACACCGTCAAAATCGAGGATGGCCAGCTGGTCTCCGGCACCATCGACGAGGACGCCGTCGGCGCCTTCGGCGGCGAGGTCGTCGATACCATCTGCAAGGTGTACGGCAACACCCGCGCCCGGGTGTTCGTCAACGAGGTGGCGACGCTTGCGATGCGGGCCATCATGCACTTCGGGTTCTCCATCGGCATCGACGACGAGTCCGTCGAGCGCGAGGCCGAAGAGCAGATCGCCGAGGCCATCGACAGCGCCTACGACCGCGTCGAGGACCTCATCGAGGCCTACCGGGCCGGCGAACTCGAGAGCCTGCCGGGCCGGACGGTCGACGAAACCCTGGAGATGAAGATCAGGCAGGCGCTCGGAAAGGCCCGTGACTCCGCGGGCGACATCGCCGACGACCACTTCGGCGACGACAACCCCGCGGTCGTGATGGCCCAGTCCGGCGCCCGTGGGTCGATGCTGAACCTGACCCAGATGGCCGGCTGCGTCGGCCAGCAGGCGGTCCGCGGCGAGCGCATCAACCGCGGCTACGAGGACCGCACGCTGAGCCACTTCAGGCCGAACGACCTGTCGGCGGACGCCCACGGCTTCGTCGAGAACTCCTACCGGAACGGGCTGACCCCCCGGGAGTTCTTCTTCCACGCGATGGGCGGCCGCGAGGGACTGGTCGACACCGCGGTCCGGACCTCGAAGTCCGGCTACCTTCAGCGGCGGCTCATCAACGCGCTGTCGGAGCTGGAAGCGCAGTACGACGGCACCGTCCGTGACACCTCCGACACGGTCGTGCAGTTCGAGTTCGGCGAGGACGGCACCTCGCCGGTGCAGGTCTCCTCCGACGAGGAGTTCGACATCGACGTCGAGTCCATCACCGACCGCATCGTCGACGAGGAGTTCGACTCGGAGGTCGAAAAACGGGAGTTCCTCGGCATCGAGGCGCCGACGACCAACCTCTCGGAGCACGGCGAGTCGTGGCGGACGGCCGACGAAGCCGAGTTCGAGCCGAGTCCGGACGCCGCGACGGAGCCGGAGGTGGAGTCCGATGACTGAGGTCGGCGACGACATCGAGGCCGTCGTCGAGCGCTCGGACCTGCCGCGCCGACTGAAGAAGGAGGTGTACGAGACGGTCCGGGGGCGAGACGACGTCGAACTCGACCACGTCGAGGACATCGTTCAAGCCGTCGAGTCGGAGTACCTCGAGACCCGGGTGGACCCGCTGGATCCCGTCGGCACCGTCTCAGCACAGTCCATCGGCGAGCCCGGTACGCAGATGTCGTTGCCAGCCAGTGAGCGGGTCATCATCCGACGAAACGGCGAGACCGACGTGACTGAGATTAGCCAATTCGTTGATTCGCTAATGGACGGCCGAGAAACGCGCGAGTTCGACGGCCACGAAGTCGCCCTCGCACCCGAAGGACTGGAGGTTCCCAGTCTCTCCACGGACGAGACCGTCGAGTGGAAGCCTCTCGAGGAAGTCAGCCGACACGAGACGCCCGACGAACTGCTCCGGTTCGAACTGGAATCCGGGCGAACGATTCGGGCGACGAAGGCCCACTCATTTGTAACTCGTCGCGACAACGGAATCGTTCCTGTCGCTGGCGAGGCCCTGGAGCCGGGGGACTGGCTCCCCGTCGTTGCCTCCCTCGACGCGGAGGCGACGGGAACCGACGCAGTCGACCTCCGCGAGTACCTGCCGCCGAGCGACTACTGGTACACGTCTACGCTCGCCGACGGTGGCGTCGAGTCGGTCCCGGCCGGTGCGGACCAGCTTCGTAATAAGCGGTCGGCGCTGGAGTCGGGTGACATCGACAAACACACCGTGTATCCGGTCGGTGGGACAGTCGGGCTGCCGGAGGAGTTCCCGCTCGACGACGTGACGGGGTTCTTCATCGGTGCATGGCTCGCCGAAGGGTCGTCGACCGACCATTACGTCTCCGTCTCGAACGTCGATCCCGACTTCCAACACCGGGTTCGCGCGTTCGCCAAGCGGTTCGACCTCTCGGTGAGCGAGTACGAGAACAGCAGCGGCTTCGCGACCGGATACGACATCCGCGTGAACGGGACGGTCCTTGCAGACTTCCTGCAGGCTGCCTGCGTCGAGGACGGGGAAAAAGTCGTTCCCGGATTCGCTTTCGGCGCGACGGACCGGTTCGCCGCCGCTCTCCTCCGTGGCTACCTCAGCGGTGACGGCAGCGTCGGAACGAACGCGGTTCGTGCGAGTTCGACCAGCGACCGGCTCATCGCCGGGGTTTCGCTGCTCCTTGCACGGTTCGACGTGTACTCGACGCTGGGCGAGCAGGATAGCTCTCGAACGCTTCGGGTCCCGAAGAAGCACGTTCCGCGGTTTGCCGACCGGGTTGGACTGGTCGGTGAACGTGGACACGAACTCGAGTCTCTCGCCGCCGAGACGGACCCGAACGGCCCGGATGCGACTGACCAGGTCCCGAACTTCGGTGGCGCGCTCGGGGTGCTCGCCGACGCCGCAGGGATTCCGAGTCGACAGGTCAACGCCGCGACGAACCGCCAGCGCATCGGCCGGAACCGACTCGCCCTGGAGACCTTCACTACCGCCGAGGGGGTCGTGACGCACAACACGATGAACACCTTCCACTACGCGGGCGTCGCCGAGATCGACGTCACGCAGGGGCTGCCCCGGCTCATCGAGCTGGTGGACGCCCGGAAGACGCCGGACACACCGATGATGACGGTCCACCTCGACGAGGGGTACGCCGCCGACCGCGAGAAGGCCCACGAGGTGGTCTGGAAGATCGAGGCCACGCGTATCCTCGCGCTGGGCGACGTCTCGACAAACGTCGCGGACATGCTCGTCCGCATCGACCTCAACGAGGAGACGCTCGCCGAGCGGTGGCCGACCGTCGAGAGCCTCGACGACATCGCCGGCGAGATAGCCGGCACCATCGAGTCGGCGCTCGGCGTCGACACGGTCCGGCCGGAGCCGACCGTCGTCGAGTTCGGCCCCGACCAGCCCTCATACCGGGAACTGCTCCAGCTCGTCGAGGAGCTGCGGGAGATCGTGTTCAAGGGCATCGAGGAGATAGATCGCGTCGTCATCCGGAAGGAGGAACTGGAGGACGACGAGGAGTTCGTTCTCTACACGGAGGGCTCGTCGCTGAAGGACGTTCTCGACATCGAGGGCGTCGACGCCTCCCGGTCGACCTGCAACAACATCCACGAGATCAAGAGCAACCTCGGCATCGAGGCCGCACGGGAGAAGATAATCAACGAGACGATGGACACGCTCGCCGAGCAGGGCCTCGACGACGTGAACATCCGCCACCTGATGCTCGTCGCGGACATCATGACCAACAACGGCGAGATAGAGTCCATCGGCCGGCACGGCATCTCCGGCAACAAGGACTCGGTGCTCGCGCGTGCCGCCTTCGAGGTGACGGTCAATCACCTGCTCGACGCCGCCATCCACGGCGAGGTCGACGAACTCGACGGCGTCACGGAGAACGTCATCGTCGGCAAGCCCATCAAGCTCGGAACGGGCGACGTCGACCTGCGGATGAGCGCAAAGCGCGCCGACGGCGGCACCGCCGACGACTGATAGCGATTACTGTAAGTCAGTACCGGGTCGACCGCACGCCATCGTGCGGTCGTACCGGTAAACAGTTACAGTAATCACTATGATTCCCGCGCGAGTACTCACGTCATCACATGGCCGTCACCCTCTCCGACGAGGCCCGACAGTACATCGCCGCCTTCGACGCCGAGACGGACGTCGCGGCGACCGACTGCATCGTCGACGACGAGTTCGAGCGGGCCGTCTTCGTCGTCCCGCCGGGGCGGATGGTTCGTCGCCAACGCGCTGGCGCCGGCGGCCGTCTACAACGTGACGATAAGCGGCGAGGACGACGAGAAGACGGTCGCCTACGCGGAGGTCGACAGCGATGACCGGGGCGTCGCCATCGGGACCGACGGGCGCAACATCGAGGTAGCCCGACGGCTGGCCGAGCGTCACTTCGACGTCGACGAGATAGCCTTAGCGTAGCAGTCGACGGACGGCGCCGGCGACCCGGCCGAGAACCGACGACCCGCCGGCCCGCCGCTCGTGGTAGTGGTCGATGTCCACGAGCAGGTCCTCCATCCGGGGGTCGACGGTGCCGAGGTCGGCGTCGGTGCCCTCACTGTGCATCGGCGGTTCTCGGACCAGCACGCACCCGCAGTCACGACACCGGAAGTAGCGGTTGGCGCCGGCATCGCCGGCCAGTTCGTCGACCGCGTCGTGCTCGCAGTCGGCTTCCCCGCCGGCGCCGATGGCGTACGTTCGGGGGCCGCCATCAGGGGTCGTCGGCATACACGCGAGCACGTGCCACCGCGGCAAAAACCCCTCGTCGGGGCGCCTCGACCCCGCACGGCGCCGTCACCGAAAAGGGATGCTTAAGTAGCTCCGTTGGAAAACAAGATGTACTATGGCGAACGGCAAATACGCCGCGCGGAAACTCAAGAAGGACCGCCAGAAACATCGGTGGTCCGACTCGGACTACGCGCGCCGTGCCCGCGGACTCGGCAAGAAGTCCGACCCCCTCGAGGGCGCCCCGCAGGGCCGGGGCATCGTCCTCGAGAAGGTCGGCATCGAGGCAAAGCAGCCCAACTCGGCCATCCGGAAGTGCGTCCGGGTGCAGCTCATCAAGAACGGCAAGCAGGTCACCGCCTTTTGCCCCGGCGACGGTGCCATCTCCTTCATCGACGAACACGACGAGGTCACCATCGCCGGCATCGGCGGCGCGAAGGGCCGTGCGATGGGGGACCTCTCGGGCGTGAACTACAAGGTCGAAAAGGTCAACGGCGTCTCGCTGATCGAACTCGTCCGCGGGAACGCGGAGAAGCCAGTCCGATGAGCACCATGAGACGTTCCTGCTCGCTTCGCTGTGCGGTCGCCGGCGCCTTCAGCGCCGGCTGCCAGAGGGACCTTCGGTCCCTCGCTGGCTGCGACTCATGTACCCACACTCGACACCGGGGGTGTCTCGCGTGAGTTCCGAAGCACCCGAGCCGGACGCGCCCGCCTCGACCGACGACGAGCGCGTCTCCGCGCAGCTGTTCGGCAAGTGGGAGACCGGCGGCATCGAGTACGGCGACCCCTCGACCCAGCGGTACATCACGGCGACGCCTATCGCCCACACGATGGGCCGGCACGCCGACAAGCAGTTCAAGAAGTCGGAGCTGTCGGTCGTCGAGCGGCTCATCAACCGGCTGATGCAGACCAACGAGAACACCGGCAAGAAACAACAGGCCACCCGCATCGTCCGGGAGGCGTTCGACATCGTCCACGAGCGGACCGACCAGAACCCGGTCCAGGTGCTCGTGACGGCCGTCGAGAACGCCGGGCCGCGCGAGGAGACGGTCCGCCTGAAGTACGGCGGCATCTCGGTGCCGAAGGCCGTCGACGTCGCCCCCCAGCGGCGGGTCGACCAAGCCCTGAAGTTCATCGCCCAGGGCACCTACAACGCCTCGTTCAAGACGCCAACGCCCGTCGAGGAGGCGCTGGCCAACCAGCTCGTCGGCGCGGCCAACTACGACCTGCAGGCCTACCCCGTCAGCCAGAAGGAAGAGCAGGAGCGCGTCGCGGCGGCCGCTCGCTGATTCCGTCTCTCTTTCCGTTCTCGAGGCGCGACCAGCGTTGCTCACGAACGGCCGCAACCAGCAGCCTTTATTTATCTGAGCCGTAGGGTGGGACAATGCGATTCCTCCAGGACCGTCGTCGGTTCCTCGCGTCGATGGGTGCCGCTGGGAGCCTCGCCGCCGCCGGCTGTCTGAGCCTCGGCGAGAGCAGCGAGAGCGATGGGAACGAACCGACGCCCGTCGACTCGTCGTACGACCTCGCCGTCGAGCACGACGTCGAAAGCTGGGACGGCTACGACCCCGACTGGGAGCCGCCGGAGACGTC
>PXSL01000071.1:0-3769 GCA_003022815.1 Halobacteriales archaeon SW_5_68_122 | reverse complement strand
GTGCTGTACGCCTACTACACCTACCAGGCGGGCGAGGAGGAGTACCGCAACCGCCTCGTCTACTACGATCTGGAGAACGGCAACGAGGAGACGGTCGTCGTCGATGGGATTCCGGCCCACCGCATCATCCACAACGGCGCCCGCGTTGCGTTCGGGCCGCGGAACTACCTGTGGGTGACCACCGGCGACTCCGGCGAGGAGGCCAAGGGCGAGGAGTTCGCACAGGACGGCGGGAACCTCGCGGGCAAGATTCTGCGGCTGGAGCCGGACGGCACCGCGCCGTCGGACAACCCGGGGCTCGATGACCCGCGGGTCTACACCTACGGCCACCGGAACCCGCAGGCCATCTCCTGGCTGCCCGACGCGACGCCCATCGCCGCCGAGCACGGCCCCTCCGGCGGCGGCGACGAGGTGAACGTCCTCGAGGCGGGCGGGAACTACGGCTGGTCGGAGGTCCGGTCCGGCCCCGGCGAGTACGGCTCCTACGCCGACCACGACGAGGTGACGCCGCCGGTGGTCAACACCGGCGACGAGACGTGGGCGCCGCCGGGCGGCGTCTTCTACACCGGCGACGAGGTGCCCGCACTGCGGAACCGGTTCGTCCTCGGAGGGCTCATCTCCCAGCGGCTCAATGTCGTCTCCGTCTACGAGGGGTCGGCCCCGGACATCGGCGGCACGCGCTACGACGCCGAGTGGCTCCACCCCGACTACGAGGCGGTCGTCCACACTCTGATGAACAACGAACTCGGCCGCATCAGACACGTCGAACAGGGGCCGGACGGCGAACTGTACGCCGTCACCTCGAATCGCGACGGCCGGAGCGCCGAACCCGAGGAGGACAGTTTCCCGAAGGGGAACGACGACCGGCTGGTTCGCATCGTCGCCGGGTGAGGGTCCACCGTCGGACGGTGACGGAGCGGGAGGTCCGAGGTCCCATGACAACGTATCAGTCTGCCGCCGGGCGGTTCTCGAGAACGTACTCGCGGGTCAGGTCAACGAGGGTCTTCCGGTACTCGGAGGCGTCGGGGTCGGCGCCGAGCGACCGGAAGCGACGCCTGAACGTCGACACCGACACCTCCGGCGCGTCAGCGGCCGCGGCGTCGGCGAGGTCGTAGAGGCGGTGGTCATTGCCGATTGCGTCGTGCCGCTCTAAGAGCGCCAGCGCGAAGGCGGCGTTGACGGCGGTTATCTCGGGGTCGGCCGCGCTGGTCAGTCGCTGCCACCCGCCCGGGGCCGTGGGCGGCGAGTCCGCCACCGCACTCGCGAGCGACGACTCCAGGAACGACACCAGTTTCCGTGTCGGCCCGATTTCCAGCGTGATGTCGTCGGCGTAGATGTCCTTTACGTGGTTGGCGATCTGGTAGCAGTGGGCCAGTTTCCGCTGTTCGACGCTGCGGCCCGCCAGGGCGAGAAACAGCGCCTCCTCGGTCGACTGCACGTGGGAGGGATGCTCCTCCTCGTAGCGGGCCATGTGTGCGAACTCGTGGAGCGCGAGTTCCCGCGCCATCGCCGAACTGGCCGCCCGCCGGGAGACGAGCAGTTCGTGGCGGTCGTCGTAGTGGCCCGCCACAGTCCGGTCGTCGGGGTTCTCGCGGAACTTCACGACGACCGGCAACTCGAGGTCGTGCTCGGTCGCCAGCAGGTCACGGGCGCTCAGAAACGGTTCAGCGGGCCCACGTCCCGTCACGCGAACGTCCATGCCATCCGTTGGCAGGGGAGCGGCGCGTTTGACTCTTTCGGGCCCGGAACCGGTAGTTTTTACCTATGAGGGAGTAGAGTAGTTCGCTGGTGATAGTAGGTTTCCGAACGCCCCCTCCCGCTCGCTTCTTCACGAGGCCTTCCCTCGCTGTGGGCGCGCGGCCGATGGCCGTGCTTGCGTCGGCTCGCTGTGCTCCCGTGTCGTCGCTCCTCCCGCTCGCTTCTTTCCGAGGCCTCCCTCGCTCCTCCCGCTCGCTCGGCCTCGCTGCGCGAGCTGTCGGCCCTGTTCGAGGTCCCGCCCGACGTCGGCTGACCGGCTGGCTCTCGCGTAACTAATCACGGCGCCGGAACCTGGGTCGGCGGCCCATCACCGGTCGAGGGTCTCGACTACGAGCGCCGCCGGCAAGTCGGCGCCCCGCCGGTAGGGGTCGACCTCGAAGGCCGCGAGCGTGGCGACGACCCGGCCGCCGCCGGCCAGCGGCCCTCGTAGCACCACCCCTTGGCCGGTGACGGCGAGGTACGGCACGTCCGCGACCGGCCGGGCGGCGAGTTCGCCGTCGGCGTGATCAATGGCGTCGGTCAGCGCCGCTACCAGCGGGTCGAGGGCGCCGGCCGCCTCAAGAGCGGCCCGGTACTCGTCGGCGACGGAGTCAGTCGTATGGTCGCTGTCCCAGTCGGCCGCAACGGCGTCGGCACGGGCCAGCGCCCGCTCGAGGGCCGGCCGGTGGGTCGAGAGCAGTCGCCGCCGGATGACCGTGGTGTCGATCACGACGGAGCGACGGGCCGCCGGACCTAACCGCTGTCGGAGCGGGCCGGGCGGCGTGTCCGTCCGGGTCGAGCCCCCGCAGTCGTCGCCCCGAACCGGTATAGATGGCTGGGTTTTTCGACACTATCTTGTGACAGCGAGAGAATCCCGGCCTTCAGGCCGGGCGTGAATCGCGTAAGCCTAGTTGTCTTCTCAACTGGAACTACCGGCCCGGATATTCCACTTTCACTCCGGTAGGCTACTACTTATCAATCTCGCATACAATTGGCTATGTATGGCGAATCAGGTCACACGCACCTATGTTGCGTCCGTTCGCAACCACCAGCAGGTGCGTGCCGACCTCGATTCCCTCGGGTTCGCCGCCTCGAAACTCTGGAACATCGCCCGGTGGACGTGCGACCGGATTTGGGACGAAACCGGTACGATTCCAGACCACGGCACACTCAAAGCGTACCTCAAGAATCACGAACGCTACGCGGATTTGAACGCCCAATCCAGTCAGGCAATTCTCGAAGAATTGGCTGAAGCGTTCGACTCGTGGTACGCCCACCGTGAGAACGGCAACAAGGACGCGAACCCGCCCGGCTACCGCAAACACGGTGACGACCACCCACGCTCGACGGTCACGTTCAAAGAGGACGGCTTCAAGCACGACCCCGACCACAATCGGGTTCGGCTCTCAAAAGGTCGAAACCTGAAAGATGGGCGGAGCGACTTCATCCTCTGTGAATACGCCGCCGACCCCGATGTGGACGTACAGAACGTCCAGCAGGTCCGGGCGGTCTGGACTGACGAGAAATGGGAATTACACATCGTCTGCCGCGTCGAAATTGAGAATGCTGATGCTCCCGGCGACCGGGTGGCCGGTATCGACCTCGGCATCTGCAACTTCGCGGCAGTCGCAGTCGGTGACGAGGCGCTGTTGTATCCCGGTGGGGCGCTCAAAGAGGACGATTACTACTTCCAGAAAGAGCGGGCGAAGTGTGACGACAGCGACTCGCAGAAGGCACGGCGACTGGATCGGAAGCGCAACCAGCGTCGGACACACTTCTTGCATGCTGTCTCGACGGACATAGTAACCGAGTGTGCCGCCCGGGGCGTCGGAACGATTGCAGTGGGCGACCTCGCTGGTATCCGCGAGGGTGCTGACTGGGGCGACCACGGCAATCTCGACTTACACGAGTGGGCGTTCGACCGCTTCACCGAGATGCTGGAATACAAAGCCGCAGAACGCGGTATCAGCGTCGAACTCGTGGACGAACGCGACACGTCGAAATCGTGCGGCTGTTGTGGGACGACCGACGA
>PXSL01000070.1 GCA_003022815.1 Halobacteriales archaeon SW_5_68_122 | reverse complement strand
TCATCCTAACTACGAGTTAGTCCTAGTAGTATATAAACTTTTTTCTAAACTGCGTCCAACGTCCCCGGATTACGAATAGTAGTACAATTGCGGTTCGAACTTTACGAGGCGCGGACGGGACCCTCGGCCGGCCGAAGTCGGGAGAATGTATGGGTGCTCGCCGGCGGTCCCTACGCCGACATCTCGCAGAGGCGACGGATGCGCTTATCGGTCGGCGGGTGCGTCGAGAACAGCGCCGCGAGCGGGCCGCGCTCGCCGCCGAAGATGCACATCGACGCCGTGGCGCTGTCGACCGCCGCCGCCTCCTCGCGGGTGCCCACCTCCCGTATCACCGACAGCGCGCTTGCCATCGCCTCGGGGTCGCCGATGTACTCCGCTGCGTCGGCGTCGGCGACGTACTCTCGATACCGCGAGATGGCCAGCACGAACACCATCACGACGGCCTGCGTCACCATGCTCAGCAGGTACGCGATGACGAACCCGACGATGGGGATGTCCTCGACGACGAGCTGTACCACGAAGAACACCGTCAGGCCGATGATGGAGGCAACCGACTGGCCCAGAAGCATCACGACGACGTCCCGGTTCTTGATGTGCGCCAGTTCGTGGGCGAGGACGCCTTCGAGTTCGTCCATCGACATGTAGCCCTCGTCAACGAGTCCCAGCATCGTCTCCGAGAGCACGACCGTTCCGGCGCCCTTCCGGCCGACAGCGAAGGCGTTGGGCACGCCCATCCGTCCGACCATCAGCCCCGGCTTCTCGATGTCCATCGATGCCGACAGTTCCTCGACCCGGCGGTGGACCTCCGGACGGTCCTCCGCCGACAGGTCCTCGGCGTCGACGCTGTACAGCGCGAGCTTCTTCCCCACCACGTACTGCACCCCCACGAACAGGACGCTCCCCGCGAGCACCACGGGAACGCCCACGATGGGCGCGAACAGCGACGCCACGAGAAGGTAGAACCCGAACAGGACGCTCATCGCCACGACCATCCGCGCCTGGAGACCGCGGTGTGCCATGCCACGGCACACGCGCCGGGCTATCAAAAACGTCGGCTCAGTTTCACAGCTCGAATCCCCGTCCGACGACACCTGATGGCTCCCCGGCTGGGTCGTGGCGCTTATCGGGGGAGGCCCCGAGGCGACGGTATGGAGACCGTCTTCCACGACGGCCGGACAACCGCCTACCGCGTCACCGACTTCGGGTCCGGGCCACGGGTCTGTCACGTCCACGGCGCGGGCGGCACCCACGGGGTCTGGGTCGGGCAGTACGGCGACCGCGAGGGCCCGCCGGCGGTCGCGGTCGACCTCTCGGGCCATGGCGACAGCGACGACGTCAACGTGGCTCCCGGTACCGAGACCGTCGAGGCTTACGCCGACGACGTGATCGCAGTCTGCGAGGCGACCGGCGCGTCCGTTCTCTGTGGGCACTCGATGGGCGGCGCCGTCGCGCTGTGGGTCGCCCTCAAGCGCGACCTCGGCCTCAAGGCGCTGGTGCTGGCCGACTCCGGAGCGAAACTCGGCGTCGATGACGGCCTGCTGGAATCGCTGGAGCGGAACTTCGAGAGCGCCGTCGCCTCGCTGCACGTTCCCGACACCCTGTTCCACGACCCCGACGACGAACTAATCGAGGTGTCCGAGCGCGGCCTGCTGTCGACGGGGCCGGCCGTCACGCTCCGGGACTTCCGGACCTGCGACGCCTTCGACGTCCGGGACCGTCTCGGGGAGGTGACGCCCCCGACGCTGGCCGTCTGCGGCGAGCACGACCGCATGACGCCGCCGCAGTTCCACGAGTACCTGGCGGCGGAACTGCCCGACTGCGAGTTCGAGGAGATACCCGGGGCTGCCCACATGTCGATGCTGGAGCGCTCGGAGCGGTTCAACGAGACCGTCCGGTCGTTCCTACTCTAACGGTTCGGCGGCGTTCTTGTCCACCAGCACGTCGGCGTTCGGTTCCGGGAGCGTGACGACGTCCTCGACACCGAGGTTGTAGTCGCGGTCGTCTGCTCCGACCACCTCGCCGACGTCGTCGGTGATGCGGACCGTCGTCCGCGGCACGCCGGGCAGTGTCCCGCCGGCCCCGGCGGCGGCGTCCTCCGGCGACCGGTCGGCTGACCGGCCACCGGCGTCGGCCTCTCCGGTGCCTCCGGCGTCCGTCGGGTTCGGGGGAGACTCCTCGATGGGGTTGAGGTCCGCGGTCGGCGGCTCCGGCGGTGAGTCTGCGCGCCGGCCCGGCGCCGGCTCCGGGGCGCCGGACGGCTCGGCCTCGCCGGCCTCGACACCGCCGCTGGCTTCGGCGTCGGCGTTCTCCGGACCGCTCCCCATCAGGTCCGCGGCGTTGACCCCCTCGTCGGCCGGCGTCTCCGCCGGCGCCGCGGTCTCAGGCGTCGGATCGGGGTCAGCTGACGCCGCCTCGGGTGCGCCTCCGTCGATGGAGCAGGAGACGGACGGTCCCTCGCCGTCCAGCACCGACAGCACCGACTCGCGGTTCCGCTCGATGCGGTCGACCAGGTCATCGAACAGCGCCGCCTCCTCCTCGGTGAGGCCGTTGTCGTTGACGGGCATTCCCGCGGCGCCGATGGAGGCCTTCTTGACCACCTTGCCGACCCGGCGCTCGTAGATTGCCTCGACGGTCCCCTCGGCGGTCTCGATGTCGTCCGAGAGCTTCCTGACCTCCGGCGAGGAGAAGGGGTCGTCGGCCGCCTCAACCAGCCGCGCGCGCTTCTCGGTCAGCTCCCGAACGTACTCGCCGACCTCCCGGTAGAACGACGAGCGCAGGTGCTGGAGGTCGCTGGACTGGCGCTCGCGAGCCTGCACCGACTGGAGTTCGTCGAGGTTCATTCTCCGGCCTTGGTTGCGTGGCCGCGGGCCATCGCGAAGACGCCCGCGTACTCTGGCACCGAACCCACACCCTCGGAGAGCCTAAACTTTTCGCCGCCGAGTTCGACGGTCGTCGGCTCCCGGGCGTACACCGTAATGTCGTTGCCGACGAACGTCTCGGGGTCGTTACGGGCTCGTCTATCGGCGCCGACTCGGCGGCGATTACCTCCTCGAAGAGCTTGCGGGCGATGCTGTACACCGCCGGGTGGACGTCGACGTTGCCGTCGGCTATCTCCTCGCGGTTATTCCGTGCGGCGTTCAGCACCGCCGCGGCCTTCCCCTCGCCGATGCCCTCGAACTCTTGGAGGCGGTCGACGGCCGTCGCCTCGTCGGCCGCGAGCAGGTCGTCCAGGAACGTCCCGAGTCGTCGGCGGGTCCGGCCGGCCCACCCCCCATCCGGGAGCGACCGCTTCCGGGCCGGCGAGGAGCGGCCGGCGCTGCCGGCGACCGTCTCCGTCGACACCAGGTCGTCGAACTCGGTGCCCTCGCCAAGCACATAGTCGACGACCTCTCGCCGGGCCGACCGGCCCAGTTCCAGGACGTCGAGGTCGCGGACGTGGACGTGGTAGCCGCGGCCGCCGGAGAAGACGACCGTGAGGTCCTCGAAGCCGAAGTCCGTCTCCAGCAGGTCCAGCAGGCGCAACAGCGCGTTCTTGCACTCGGCGAGCATCCTGGCGTAACTGTCGGCCCCGGGGTCAACGCCGGGGAGGTGGTCGGCGTCCAGGTCGAACACGAGGTCCGACCCGCGCCAGTCCTTGGCGCCCATGCTGTTGGCCCCGGGGTCGTCGTACCGGCCCGCCGAGAAGTAGACGTGTCGCGGGCGCTCGCCCGCCAGGAAGTCCCCCAAGTCGCCGCCGCCGACGAGGTCCAGAAACGAGTGGTGCCGCACCATCGTCGTTCCGCCCTTGCTCCAGGTGATGTAGCCCCACTCGCGTTCGTTCCCAGCGGGCGGCGGCGAGACCGAGGCCCGGCGGTAGTGGTCGCCGAACCGCCCTCTGAGATACTCGCGGGTGCGGCCGTCCATGCCCCCCGCTTCGAGAGTGGGGCGAAAAAGCGTTGCTCTCCACGGCTGGCAGTGTTCAGATAAGCACCGACCGACAAGTCAGTTTCTGCCGATTACGAAGCCGAATCCTGGCGGACTGAAAGGGCGAGGCACGCTCGACGAACCCGGACGACGCAAGCACCGCAGGCCGGAGGCCGAGGAGCGCAGTGAGTCCTGGGAGTCGAGCGTGCCGAGGGCTTTCTGGAGTCCTCAATCTTTACTTGAATACCACCCTTTGGCTCATCCACCCGGCATGAACCGCGAGAGCCGGTCGGTGATGCCCCCGTCCCCGAGACGGAGGTAGTAGGCGTCGCCGTTGTCCTCGTAGTAGTTCTCGACCCGGCGCTCGACCTCGAAGCCCAGGTGCTCGTAGAAGGCCAGCGCGTCGTCGTTGCTCGCGCGGGCGTGACAGGTCACGGAGCCGTGGTCGTCGGCCACCGCGGCGACGAGGCGGTAGACCTTCGAGCGCCGGTAGGCGTCGGTAAAAAAGCCGTGGCGCTGTTTGAGCACGTCGTCCTCGCGCCGGATGCGCTCCTTCAGCTCCCACGCCTTGTCGACGAACGCGTTGTCGCCGGTGTCGATGAGCCGGGTGTCGACCGTGACGCTCACTGACCAATTTTACGGACGGACTGGATATAACTCCACCGCTGGGTTCCCGTAAGGTTTTCAGGCCGCCGACGGTTCAGATGTTCAATGACCTCCGGACCCGGGCAACTCGAGAATGCACGGGAGGCGACGGCCACCGGCGGGGGCCTCTCCGAGGAGATTCGAGAGTCGTTCCTGGAGGGGCTGAACCGGGTGCGGATGCGGTCGCTCGGCAGCACGAAGGCCCCGGAGCGGTTCGCGCCGGTCGGCGACGGTGCCTGCCCGGACGCCCCGCAGGGCGACGGAAGCAATGACGGAGCGGGTTCCGATGGCCGGTGAGTTCAGCCTCCGAGCCCACACCGCCGACGTCGCCGTTGAGGCGACAGGCGATACCCTCGGCGAGGCGTTCGCCGCGGCGGCCGACGGGCTGACGGCGGCCCACTGTGAGTTCGTTCCCGAAGAAGGCGAGCGGTTCGCCTTCGGCGTCGGCGCCGACACCCGCGAGGCGGCGCTTCTCGAGTACCTCGACGAACTCATCTACCGGCGCGACGTCCGCGGCGTCCTACCGGCCGACCACGAGGCCGACGTTCACTGGAACGGGTCGTGGGTGGTGGAGGCGTCCGCCCGCGGCGTGCCGCTGGCGGCCGTCGAGGCCCGCGAAATCAAGGCCGTCACCTACTCCGAAATGGAGATAGCCGAGACGGACGGTGGCTGGCGGATATACGTCGTGTTCGATGTTTAGAGCCCGAGCGCCGACAGGAGGTCGACGCCGATACCGAGAAACTCGACGGTTTTGAACCCCAGGTAGATGCCGACGATGCCGAGCACGCCGGCGGCCTCCGGCGGCGCGGGAATCGGCACACCGAGGAAGGCAAAGGCGGCGCCAGCGATGAACCCGGTCGACAGCGCGAGCAAGGCGACGGCCGGTCCGTTCATGCTCTAGGACGCGGCGAGTTCGGACAAATCGGTTACGGTACCGCTGGGCGGCACGGACGGCGTCTACGGCTGTTCCGGGTCGTGCTCGCCGGGGAGCCGCTCCGTGCCCGTTCCGTCGACCGGTTCCGCCGGCGCTCCGGCGACGGTCGTCTCCGCCGGGACGGCCTCGACGACGACGGACCCGGCGCCGACCGTCGCGTTCTCGCCGACGGTGATGTCGCCGACCAGCGTCGCGTTGGCGCCGACCGTGACGCCGTCCTCCAGGGTCGGGTGTCGCTTCTCGCGGCGCATCGAGTCCCCGCCCAGCGTGACGCCGTGGTACATCAGAACGTAACGTGAAGCCGCGCTCCCAGAGCGCGTGGGCGACCCGGTACCCCCAGACGGCGTGCAGTCCGGGGTACAGGAGCGCGACGGTGACGGCGCTGGTGGCCGCGGGGTCCTTTGCGAGCGCTGTGCGGACGTCCTCGGTGAGTCGGTCGATGAGCATGTGTGCGTGTGTGGATGGGGTCGGTGGGCAAAACGAACCGTGGGCCGGCCGTCACTGGCAGCGACGGCAAGAGAAGAGACTCAACGGCAACGGGGACACGCCGCGGCCGTGGCTCCTCGGCGGGCGGTGCGGGACGGTCGGGAAAGCGCCGGCGTCGCGGCGTGTTCGTCTGCCATGCTATCCTACGCTTGGTTTCAAGAGAGTATAAAATCTGTCGGTGGGGCCTACTCAACGTCGTCCTCGCCGTAGATGTCTCGAACTCGGTCCTCGAAGCGGTCGACGACCTTCCGGCGCTTGACCTTCATCGAGGGCGTCATAAGGTCGTTGTCCGGGGTCCACTCGACGGGCACCAGCCGGAACTGCTTGATCTTCTCGGACTTCGGGAGCGCCTCGTTGACGGCGTCGACCTCCTCGGCGACGAACTCGCGGACGCGGTCGTCGGCACAGACGGCCTCGGAGTCGTCGGGCAGGTCGATGCCCGTCTCGTCGGCCCAGGCCTCGACGGCGTCGAAGTCGGGGACGAACAGCGCCGCGATGAACTTCTGGTTGTCGCCGACCACCATCGCCTGGTCGATGCGTTCGGCGGTGGCGAACTCGTCCTCGATGGGCTGGGGGGCGATGTTCTTGCCCGTGTCCAGCACGATGAGCTGTTTCAGCCGGTCGTGGTAGACGAGGTAGCCGTCCGAGGTCCGCTCGATGATGTCGCCCGACCGGAACCAGCCGTCCTCGGTGAACGCCTCCTCGGTGGCGCCGGGGCGGTTCCAGTAACCCGGCGTGACGTTGGGGCCCTTGACGTGGAGTTCGCCGACATCGCCGTCTGTGGCCTCGCGGCGCTCCTCGTCGACGACGGACTCGTCGAGGCGCACGTCGACGTTGACCAGCGGCGGCCCCAGCGTCCCGGCCCGGGAGTCCTCCGGCGGGTTCACCGAGACGACGGGCGCCGTCTCCGTGAGACCGTACCCCTCGTAGATGGGCAGGCCCATCCCCTGGAACAGCTGCGAGAGGCGCTTCGAGAGGCTGCCGCCGCCGCTGATGAACGCCTCGACGTTGCCCCCCATCTGTTCGCGGACCTGCGAGAAGACGAGACTGTCGTAGACGGCGTGGCGCGCCCGCAGGAAGAGTCCGGGGTCGTCGGATCGGGCGTAATCGCGGGCGGCGGCCACCGCCCGGTCGAAGACCGCGTCCGGCGCCTCCGAGCGCATGTCGTTGAAGATGCGCTCGTACACCCGCGGCACCGAAGAGGCGCCCGTCGGCTCGACAGTCCTGATGTCGTCGGCGACGGTGTCCGGCGACTCCGCGTAGGCTACCGTCGCGCCGGCGCCGAACATCAGGAAGTGACCCGCGACTCGCTCGAACACGTGCGCGAGCGGCAGAAACGACAGCGTCCGGTCGCCCTCGTCGAAGACGGGCAGGTCGGGGTCCTTGTCCGGGCGCGGCCCGACCCGCTTGCGGATGCCGTTGACGTTCGACCGGACATTGCAGTGGGTTAACTGGACGCCCTTCGGCTTGCCCGTCGTCCCGGAGGTGTACACCATCGAGGCGAGGTCGTCGTAGTCCCGTTCGGCGAGCCACGACTCGTAGGCGTCGGCGTCGAAGGCCTCCCGGCCCCGCCGGTACAGTTCGGCGAGCGAGAAGATGTCCTCGCGGTCCTCGTGGCCCTCGAACTCGTCCATCACGACGATGAAGGAGAGCTCGAGGTCATCCTCCGCCTCGAGAATGACGTCGAGCAACTCGCCGTTCTCGACGACGACGCCGTCGGCGTCCGGGTCGTCGAGGAGGTACCGGGCGCGACTCGGCGAGGACTCGGTGTAGACGGTCGTGACGACGGCGCCGGCCGCGAGCAGGCCAAAGTCGGTCTGGGCCCACTCCATGCGGGTATTGGCGTGGATGCCGACCCGGGTGCCGCTCTCGACGCCGAGTTCGCGGAACCCCGCCGCGAGGTTGTGGACCACGTCCTGCATCTCCGCGTAGGTCAGCGCCGCGAACTCGTCGTCGGCCGCCTCCGGAATCACCTCCGGCGAGAGCGACCGGTCGTAGACGCCGCCCTTGTACCACTGGGCGTCCCGGCTGGCGTGTCTCGAGGCGCTGGCCTCGAACAGCCGCGACAGCGTGTTCTCGCCTATCACCTCGTCCTCGTACTCCTGCTCCGCCCGTAGCCAGTCTGGGGTTCTCGTTGACATTCCCGTGTGGGGCGGGTGACGAGCCTCCCATATTAATGGGGAGGCTTCACAGGGCCCGCGGTCACGGGCAAACCGGCCGCAAGAAGACAGGCTCGACCGGCCGCAAGAAGCCGGGCTTGATTGGCCGTTAAAACGTCGGCGGCCGAGAGCACAACCGCCTTAATCATGGGCTCGAACGTTCGTCTGTGCTCCCGTCAGTCCCCGACATCGCGCCCGGCGCGTGGCGCTACGCGCGCCTTCCGCTCGCCGCCGCGGTGCCGGCCCTCTTTCTTGCTCCGCCCCTCGCCGCGGCGTGTGTCGCCCTCGCCGTGGCGGTACTGTGGTTCCACCGCGAGCCGTGTTCATGAACGTCACCGACGTCCACGTCAACCGGGCGCCGGCCCCGGGAACCATCGAGTCGGTCGCTCACAGCCCCGGCGGCCACCTCCCGGCGTTCACGAAGGCCTCCGAGCGCAACGAGCGGGTGACGATCGTCTGCGACACCCACGAGCTGACGCTCATCGCGGGCGCCGTCGCCCGCCGCATCCACCCCTACGTCGATCCCGACGAGGAGCTCGACCGCGGCCAGCGGGTTGGCCACATCTCCTTCGGCTCCCGGGCCGACGTGCTCCTGTCCGCCGAGTACGACCCCGGCGACGTCCGGGTGGGCGAGGGCCAGCACGTTCGCGCCGGCGAGACGGTCATCGCTCACGACGGCACGGGATTTTAGCCGACGCGGTCCGTACGCGGGGCCGTGCCGAGCCGGGAAGCGACCGTCCAGGGGGAGTTCCACACCTCGACCGCCGACGCCCGCGCCATGCTCGAGCGCGAGGAGGGCCTCGAGGGCTACGACGCGCTGCTCGTGGAGGGCCGCTCGCCGACGCTCGTCGTCCGTGACCTGACGCTGGGGTACGCCGCGTTCCTCGCGGGCTACGTCACGCTGATGTGGGTCCAGTCCGCGGTCACGCGCCTGCGGCACCGTGTCGACGGCGGCCGCTCGCTGCGGGCAGTCGCCGATCGCGCCGGCGTCGAGTTCCACGACCGCATCGACGCCGACACCGCGACGACGTACGAGATGTTTCCGACGACCGCCCGGTACCTCTCCGGCGCGTGGCTCTGTAGCCTGCTCCTCCTCGCCGTCATCGCCGGCCTCAACCGTCCGCTACTCGTCGTCTACGTCCTCTCGATACCGTACCTCTACACCACCCTCGCCGTCGTGTTCGTTAAGGCCTCGACCAACGGCCGCGCTAGGTACATGGCCGACCGCGTCGACGCCCTGGCGAACGAGCGCTCCTACGACCGCGTGGCCGTTCTCTGCGGGGACGCCCACCGCGACGCCGTCGGCAGGGCGCTGGAGGACCACGAGTGGTCGGTCACGACACACCGCAGTCGGCACCCGCTCGGCCGGCTGTTCGGGCGATAGAAAACTGCTCGCTAGGGGATTTGAACCCCTGTCATCGGCTATCCCCGTTTCAAAGGGTTGCCCCCTTAAAACTCGAAAGGCCGATATGATTGGCCGGACTACACCAAGCGAGCCTGCAGGCGAAAGTCGGGGACGACATCGTATAAAACCTACTTTTTCACGCCACTCTCGGAGACAGCACTACGGTATGTCATGGAGGTTCTGCGCCGGATTCGAAGTTCAGTTTCCCGTGTTCTGCCTTCGGGTGGCACCGTTTGCAGAGCATCACGAGGTTCGACAGCTCGTGTGTATTCTTCAGGTCGGCATCCGGGGATTCCCGAAATCGGCGGACTGGGATGATGTGATGGACTTCCAGGCGTGTCTTTCCGCCGTCGCGACCACAGTGCTGGCGAGCCCCATCGCGCTCGAGTGTCTGCTCGCGTGCCGTCGCCCACCTGCCCCCGTACCGTGAGCTATCCTGGTTCAGCGGAAGAATCCCGGCCTTCAGGCCGAGCATGAATCGCGTAAGCCTCGGGGAATGCTGAGGGTTTTTTCCCGGTCGCCACGTCTGCACATCCAACCGAGGTCGTTCGAAAATCTTCGATTTTCGTAATGACGAGAGAGTTCGTCTCTCGAACCACGGCACGACCGCCCCCATGTCGGGACAATCGGACAACTTCAGGATTCCTGCCCAGTTCTCGCAGGTATCCCCTGCGGGAGAGGAGCAGGGTACCGACACAAAACATCAAGATACCTCTGAATCCCCCACGGGATAGGAGTAACGGGGGCGTGGCACTCCCTGCACTCGTCGGTGTGCAAACCCAAGGGTCCCAAACTAGCCGCCGCGCGGCGGAGGGAAGCCGCGCCGTCGTCGGGCAACGCCCGACTGCCTGAGGGAGCTTCGCTCTCTCTCCGGTTACCGCGCGGAGGATGTCACAGCGGTAACAGTGCGGAAGCCCACCCCTTTAGAGGTGGGAGAAAGCGCGTAAGCTTGATGTGACTCCGAATCGAACGCATGTGTACGTTCCACAGGCCCAGAAGTGGTCGGTGGGACGGGCTGTCCGTCAGCCAGCCTCGGAGTCAGGGGACATTGATTGAGTCCCTCCGACTCCCGACACGGAAGCCACCTGAGAAAGCCCCGTGTTAGAAAGCACGGCGGCATGTGGCTTTCGGGCCGGGAGCGCGACACTCGGGAGTCCCACTGACAAGCCCACGAGTTTACTCGTGAGCAGCTGACAATACGTCTACAGGCCAAACTCTTTCATCGGTTCACGATTACTGCGTGAATATGGCCGATCAAGGCGTATCACGCAGACAGACGCTCGCGATGGCCGCAACGGCGGCCGGGGGGCTAACGAGCTGTCTCGGATACTTTCCGGTCGATAAGGGTGTCTCCGATGACGACGGCGCTACCACCATCCACGTCAAGCCGGAGGAGAGTCCGCTCAACTCCGGGGCGCCGGACGACGCCCTGACGTCTACCGACCGAGCCACCGATTTCGCGGACCCTGGCGACACCGTATACGTCCACCCTGGCGAGTATACCGAACTCGTCGACCTCACCACCGGGGGCAGCCCCGGGGAGCCGTTCACCCTAACCGGCCCGCCGGACGCCGTGTTACGACCCCCCGAGGGAAAGGATCAGCTCGCGCTGGATATCAACGAGAGTTACACATATTTGACCGGTCTGACCATCACCGGGCTTCACGATCCGGCCGCGACGGAGGACCCCGACTCGTGCCATCCGGGTAAGCTCAGTCTCATCGACAGGGATCAGACGACCCCGACGAGTATCTCGAAGGCCTCGTCGTGTCACCATACCAGCTCGGCGGCGCGGGGCAGTCGCTCATCAACAGTGTCCAGTTCAAGGACTCCGAGATTGGCGGGTTCAAGATCATCGACCCGGCCGGCACGGACTGGATTTTCGGCGATTCGGAGGGTCACAACGGTGAGATCGTCTACCTCGGCACCGCTCCGGACAATCGGCTGGACCGTGGGCTCGAACAGTACGACCGCACTCGAAACATCAGAGTCCATCACATCGACAACAGCGAGGGGCATCTGCACTCCGAGCTCGTCGACTGCAAAGCCGGGAATCGTAACTAGCACCTGAGAGCGGCGCCGACAGTCGGCATCGAGTCGACACTGCGGACGGCACGCCGCTAAGGGCCGACTCGATACCCGTAAATTGAAATCGGGGTCGACATACATTGGAAGTATACTCAGTATGCAGGACAAGCGCGTGCTGGTCACGGGCGGCGCAGGATTCATCGGATCGAATCTCACGAACGCGCTGGCCACCGACAACGACGTCATCGTCGTCGACGATGAACACCTCGGAACGCCCACAAACCTCGACGAAAACGTCGAGTACCAGGCGAGGAGCGTCCTCGCCGAGGGCCTCCCGACGGACGTCGACGTGGTGTTCCACCTTGCGGCACTGTCCTCGTACGCGATGCACGAGGAGGACCCCCAGACTGGCGCCCGCGTCAACGTCGAGGGGTTCGTCAACACCGTCGAGCAGGCCCGACAGAACGGCTGTGAAACGGTCGTCTACGCCTCCACCTCCTCGATCTCGTGGCCGGGATGCGCTTCTTCTCGGTGTACCAGGGCTACGGCGGCGCCGAGGAACACAAAGGCGAGTACGCCAACGTCATCGCGCAGTTCGCCGACGATATCGCCAACGGTCGCTCGCCGAAACTGTACGGCGACGGCACCCAGACGCGCGACTTCACCCACGTCGACGACATTGTTCGCGGCCTCGAACAGGCCGCCGAGCACCGACTGGACGGCGTCTACAACCTCGGCACCGGCGGGGCTTACTCGTTCAACACTGTCGTCGAGATGCTCAACGAAGAACTGGGGACCGACATCGACCCCGAGTACGTCGAGAACCCGATTCCCGAGTCGGTGTACGTCCACGACACCTGTGCCGACCCATCGAAGATGCGGGAGGCGACCGGCTGGAAACCACAGATCGAGTTCCGCGAGGGAATACGGCGGGTCTGTGCCCAGTACGACTGACCCACTCGACGTCGAGCGTACTTCGCAGTTCAGGACCCGGACGGGCCGCGCATTCGGGTTCTCTACTTCTCTTTCCGGATGGTCATCTGACAGGCGTTGTACGGGACGACTCTGAGGTCGTCGTGTTCGTCCTCCAGTTTCTCGACCGCTCCTCCCCGAAGAGGGACTCGACGTCGGTCCGCACCTCCGTCCAGAGGTCGCCGGCGGACTCCCCCGGATTCTCCTCGGCGTCGGGTTCGTTCGTCATTGTCGGATTGTCACCGGATAATCAAGTTTTCTCGGAGGACACTTACAAATTTTATGGCCAATGACATCTACATACTGCATCCGTGCGGCGAGCGACGAAATACTCGTCCGGACGCTCCGTTCGAGTAGCGTTCGCCGGTCGAACACGCTGGGCCAGTGGAGACGGCGACGAGCGCGGCGTTCAGCGCCGCGACGGCGAAGCGCAGGTGGTTCCGGTCGCGGAGTTCCCCATACGTCGCGGGCCGGCTGCTGTCGCCGATCGCAGGCGGCCGAGGCTCACGATGCCACCCTCCACAAAGGAGCGGCGTTCTCCTCGGCGTGTTCCTGACCTTGGTCACACGGACCGATCGTAACAGTTCGGGCTCTCGAACGGTCATCCTGCATCGTGCCTGGAACTGGACGAGGGGACGGCCTACTCGTTTGCCCGATGGCGGCAGCGCCGGCAGTCAATTATTGTCGACGGCCAGCATCGCCCCGAGTTCGCCGGCCTGCTCCGACGAGTCAGCGGCTGAAAGCTGATAGCCGGCGGTTCGTTGCGGGCCGCCCCCGCTGGTCAGTCCTCGCGTCGCTCCCGGAGTTCGATACCCTCGTCCGCGCCGGTGATCTCGATGGTAGTGCTCCCGACATCGACGAGGAGCCGCTCAGCGGCGATGCGCCGCTCCTCGGGCGCCTCGGCGTCGAGCAAGCCGAGCAGGCGGTCAAGGCTGCCGTCGGTCACGGTCACCGTGCCGGCGGAGAGGCTACCGGACCCCTCGGACGGCGCCGACTCTCCGGCCTTACCGCCGGGCGCGCCCGCGGCCGCCAGTCCGAGCACGTTCCTGCAGTCGGCACACTCGAAGACGGGGACGCCGCCGTCGTCGGTCCGTTCTGCGGTCCCGCCACAGCGGTCACAGGGGGCGGACGCGTCGTCGTTCGGCATCGTCGGCCGTTGCGGGCGCGCCAGCATAACCACTCTAAATGGCGGGCGGCCGCCGAGGTTTCGTCCGGTCAGGCGTGGAGCCGAGGACCGACGGGACCCACCACAGCGCACTTGTCGTCGCCGCCCGACCGTCCGCACATGCACGTCACCTTCCTCGGAACCGGGTCGGCGATGTCCACCGGCGAGCGGGTCCAGACCGGCCTCCTACTAGAGGACCCGGACGGCGACGCCGACCCGCTGCTCGTGGACTGCGGCAGCGGCGCGCTGCACGGCCTCGCGGCGACCGACGTCGGCTACGAGGGCATCGGGACCGTCCTCCTGACGCACCACCATCTCGACCACGTCTCGGACCTCATGCCGCTGCTGAAGGCGCGGTGGCTGGCCGGCGAGACTGAACTCGAGATCGTCGGTCCCGAGGGTACCCGGGCACTCGTCGAGGACCTGCTTTCGGTCCATGAGTACATGGCCGGCCGCTTCGAGTTCACCTTCCGGGAGGCCTCGCCGAGGTCGTTCTCGGTCGCCGGCTACGGCCTACCGCTTCG
Source organism: Halobacteriales archaeon SW_5_68_122 (assembly GCA_003022815.1). Next base: position 1,282 of record PXSL01000070.1, on the reverse strand, counting down.
AGACCGACGACGCCGTTTTCACCTTCTCGGGGGACTCGGAGGCAACGGACGCCGTGGCGGACCTCGCCGACGGATCGGCGCTCCTGGCGCACGACTGCTCGTTCCCGGACGACATCGACGTCGACAACCACCCCACGCCCTCGCAGCTTGGCGAGGTGTTAGCCGGCAACGACATCGGCCGCGTCTACCTGACGCACCTCTACCCACACACCGACGGCGAACACGACGCGATGGTCGAGTCCGTTCAGGAGCGGTTCGACGGCGAGGTGCGGGTGGCCCAGGACGGCCTGACGGTCGACGTCTCGCGGCGCTCCTCGTGACAACAAACACCGGCCGTCCGGGCCAACCCCGGCGACGCCGGACACGTCGACTCGAGGGCCGAACGCTGAGGCCGGAAGTACGGTGCCGACACCCGGACGGCCGCGGCAACCGTCGTTGACGTCGTCATGAGACCGGTAGCCGTCATCGATGGAGCAAAGCCGTTGTACGAGTTTAGCATATGAATTTATACGTGCAATCGAAAACAATAAGTTAGTGTTCACTCGTATTACACGTTGTGAGGACGATAAACCGCCGGACAGTGATAAAAGCGGCAGGTACAGCCTTCGCGTCAGCGACTCTCGTGGGCCGGGCGGCGGCCGAAGCGGAGTGGAGAACTGAAGAGACGCCGACCGACGGGTCGCTCCACGACGTCACCTACGCGAGTGATAACGCCTACGCCGTCGGCCAGGACGGCGTCGTCCTCGAGCGAACCGAGCAGGGGTGGAGAAAGGTCACTGATGGCGGCGTCACGGGCGACGGCCGTGAACTTCTCGGCGCGGACGTCACTGACGACGGTGAGCGGCTGTGGTTCGCCGGCGCCTCCGGCGCCATCGGCGAGTACGACGTGACGACGGGCAACATCAACGACCGTGGCGAACCCGAAGACAACACGGGCAACTTCAACGACATCGCCGTCACCGGCGAGAGCGGCGAGGCCAACGTCTACGTCGCCGACGACTCCGGCAGTATTTCCTACAGCTTCAACAACGGCAGGAGCGGCACGTGGGACTCCGTCGGCGTCGGCCAGGGAGACGGCTTCCCTGCCATCGACTTCTACGACGAGCGATCCGGACACGTGCTCAACACCAACGCCAGCGTCTTCGAGACCGATGACGGGACGACCTACGAGCGGATCGGCATACCGGACACGGACAACAGCCTCTACGGTATCGACAGCGACGGGTCGGACGACGTCTGGGCCGTCGGCGGCGGCGGCTCCGTCTGGCGGTACAACGGCGCC
>PXSL01000069.1 GCA_003022815.1 Halobacteriales archaeon SW_5_68_122 | reverse complement strand
CGCTTCGGGCGCGTTGCGCCCTGCAGTGCTTACGTCGCCGGGGTTCGCCGAGAGCACCTCGCCCTTTCAGTCCGCCAGGATTCGGTTGATTACCCAGTAGAAACAGACCGGCTCGCCGATGCTTATCCGAACACCGCCGCCCGGCCGTCAGCGCCAGCATGGTCTTGCCGGTCCCGCAGGCGCCCTCCAGGGCGAGAAAGCCGGACTCCCGGGCGGTCTCGACGGCCGTCTCGATGCCGTCGGCCTGCTCGTCATACGGCTCCTCGTGGCCGAAGACGGGCCGCCACTCGGGGTCCGGGGACACGTCCGGAGGTGACGCGTCTTCGCCTAAAGACGTGTCGACCGCCTGGCCGTCCGGCCGCTTATCCGTCCGACCCGTCACCCTTCGACATGGAGTTCGACGTCGATTCGTGGCGCGAGGAGCTGGAGTCGTACCGCGCCGAGAAGGACGAACAGTTCGCCGTCTCCCGGCAGTCGCCGCTGCCGCTCGACGAGCGGGAGGCCTTCGACGGCCTCGAGTACTTCGAGCCGGACCCCGATTACCGGGTTGCCGCGACCATCGAGTTGCTCGACGACGGGGAAACGGTGACGATGGAGACCACCACCGACGGTGAGCGCGGGATGCGACCGGAAGGAGCGTCCCGGAATGCGCGAACGGCGAGCGAAGCGAGCCGTGAGCGGCTCTACGAGCGAACCGCCCGCCTACACTTCGAGGTGCCCGACGCCGAGGGGGAACCAACCGAGGCGACGCTGGTCGCTTACCAGCGCGTCGACCACGACGGCGGCTCGCTGTTCGTCCCGTTCCGGGACAAGACGACCGGCCAGCAGACCTACCCGGGCGGCCGGTACATGGAACTCCACCACGATCGTCAACTCGAGGACCAATCCGAGGTGCCGCTCGACTTCAATCTCGCGTACAGCCCGTTCTGTGCGTACAGCGAGGCCTACGAGTGCCCGCTGCCGCCGCGGGAGAACTGGCTGGAGGTCGCCGTTCCGGCCGGCGAGCGGTACGAGAGTTAGGGCGCCACCCCGACGGTCAGGAGCGTCCCGAACTCGCGGTAGCGCTCGACCATGTCCTCGCGGGTGTCGAACCCCTCGGTCGGGAACTCGCTCTCGGGCGGAATCTCCGTTTCGTGGTCGGGAATGGTGTCCTGTTCGGCGACGTGGAAGCCGGCCTCGCGGAACGCCTCGCGGTACTCCCCGTAGTCCCACAGCGTCATCTCGACGTCGATGTTCTCCTGCCACTCGTGGCTGTGGACGTTCTCCTCGAAGTAGTTCACGGCGCAGTAGAACGTGCTGCCGGGGCGGAGGACGCGCCGGAGTTCCGCGAGTGCCGCGCGAGGCTCGGCGGCGTAGTAGAACGCCTCCATCGAGAAGACGTGGTCGAGGCTCCCGTCGGCGAAGGGCAGCGACCCGAAATCGCCGGTGACGAACGAGACGCGCGGGTCGTTGGTGTAGGAGCGGGCGTTGGCGACCATCTCGGGGGCGCCGTCGATGCCGTACGCGCGACCGGCGTTCTTGGCGTCCCGGAGCGCGCGGGCGGCGTAGCCGCTGCCACACCCCAGGTCGAGGACGGCCTCGCCTTCCTCGACGGGCATTCGTGCGAGAGCGTGCTTTGCGGTGTGCCAGTGGCGCTGTTCCATCCCGCGGTCACGGCCGTTGGCGGCCCAGGCGTCGAATTCGGCTCGGACGCTCATGCGGTCGTTTCGGTGCGACGGGAATTAACCGCCACGAACCGCGGCCGCCCGCCGATTGACGGCGCCCGCCATGATTAAGACGGCCCCGCCCCCCTACCACGGTATGGACTACGAACTCGCCATTGGGGACGCACCCGAGACGGTACCGGGCGGGACGGGCGTCCTGCTCGTGCACCCCTCGACCGGGGAGACCGACCGCATCGACACCGACTTCCTGAAGTCCGACACCGATCGCCTGCTGGTCATCTCGACGCGGACCACCGCTCGGGAGGTCCAGCAGAAACTGGAGTACTACGACGTTGACGAGACGAAGGCCGACATTCTGGACACCTTGTCCGTCGAGCGGGGCTACTCGCGGCGGCCCTCCGACCACGTCCACTACGTCTCCTCGCCGGACGACCTGGCCGGCGTTGTCGAGATAACCCGGGAGTTTCTCGCCGACACGGAAGGCAAACGGCGGGTCAGCCTCGACTCCATCACCGAGATGGCATACTACGCCGACGAGGACCGGGCCATGGAGGCCGTCGAGGAACTGCTGGCGCTCCTGGAGGAACACGACGCCGTCGGCCTCTTTCACCTCTCGGCGGAGGTCCACGACGAGGAGGCGCTGGCCGCGTTCCGCGACCTGTTCGACGGCGTGGTTACTCTCTCCGAGGACGGCGAGGTCACGATCGAGTTCTAAACGTCCCGAGCGGCCGAGAGCGCCCGCCGCTGGCCCTCGACGAGGTGCGCGAAGTCGACGCCGGCCACCAGGAAGTCGAAGCCGAGGCCGCCGAGCGTGCGTATCTCCTCGGGGGTGGTACCGAGCGTGCCGACGGGCACACCCGTCGACTCGCCGGCCTTGAGCACCGTCTCGACGGCGGCCCGGAACGCGGGCGCGTTCCAGTCGCCGAAGCAGTCCAGCGCCGCCGAGAGGTCGGCCGGACCGACGAACAACGCATCGATTCCCTCGACGGCGGCGATTTCGGCGGCGTTCTCGACGGCCGCCTCGCTCTCCACCTGGACGGCCACCGTTAGGTCGCGGTGACCCGTCTCGACGTACGCCTCGAACTGCCGGCCGTAGTCGGCGGCGCGGGCGGCGGCGATACCCCGGTCGCCGTCGGGCGGGTACCGGGTTGCCGCGACCGCGTCGCGGGCCGCCCCGGCGTCGTCGACCATCGGCACCAACAGGCCGTCAGGTCCCAGGTCCAGCAGGCGCTTGATGCGGACGGGGTCATTCCAGGGCACGCGAACGACCGACCGGGAGTCCCCTGCGTCGACGGCCCTAAGACAGTCGGCGACCGTCTCCAGTCCCAGCGGCGTGTGTTCGGTGTCGACGACGACGAACTCGACGCCGCCGCCGGCCGCCAGCTCCGCGACGGCAGGGTCCCCGAGCGTACACCACGTTCCGACCGTCTCCGCGAGGTCCATATCGGTACGGTGGGCGCCGGCGACAAAACCCTGCGGACGGTCGTGGGGCACAGCCCTTTTCTGACACAGACGCGTGGCACCGCACATGAGCGACGAGTTCGACCGCGAAGCCGAGCGCGAGAAGCTTCGCGAGAAGTACGAACAGGACCAGGCTGAGCGGGAGGCCTCCGAGCGGATGAGCGAACTCCTCCTGCAGGGGGCGACGATGACCAACCGGCACTGTCCGGAGTGTCACTCGCCGGTGTTCAGCTACGAGGGCACGGAGTTCTGTCCGACCTGCCAGCGAGAGGTCACGGAGGAGGGCGAGTCGGCCGGCGACGCGGACGGGACGCGCGGCGAGGAGACGGCGAGCGGCGTCGGCACGAACGGCGAGGCCAAGGCCGGCGCGGACGCCGGAGCCGCGCCGACCGGCGACGGCACCGAACCGGCCGAGCAGCCGGAGCCGACCGAGGACCCCCGGGCGTCCGAACCGATGGCGAAGCCAAAGCCCGAACCGGGACCGACAGACGCGGAAACCGGACCGACCGACGACGCGCGGGAGCCGGAGCCGCGCCAGCCCCGCGAGGAGACCAGGCCGGCGCCCGGGCGCCGACCGCGAGGGCCTCGACGACGCCGAGGCCGCGCTGGTCCGCGAGATAGCGAACCTGACGCGGCGGGCCGAGGAGACCCGCGACGTCGGCCGTAAGCGGGATTTCTTCGCCGCCGCCCGCGAGGCCGCAGAGACCCTGGAGACCGTCCGCCGGCTGTAGGTGACGGCTCAGCCGGCTTCTTTGGGGGGCGACCACCGGACTTCTCCAGCTCTCCCCGTACATAACTATTGTGCCGTTGTCGTTCCCGTGCCCACAATCTCGTCGCCGCTATTTCCCCGTCGGTCGGAACTACATGCACATGTCGACGGCAGAGAACGCGCGGGCGACCGGCACGGCTAGCGGTAGCTGGGAGGCCGGCACGGTCGGTGGTATCGTCGGGGCGGCCGTCATGGGCGCGCTCATCGTCCTGATGAACGAGGCGGTCATCGCCGTCGCCATCCCGTCATTGTACACGCTGGCGCCGCCGCAGAACCCGGCGGCAGGCCTGTTCGTACACGTCTCCCACGGGGCGGTCTTGGGCGTTGTTTTCGCGGGCATCGCGGGCGCCGTCGGCGCCGACTCGACCGGGAAACTGCTCGGGCTGGGCGCCCTCTGGGGCGTCGTCACCTGGGTCGTGCTCGCGGCGCTCGTGATGCCGGTGTGGCTGGGCGCGGTCGGGTCGCCCGCGAGCCCGCCGCTGCCAAACTTCGCGCCGCCGTCGCTGCTGTGGCACGTCGTCTACGGCGTCGTCCTCGGCGGCGTCTACGCCGGCCTCGCGGACCGCTTCTGACCGCGAGCGCCCCCGCCGCCTCGCGCTCGAACGCCGCTCACTCCTCGTGGTAGAGCGTCCACTGCGAGTCGGACCGCTCGGCGTCGACGAGGTCCTCGACCTTCTCGCGGCGGACCTCGCCGAGGCGGCCGGCGGCACCCTCCAGCCAGACGAGGAACTGCTGTTTAACTCCCGGCGGACCGTCTCGGCGGACCGCGGCGCGTAGAGGTAGATGTGGCCGCCCTTCTTCAGCAGTCAGCGGCGCTTCTCGAGGACGCCCAGCTCCGCGAGATGGTTGAGGTGCCGGGCGGCGACGCTGCGGTCGTAGTCGGTCCGGTCGGCCAGTTCCTGGGCCGTCTGCTCGCCGCCTTCCATGACGCAGAGACAGATGTCGAGTTCGGCGTCAGACATCTCGAAGACGGCCCCGAGCAGGTCCCCCAGCGACGGCTCCGGGACGGCCGGGTCGGCGTCGACCCGCGACATTGACGACCCACAGCAGGTGATGTCGCCGTCGCCGAGGCCGACGTTCCCGCAGTCCGTACACTCGAAGACGTCAACGCCAGGGTCGCCCTCGGAGAGTTCCATGCTCTGCCTTGCGTCCGGACGCTAAGAAGCGTACCGTGGGTTCCCGGGCGTGCCGCAGAACCGTCAGCAGACCGGCTTGGGGTCGATACCCAGCGCCTCAAGGCTGTCGACGTGCTCGCCGTATGCGGCCTCGATGGCCTGCGAGGCGGCCGCCTCGGCCGGCGCCTCGCCCTCGCAGACCGCCGCGACGACGTCGCCGCCGGCCGCGACCCGGTCGTCGGTCTCGGCCCGCAAATCGCGGAACGTCTCGGCGGCCGTCCGGTCGCCCTCATTGACGAAGAAGTTGATGACCTGCAACAGCGACCGGGAGGCGACGAGCGGCCGGCCGACCAGCCCGGCGGCGGCCCGCTCGCCGGTGTCCGCGAGGCCGCGGAGGTACTCGTGGAGGGCGTCCGGCGGCGGGTCGGCGGCTCCCTCGACCCCCAGCGCGACGACCCGCTCGTGGTGGTCACGCTCGCGGGCGGCGGCCTCGCGGAACGCCTCGCGGGTCCGGTCGTCGGCCTCGTTGTCGGCCCACGACTCGAAGGTGACCGCGGCGCGGGCCTCCGCCGCGGCGGCGGCCTCGAGGACGCGCTCGCGCCCGAGGGCGGCGTTCGTCGTCGCAATTAGGGCCTTGTCCGAACCGAGGCGGTCCAGCGCCGTCGCGTTCGATTCCCGGACCGTCTCGACGAAGTCGGCGCCGTCCATACCGGGCCTGCGAGCGCCCCTCACACAACTCTATCGCCGACGAGCGGGGCGCCGCTTAATACCCGGAGGCGCCAAACTCCGGTATGGCGACCGACGGACGGGCCGACGAGGTGACGCCCATGGCGCTGGCCGAGCGCATCGAAACCGGCGAACCCGTCGATGTGCTCGACGTCCGGAACCGCAACGAGATCGACGCCTGGCGCATCGAGGGTCCCGGCGTCGAGGTGACCAACGTCCCGTACATGCGGTTCCTGAGCGCGTCGGCGACCGGCGACCCCGCCTCGCTCGTGGACGACGGCCCGTACGTCGTCGTCTGTCCGGAGGGCGAGGCCAGCGCCGAGGTGGCGGCGATGCTCGAGGGCTCGGGCGTCGAGGCGGTCAACCTCGCCGGCGGGATGGCGGAATGGGCCCGGGTCTACCGGTGCGAGCGGGTCGGCGCCGACGCCACCGCTGCGACCGTCCACCAGTACCGCCGGCCGGCGACCGGCTGTCTGGCCTACGCCGTCGTCTCAGCGGGCGAGGCGGCGGTCGTTGACCCGTTGCGGGCCTTCGTCGACCGCTACCGCGAGGATACCGACGCCGACCTCGCGTGTGTTCTCGACACCCACATCCACGCCGACCACCTCAGCGGTCTCGGTGACCTGGCGGCGGCGACCGGCGCGACGCCGTTAGTTTCGGAGGGCGCCGCCACCCGCGGCCTCGAGAACGTCGAGACGGTCGCCGACGGCGACACCATTCCGGTCGGCGATGTCGAGCTCGAGGTGCTCGCGACGCCCGGCCACACCACCGGGTCGGCGTCGCTCCAGGTCGACGACCTGTTGCTGTCGGGGGACTCGCTGTTCCTCGAGGGCGCCCCCCGGCCGGATCTCCAGAAGGGCGACGACGCGGCGCCGGAGCTGGCGGCGGTGCTGTACGAGACGCTCACCGAACGGCTCGCACCGCTGCCGGACCGGACGGTGGTGGCGCCGGGACACCTCCCACCGGCGGACGCGGCCGCCGGCGGTCCGCACGCCGAACGCCTCGGCGCCCTCCGGGAGCGACTAGCCGCCTTCGTCGAGGACCGCGGGGCGTTCGTCAACCGCGTCGTCGGGTCGATGGGCGAGCCGCCGGCCAACTTCGAGCGGGTCGTTGCAGTCAACCTCGGCCGCGAGTCCGTCGACGAGGTGACGGCCTTCGAACTGGAACTCGGGCCAAACAATTGCGCGGTCGGCGGCTGACCGGCGGATCCGTTTATATCACTTCTAAAGCGGAACATCGATATCGGCCATTGAGTTTTAGTATGATAATCGGTATCGTTTGACTAGAGAAACGATGGTGCATACCAGAGACGAGGGCGAGGTACCACCCGTGTGGCGAAATCAGACGCGGCGAACCATCGAAGGGCTGCTCGAACAGGACATGGTTCCGGCGTCCCACGAGAAGCGGGTCGTCGAGTTGCTCGAGGCGGGCCGTCCGACGGAAGCACTGGCGCTCTACGTCGACAATAGGCACCTGCCGGTCGACGGACCCCCCGGCCTGGACAGTCAGTTCTGGGCCGACGCCGCTACGGACTGATGACATCCTCCGCGCCGTGAACGGCGCGGTTTCCTCCGTGGGAGTCTCGGCTATGCCGATTCCCCGGAAGCAACATTCCCGTCACGGTGGACGGTACTCGGGTCTGTGCGCTGTTCGTTGGGACGTTCGTGAGGGTGTGGTGTCCCCGACCATTCGTGGTCGTCCCAC
>PXSL01000068.1:1595-9580 GCA_003022815.1 Halobacteriales archaeon SW_5_68_122 | reverse complement strand
GGTGCCGTCGTAATGGATCAGTCATGAACATTGACAACACACGGCAGCTGCAGTTGGACCGCGAGAGCCGCGGCACGCGGTACTACCGGAACGCCGTCGAGCGCCACTGGGACCCTTTCGACATCGACCTCGAGGGCGACCGCGAGCGGCTGGTCGAGTACCTGCAGAACGTCGAGGACGCCGAACGGTACTTCGACGCGATGCGGATGGGGGTCGCCCGGTTCGGCGCCGGCGAGCAGGCCGTCACCGAGGACCTCGCGCCGCTGGCAACCGCGCTCGACGACATCGACGACCAGCTGTTCATTACCACCCAGATGTACGAGGAGGGCCAAGCACACCGACCACTTCGACCGCTACTGGCGGGAGGTGATACACGGCGTCGAGGCGGAACTGGGTCTCGAGCGCTCCTCGCCGACCGACGAGAGGTGGTTCAACGACGCATACTACGACCTCTTCGAGCGCAACGAGCGGGCAATGGGCGCGCTGCTGGAGGACCCGACGCCGGAGGACTTCGCCGAAGCCTACTGCCACTATCACCTCGTCATCGAGGGCATCCTCGCCCAGACGGGCTACTACGGAATGCAGCAGTCGTACTCCGAGCGGAGCTACCCCGAACTGCCGCACCTGCCGGGGCTCTACGAGGGGTTCACGAAGATACGGCAGGACGAGGGCCGCCACGTCGGCTTCGGGATGGCGAAACTGAAGGAGCTGGTCGCCGAGGACGGCGTCGACCCCCACCTGCTCGACGAGACGGTTAACGAACTGCTACCGCTCGTCAACCGAATCGCGGCCAACCCCGAGGACCAGTACATTGAGGATGTCGGCCCCGACCCCTTGGAACTCCAGTCGTTCGCGGCCGACAAGCACCTCGAGCGGATGGAGCAGATCACGGACGCCGCCGAGAACGTCCCCGACCTCGAGTCGCTGACCGAAATCGAGGGCGTCGGCGACTGACCGGCGCCGCCAACGGTTTGTCGACGGCCGCCGACCGGCCGGCATGGACCTCGAAGCGACGTTCGGCACCCCAAAACCGGTCGTCGGGATGGCCCACCTGCCGCCGCTGCCCGGCGCCCCCCGGTCCGACGGCGACCTCGAGACGGTCCTCGACCGGGCCGTCGCCGACGCCGAGGCGCTTGCAGCCGGCGGCGTCGACGGCCTGCTCGTCGAGAATTTCGGTGACGCCCCCTTCCACCCCGACGACGTCCCGAAGCACACCGTCGCCATGATGACCCGGGCGGCGACGGCGGTCGACGGCGCCGCCGACCTGCCCGTCGGCGTTAACATCCTCCGGAATGACGCCGGGGCGGCGCTGTCGGTCGCCGCGGCCATCGGCGGCGCGTTCGTCCGGGTCAACGTCCACGCCGGCGCCCAGGTCACAGACCAGGGCGTCATCGAGGGGCAGGCCCACGAGACGCTCCGGCTCCGGGACCGGCTGGACGCCGATGTCGCCGTCTTCGCGGACGTGAATGTGAAACACTCCGCCCCGCTCGGCGAGCGGTCAGTCCGGGAGGAGCTCCGCGACATCTGCGAGCGGGGTCTGGCGGACGCCGTCGTCGTCAGCGGCCCGGCGACCGGCGAGCAAGTCGAGAGGGCCGCCCTTGGGACGACAATCGAGGCGCGCGACGAGGTCGCACCCGAAACGCCGGTGCTGGTCGGCAGCGGCGTCACCGCGGACAACGCCGCGGACCTGCTCGCCGCGGCCGACGGCGCCATCGTCGGCACGGCGCTGAAGGAGGGCGGCGAGACGACGGCGTCGGTCGACGCCGAGCGGGTCGCGGACGTGGTCTCGGCGGTCGACGCCGCCCGGTAACCGGGTCAGTACCGGAGGGCGGCGTCAAGAATGCCCGCGGTCTGTCCGAGACCGACCGCGGCGATGCCGACGACGCGGCCGACGGTCGCCTCGACGGGAAGCGCCGGGGCGGCGGCGTAGACGGCGGCGCCGACCACACAGAGGGCCGCGCCGCCGAGGTAGACGACGCTGGCTTCGGTCACCCGGCGGCCGGTGTCGACGAGGCCGGCCGCCGGCAGCAGCATCCACCCGTACAGCGCGGCGGCGTGGAGCGGGGCGCTGTCGAGGCGAAAGCCGACGGTCCCGGCGACGGCCGGGAGGAAGCCGACGGCGATGACGGCCCACCACACCCGGAGAGTCCCCTCCCGCATGTCGGCGTAAGCGGTGACCGCGAAGGCCGCGAGTAGAACGCTCATCACGACATGAGCGATGAACAGCGTCCGCTCGGCGACGATGCCGAGGTGGGTGGCGGCCGCGACGCTCCAGGCCGCCGGGATGAGGAACACGGGACCGACTTCGCGCGCGCTCCGGAACACGGCCGGCGGGTTCGCCCCCGACGCGCAAATAATTACTCGTCGCCGACGAACACCGTCTTCAGCCAGCGCCCGCAGTCCGGACAGCAGAACGTCTGCCACTTCGTCGGGTCGAGGTCGCCTATCGTCTCCCGGCGGCGGGCGTCCTCGGCCGGCACCGCCGACCCGCAGGTGTCACACCCGAGGCTGTCGGGGACGGACGTAGCGGCCGTTCGGGCGCGAGCGACCTGACCCTGTCGTCGCGCCGTGCGGTACCATCCTCCGCTCTCGGCGGACATCCGTGGAACGAAGTGCTCGCCCCTCGCGGGTCCGACCGTGAGCGACGACGACCGGCTGTTCGGCGGGTACGCCGGCCGGATGTTGGCGGTGACGGCGCTGGCGTGGGCGGCCCTGCAATTGGCCCGCTTTGCGGTGCCGCCGCTGCTGCCGGAGATACGGGCCGATCTCGGGCTGTCGCTGTCGGAGGCCGGCGTCGCCCTGACAGTCTTCCAGGGCGTGTACGCCGCCTTCCAGTACCCGAGCGGCCGGCTCTCGGACGACTGGGGCCGGGCGGCGCTGCTTGCGCCCTCGTTCATCGTCCTCGGTATCGGCTGTCTGCTCGTCGGCGGCGCCGCCGGCTTCGGGTCGCTGCTCGTCGGCCTGGCCGTCTTCGGTGTCGGCAAGGGACTGTACGCTATTCCTTCGCGAGCGCTGCTGTCGGACCTGTTCGTCGAGCGCCGGGGACAGGCGCTGGGCGTGTTCCTGCTGTTCGGACTGCTCGTGCTGTTCGCCGTCTGGAACCGCGAACCCTACGCCGTCGGCCGGTCGGAACTGGCCGTCGTCGCGACGCTCCGGCGACTGCTGGCGACGCCGCGACAGCGCCGCAGTATCGCTGCCTTCGTCTGCTTCTACTTCATGGTCAACGGCGTGCTGAACTTCCTGCCGGAGTACCTCCGCGTGGCCAAGGGGTTCTCGGCGGCGCTGGCGGGCGGCACCTACGCGCTACTTTTCATCTTTGGGGTCGCGGTCAAGCCGGCTGCCGGAGCCCTCAGCGACCAGTTCCCGCGCCGCCGCGTCGCCGCTGGCGGGATGGTCCTGGCGGCCGCCGCGCTGGGCGCCCTCGTCGTCGCCGGGTCGTCGCTGGCCGTCGGCGCCGCCATCGTTGTCTTCGCGTTCGGCTACAAGGCCCAGTTCCCGGTCATCGACGCCATCCTACTGGACGCCGCCCCGAGCGCCGACGCCGGGGCGGACCTCGGGGCCGCACGGACGCTGTTTCTCGGGGTCGGCAGCCTCGGGCCGGCGTTCGTCGGCGTCGTCGCCGACCGGTTCGACTTCGCTGTCGGGTTCGCCGCGCTGGTCGGCATCCTCGTCGTCACGCCCGTCTTGCTGTTGACCGACGAGTGGTGACGAGCGGCCGGCTCCGGCGCGCTCGTCCGTCAAGAGCAAAGATGCGTCGTCTCGCAAGGATTATGCGTCGGGCCGCTCAGTAGTGAGGTGAGATGGCAACTGGAACGGTCGATTTCTTCAACGACACCGGCGGCTACGGCTTCATCGAGACCGACGAGGCGGACGAGGACGTCTTCTTCCACATGGAGGATATCGGCGGCCCGGACCTCGAGGAGGGCCAGGAGGTCGAGTTCGAGATCGTCGAGGCGGAGAAGGGTCCGCGGGCCGAGAACCTCACCCGCCTGTAACGCTCGGCACCGACGCCGACCCCTCGAGACGGGCGGCCAGCGGCGACGCCGACCGCTGAGGTTTGCTCGTACCGCCCGCGAGCGGCCGCTTTCGCCCGCGCTGCGAGGGACGGGCTTTTGCTCCTCGGCGGGGGACGACGAGGCGGTGCTCCCCATCTTCATCGGCGTCGAGGAGGCCACAAGCATCGCCCGCGGGCTCGACGCCGAGGACATCGGCCGCCCGATGACCCACGACCTCCTGCTCGACGTGATGGAGGAACTGGGCGGCCGGGTCGAGCGGGTCGTCGTCGCCGACCTGGACGACGGCACCTACGTCGCGGACCTCCACCTCGACACGCCGCGGGGCGAGGCCGTCGTCGACGCCCGCCCGAGCGACTCGCTGGCGCTGGCCGCCCGGACCGACGCCGACATCGAGATCGAGCCGTCGGTGTTCGAGGCCGGCAGCGAACCGGCCGACGAGTACGACGACCTCGACGACATCAGGGAGCTGATGATATGAGCGACGGAACCGACGACGACATCGACGCGGTGCTGGCGGAGCTGTTCGAGGTCGTCGAGTCCCGAAAGGCCGAACTGCCGGAGGACTCCTACACCGCGTCGCTTTTCACCCACGAGAAGGGCGAGAACGCAGTGCTGGAGAAACTGGGCGAGGAGACGACCGAACTCGTCCTGGCGGCCAAGGACGACGACGAGGCGGAGCTCGTCCACGAGACCGCCGACATCGTCTACCACCTGCTCGTGCTGCTGTCGATGAAGGACGTCGAGCTGTCGGAGCTTCGGGCGGAACTCCGGGACCGGCGCTGATACTGCCGGCTGTAACTACGTGAAGCGGTCTCGTTCGAAAAATCGGGTTCTGAACGGTATCTGGCGGAATATCGCCGGGAACGTTGAAAGAATTACAGCCGGCAGTATGAGCTACCCGTCGTAGGTGTCGATATGGTGGACCGACGACGGCGACAGCAGCCGGCCGCTCGGCAGTTCGACCCAGCCGTTGGCCCGGATCGTCGCCGGCCCCTCGTGGAGCACCGTCTCGCCGTCGGGGTCGGCGTATACGACGATGGACTCGCGTTCGTCCTCGAAGAACTCGCGGAGGGCGCCGACAATCCGATCTGCAGGGGCAATCATACGCGCGGATTCATCACGGAAAATCAAAAGCGCGGCGGTTACCTGGGTTCGAACCGGTAGGAGCGTATCTCGCTGGTCTCGTCCCACTGGAAGTCGCCGGGGTGGACCCTCTCCATGCGCGCCCGGTAGGCGTCCAGCGAGGGCGAACCCTCGCGCTTCGCGTCGGCGTCGGTCAGGTCGCCGAGCGTCCGCTCCTCGACTGTGGTCACCTCGAAGACGGTGCCGTCGAGTTCGAAGGTGTCGCCCGGTTCGGCGTAGCGGTTCGACCCGCCGCGGCTGAGCTGTGTCACCTCGCCAGCGAGGGCGGCCTGCTTGACACGGTCATTCGGGAGCAGCGCGTCGGCGTCGATGCGTGCCATACCGGGCGTGAGGCCCCCGGCCACTTAATCGGCCAGGAGCCCGCCAATAGCGCCGCCGATGGCGCTGTCGACGGCGAACAGCAGGGCGACGACCGCGCCGAGCGCGAAGACGCCGAGGCCGCCGAGGACGCCGGCCGGCCCGCCGACGGCCGTCCTGACCAGCGTCACGAACGCCGCCAGCGCCAGTGCCGCGACCAGCCCACCGAGCGCGCCGGCCAGCAGACCGTGCCAGGCGCCGCTTGCGAGTCCCCCGCCGGCGACCAGTCCCGCGACGAGGCCGGCGATCAGCCCCGCGCCGACGTGGCCGACGATGGGCAGGGCGAACACGAAGAGGCTGGCGACGATGCCGACGACGAACCCGACGAGGACGGCCCTCCAGTCGGTCATGCGTGAGGGTTGGCGTCCGGCGGTCAAACCGCTGGCGAGGCCGCCGCTCGGAGCGAAGCGGGCCGATACGCGGCGCTTTTAGGGCCCGACACACAAGCGAGGGTATGCACTTCGAGGAGCTTCCGACGACGCCCCGGTCGGAGGAGCTGGTCGACAAGGCGTTCTCGCGGGCGGCGCGGGCGGGGCGGGCCAAGGAGGGCAAGGAGGCCCAGGAATCGATGCTGCAGACGGCGGGCAACATCCTCTCGGACAACCTCGAGAACGTCGTCACCTCCTGGCCCGACTTCGACGACGTCGATTCGTTCTACTACGAACTCGCGGACGCGACGCTCGCGGACGCCGACGTCGGCGGCGTCGACGACCTCCGGCAGGCGCTCTCGGCCGTGATGAACGCCGGCCGGCAGGCCGACGACCTCAAGGGGGAGTACCAGGGGCGCATCCGGACGGCCGACACCGAGACGGCCCGGAAGCTCCGCAAGCAGGCGTTCGCGCGGCTGGCGGACGTCACCGAGGGCGTCTCCGGGGAACTGCTGACCATCGGCGAGGCCCGCGAAGCACTGCGGACGCTGCCCGACATCCGGGCCGACGAGCCAGCCATCGTCGTCGCCGGCTACCCTAACGTCGGCAAGTCGTCGTTCGTCAACGCCCTGACCAACGCCGACAACGAGACGGCCGCCTACCCCTATACGACGACCAACATCAACGTCGGTCACCTCGAGCGCGAGCACATCCGGTATCAGCTCGTCGACACCCCGGGACTGCTGGACCGGCCGGCCGAGGAGCGCAACGCCATTGAATCGCAGGCCGTCTCGGCGCTGACGCACCTGGCCGACGCCGTGGTGGTGCTCGTCGACGCCAGCGAGGAGTGCGGCTACCCGCTCGCGGACCAGCTCGAGCTGCTCGCGGAGGTCGAGGGCCGCTTCGACGTCCCCGTGCTGACCGTCTGCAACAAGGCCGACCGCTCGCGGGACCTCGGGGCCGACCACCACATGAGCGTCGAGACCGGCGAGAACGTCGAGGCCGTCATCGATGCTGCCGTCGAGGCTATCGGGTACGAGCCCGAACTGCCGTTCGAGGAGTAGGGTGGTCGACCGGGGGGAGACCACCTTATGTGCGAACGGCGACTGCAAGGAGCCGTGAGCAGGGAGACCGCTCGGTGAAGCGAGCGATTACGGCAGTGGGAGCAGCCGCCGGCCGACCTCGGTGCCCTTGCCGAGTGCGGATGCCGTGAGCGAGAGCGTCGAGGCGGGCGATGGCAGGCGGCCGCCGAACACCCACCGGTAGCCCTGGACGGGCGTCAGCGCGCCCATCGCAATGAGCATGGTCGCAGGGATGTCGACGGTGGCGTGCTTCAGCGGCCGGTACCGGGGGTTGTAGCCGTCCGTCGAGACGACCCAGAGGGCGGGGTACTCCCGAATCTGGAGGTGTCTGTCGCGCTCGTTCCTGCGGTAGACGGCAACGGCGCCCTTGTGTATAGACCACGGGAAGTTCGACGTCCGGAGGTCCAGTTCCGGCGGGAGCGTCGGCGCGACCGACTTCGAGAGCCGAACCTCGACGTCGTCGTCGAGCGACCGGGCCAGTGTGATGGCCTCGTCCCAGTCGCCGGCGGTGCGCTCGTCCATACCCGCGGTAGGGGCGCCGAGGACATAAGCGACAGCGTTCGGGAGGGCGGTGCCCGTCAGGCGCGGGTCGCGTTGTAGGTCACCCGCACCTGATATCTAACGCTGACGTCGCCGGTTTCGACGGACGTGCTACCGCCATCTGAGGCCGTCAGCGGCGCGGCCGCCTCGTACTCGACGGGCCGGTAGCGCTGCTGGGAGGCGTCGACGGCGACGACGCTCGTCACCTGCAGGCCGCCGTTGGCCGCGACGGTGTTGGCCTGCGAGCGCGCGTCCGCCATGGCGTCCTCGATGGCCCGCTCCCGCAGGTCGGTGCGGCGGTCCTCCGACAGCGTGAACCGGACGGTCTGTACCTCGGCACTGACATTCGCCGCGGCGTCGATGACGTCGCCGGCACGCCCTGGGTCGTCGAGCCTGACGACGAAGCGGTGGGTGCCGCGGTACGGGGGGAACTCGTCGCGGCGCTCGTCGATGCGGTACTCGTCGGTCTCGTACTGGTC
>PXSL01000068.1:0-1504 GCA_003022815.1 Halobacteriales archaeon SW_5_68_122 | reverse complement strand
GCCTCGCCGGTCGCGTCGACGGCGACGGTCCGGTCGGCGTTCGCGTCCGGGTCCTGAGCGCCGGAGGGCGCAACCAGAGCGGCGCCGGTCAGCGCCGCGGCCAAGAGCGCCACGATCACGACCAGTATCGGCAGTTTGTCTCGCTTCATGCGTGAGCGGGGTCGGCCGCGGGTGACGTATAAACAGCGTAATCTCAAATGACCGTTTGAGTCTACTCGCTCTGTTCAATCTCGAGGTAGAACACGTCGACGGTAACGTCGATGTCGTGTTTAGTTGCGAGCCGTTGCTCAAGGGCGTCGGCCAGTCCCGGTCGGGCGGCGTCGGGCGGGACCCCGATGGTGACGGTGACGTTCTGCGGGCGCTTGAAAAGGACGTACTGTGACTCGGCTCGGACCTCGAGTTCAACGAGTTCGTGCTCGCTGTAGGCCGGTTGCTGTAGTTCGGCATCGACGGCGGTCCGAATGTCGTTCTCGGCGGTGGCCATCCGGTAGGAGTCGTACGTGACGCCGCCGAGAAACAGCGATAGGACCGCGATGGCGCCGACGAGGACGACGGCCCGCTGGAGGGTCGCCACCCGGGCCTGGTCGCGCTGGAAGAAGTACTCGGGACGGTAGCCGCTGTACCACAGCACCACGAGCGCCGCGAGGTTGATGGAGAGGACATTGACGGCGACGAGGACGGCCGACCCCAGCGCCAGCGCCGGCTCGCCGTAGGCGATGCCGATGCCGACCGTCGCGGCCGGCGGGATGAGCGCGACGGCTATCATCACGCCGACGAGCGCCGCCGAGACCCCGGCGGTGAGGCTGATTGCCCCGGCGACGCCAGCCCCGATGGCGACCGCGAGCGAGAGAAAGTTCGGCGAGAGGCGTTCTTCGACCTCCGCCAGCGAGAGGGGGTCGATGCCGGGGGGCACGAGATTGGTGGCCTGGACGAAGACGGCGAAGGCCGTCGCGGAGGCGACCGCCAGCGTCACGCCGAGCACCTGCAGGACGACCCCACGGCGGAACATTTCGGTGTCGTCGACGACGCTGCCGACGGCGGCCGACATCGCCGGCCCGATGAGCGGTGCGATGACCATCGATCCGACGACCGTCGCCGGCGAGTCGAGCAACAGGCCGGCGGTCGCGATGATCGCCGAGACGACGGTCATCACGAGGTAGATGGGGAGCGACGGAGCTAGCTCTTTCGCGCGGGTCTCCAGCTCCTGGCGGGCGATGCGCTCCTCGCTGTCCGCGCGCTCCTCGTATTCCTCTTCGAGGGCCTCGAACTTCTCTGAGAGGACCGTCTCGGCGCTCAACACGACGGTGTAGGCCTCCCGCTTGAGACCGGCCTCGCGTAGCGACTCTAGTATCGGCTCGACCGCATTGGTCGGCAGCGGGAAGTACGCGACGGCGGTGTACTCGCGGCCGCTTGTCTCGTCGGTGACGACGTAGTCGATGCCCTCGTCGTCGAGCAACTCGAGTACCGCCTCCCGCTTGCCGGCGGGGATTGTCACCTGGACGAG
>PXSL01000067.1 GCA_003022815.1 Halobacteriales archaeon SW_5_68_122 | reverse complement strand
CCATCGAGGCGATGACGTCGGGCACCTCGTCCAGGGAAACGGTCTCAGAGACGATTCGGCCGGGGTCGATTTTGTCCTGCTCCATCATTGAGAAAATCTCCTCGTACTCGTGGGGCGGCATGCCGAACGAGCCGATGAACTCCCGTTCGTCCATGACGATGGTGTCGACGGGCAGCGATACTTCGCCTTCCTCCTCGCTCGTGGTGAGGCCGATCTGGAGGTTCTGACCGCCCTTACAGAGGGAGTTCACGGAGTTGCGGCAGGTCTCGGCGACGCCCAGCGCGTCGATGCTGACCTCGACGCCGCGGCTGGAGGGGGGGTGTCCCTTCACGGCCTGCGGGACGTCCTGGACCTCGCGGACGTCGACGGTCTCGTCGGCACCGAGTTCCTCGGCCTTCTCGAGTTTGTCGTCGGCGAGGTCGACGGCGATGACGTTGGCGCCGAGCGCGTCGGCGATGTGGACCGCCGACAGGCCGACGCCGCCGCAGCCGTGGACGGCGACCCAGTCGCCGGCCGTGACGTCGACCCGGTGGACGAGTCCGTGGAAGGCCGTCGCAAAGCGGCAGCCGAGGCCGGCGACGTCGACGGGGTCGACGTCGTCGGGAAGCTTGATGACGTTGTGGTCGGCGTTGCGGACGGGGAACTCCTCGGCGAAGGCGCCGGGCTGGAAGGAGACGAACCCCAGCGGCACCACCCGCTCGCAGATGTTAGCCCGGCCGTCCTTGCAGTAGCGGCAGGTGCCGTCGCTGAGGTTGAACGGAACGCAGACGCGGTCGCCCTCGCTGAAGTTCTCGACGTCCTCGCCGACCTCCCTGACGGTCCCGACGGGCTCGTGACCGAAGATGAGGCCGGGCGTGGGCATGACGCCGACCCAGTCCCAGTCGCCCTGCCAGGCGTGCCAGTCCGAGCGGCAGATGCCACAGGCCTCCGTCTCGACGACGATGCCGTTGACGTCCGGTTCCGGCCGGTCGACGTCCTGTACTTCCATCTTCTCGCCGACGCCCTCGAAGACGACGGCGCGCATCGTCTCGGCCTCCTGCTCCGCGTCCGCTGTGCTCATGACGCGCGTACCCTACCCTTCCAACCGTTTAACAGTTACCACGGTATATCAGTGCGCCGCCCTTCACAGGCGACGGGGTTATGCGTGGAATCCGGCCGCTCCGAAGATGTGACAGTTATTTCCGGAAAACGGTGGAATTCGGGGTCGGGAGCGACCGGCGCGCGCTCGGCCGGTGGTCGCACAGGATGGTGAAGACGGGTCTGGAGCGCCCGAAAACAATTAAACACCTTCCTGTCCAATCTACGCTCATGAGCGACGATGAGGGGCGGAAGAACCTTCGTATGCCGGATGACGACGAGGTGTTCGCCGTCGTCACGAACATGCTCGGGGCCAATCGGGTGAAGGTGCGATGCATGGACGGGAAGGAGCGGACCGCCCGCATTCCGGGGCGGATGCAGAAACGCATCTGGATACGCGAGGACGACGTCGTGCTGGTCGAACCATGGGACTGGCAGGACGAAAAGGCCGACGTGGCGTGGCGCTACGAGAAGCAGGAGGCCGACCAGTTGCGCGAGGAAGGCCACATCCAGGACAGCGTTTAGGGTCCGACCGGTGACGCTTTCCGTCGGCGCCCTGTAGTCTGGGGAGATGACCGAGGAGTACGGTCTGCTCGAAGTCGAGGAGGGCGCGGCGGCCGGCGACGAGTGGGAGGAACTCGACGTCGCCGACACGGAGGCCGACCGCATCGCCAGAACGCAGGACCGGGAGTTCCTCGAGTTCCGCAAGCGCATCGAGAACACCGAGCAGTTCAAGGTTACCGACTCGGTGTTCGACGACGCGACGCTGGGGGCGCTGTACAAGCTGGTCCAGGACGGCCACGTCGACGCCTTCGGCGGCCCCATCTCGACCGGCAAGGAGGCCAACGTGTACACCGCCCTGGGACCGGACGGGGAAGTGGCGGTGAAGATCTACCGCATCAACGCTTCGGACTTCCGGCAGATGCGGGAGTACCTCGACGGCGACCCCCGGTTCGAGGGCATCGGCTCCGACAAGAAGAAGGTCGTCGTCGCCTGGGTCCGCAAGGAGGCGTCGAACCTCGAGCGGGCCAGACGCGCGGGCGTCCGGACCCCCCGGCCGATGGCCGTCGAGCGGAACGTCCTCGTAATGGAGTACCTCGGTACCGACGACGGCCGCGCGAAGCGGCTGAGCGAGGTCCACGTTGAGAACCCCGACACCGCCTACGAGGTGGTCCGGGAGTACGTCCGCCGACTGTACGACGCCGGTCTCGTCCACGGCGACCTCTCGGAGTACAACGTCGTCTTCCACGAGGGCCAGCTGTACATCATCGACCTCGGACAGGCGGTGACGGTCCACCACCCCAACGCCGGGGAGTTCCTCGAGCGGGACTGCCGCAACGTTGCGAACTTCTTCGCCCGGCAGGGCGTCGACGCGACGCCCGATGGGCTGCTGTCGTACGTCCGGGAGCACGCCACGCCCGACGACGACGTCGACACCGACCCCGGCAGTGACGACGACGCGGTGCCGAACGGCGCCTCAAGCTTCGCCGAGGAGTGACCGGCCGGTCTACATTTCGGTGTCCTGGGTGACGATCAGCTCGAAGGCGGGTTCGTCGTCGTCGGGTTCGAGGTAGCCGGCGGCGAAGGCCGTGTACGCCGCCCCACCGTCGAGGCTCACGTCGAACTCGCCGACAACGTCGCCGTCGTTCTCCTCGGTGTCGCCGCGGACCTCGAGGGTGTAGTCGCCGGAGGGGACCTCGATGGAGTCCGACTCACCGAACTCGATTCCGTCGAACAGCACGTCCCCGTCGGCGGTGATGTCGACCGCGGGAGC
The DNA here is from genome assembly GCA_003022815.1 of Halobacteriales archaeon SW_5_68_122. The sequence goes on along the minus strand of PXSL01000067.1, from coordinate 1,064 downwards.
GTCCGGCGACGCGTGGACGGCCCGGACCCTCGCGGTGTCGCCGCCGGGGTCGGAGTTGTCGTCTTCGAGCACGAGGGCCTCGAACGACTGATCGGTGTCGTCACCGACCTCGCCGATGGCCGCGATCGTGTAGTCCGTCTCGGCCTCAACGTCCACGTCGCCGTCGAAGACCGTCGTCTCGGAGTCGCCGGCCGGTGTTATCTCCACCGTATACGTACCGGCGTCGAGCTCGAGGTAGCCGCGGATATCCCCGAAGGGGACGTCCTCCAAAACCACATCTCCGTCGACGTAGACGTCGACGTTCGGCGCGTTCGGCGACATGTGGGCAGCCCTGACTCGTGCCGACGCTGCCATCGTGTCGTCATCGGTGGGCGTGTCGGTGTCGGTGGGCGTGTCGGTGTCGGTCGGAGTGGCGGTTTCCTCGCCACCGCCGCCGTTGCCGTCGCCGTTACCGTTGCCGTTGCCATTGCCATTACACCCGGCGAGTACGACCGTCGCTCCGACGCCCGCCAGAACCCGTCTGCGGGTAACAGTCGTGTCGTCTGACATCGTCCATTCGGCGCCGCGAATGACAGAATATTAATACATTTCGTGACTCGGGCTCAAATCGGACGAAAATTGGGCGAAAAACGGGCGCAGATGGTTCGAAAATCCGGTATCGCGTCGGGCGGCCGAAAGCGTTTTTATCGCCGACATGCGCATACGTTCACATGAAAACGAGGGCAGCTCCCGGGGTGGGCCCCGTCTCCGGCGGCCGTCGCGCCGGCGGACGGCGGTGGCGACCGGGACACCGGCCACGGGGTGGGGGGGCCCGCCGATGACCCGGCAGCCGTCGCAGGACGGGCCGCTGCCGCGGATGCCGGTGGTTTCTTGTCAGCCCACGGAGAACCGGGGAGGTGATGGATACGGTCCTCTGGCAGACGCTCGCCGGCACGCGCGGCGGCCCGAACCGGGCCCGTATCCTTCGCGCGCTGGACGAACGTCCCAGAAACGCGAACCGCCTGGCGGAGGACCTCGACCTGGCGTACAACACGGTTCGTCACCATCTCGACGTGCTCGAACGG
>PXSL01000066.1 GCA_003022815.1 Halobacteriales archaeon SW_5_68_122 | reverse complement strand
CGTGCGGGGCACGACCGACGACGGCTGAGCGGCGCTAGTACTCGTAGAAGCCCTCGCCGGTCTTCTTGCCGAGCGCGCCGGCGTCGACCTTCCGCTTCAGCAGGTAGGCCGGCCTGTAGCGGTCGCCCAGCTCCTCGTGGAGCGTCTCGGTGGCGTCCAGACAGACGTCCAGCCCGATGTGGTCGGCCAGCTCCAGCGGCCCCATCGGCACGTTGGTGCCGAGCTTCATCCCGCGGTCGATGTCCTCCCTGGAGGCGACGCCCTCGTCGAGCGCGCGGATGCCCTCGTTTATCCACGGCATCAGGACCCGGTTGGAGACGAAGCCGGGCTTGTCGTCGGACTCCCAGGTGGTCTTGCCGAGGGCCTCCGAGAACTCGTGGGCCAGCTCGACGGCCGCCTCGTCGGTCCGCTCGCCGACGACCACCTCGACGCCCTCCATCAGCGGGACCGGGTTCATGAAGTGAACCCCGACCACGAGTTCGGGCCGGTCGGTCGCCGCGGCGATGGTCGTTATCGACAGTGTCGAGGTGTTGGTCGCGAGCACCACCTCCTCGTCGGTCACCGAATCGAGGTCCGCGAAGACGTCCCGTTTGACGGCCACGTCCTCGACGACGGCCTCGACGACGATGTCGGCGGCCGCGAGGTCCACGAGGTCGGTCGTGCCCTCGACGCGCTCGCGGGCCGCATCGGCGGCCTCGTCGGTTAGCTCGCCCTTCTCGACGAACTTCGAGAGGCCTGTCTCGATGCTGTCGAGGCCGGCCTCGACGTACTCGGCGTCGACGTCCCGCATCACGACGTCGTAGCCGGCGGTCGCGGCCACCTGAGCGATGCCGTTGCCCATCGTCCCGGCGCCGACGACTCCGACCGTCTCGATGGCGTCTGTGTCGCGCATGTTTCCGTTTGCGTCCGGGCGCCGCCTAAGTATTCCGAGACAGCTCTGCGGGACGGCGAACCGCCGGCGGGAACGGCGAGGACGACTCCAGGCGACGGTCCGGAGATGGCCGCGAACGGCCGTCTCGGGGCCGCTGCGGCCGGGTGACTCTCAAGCAGGGTGACCAGAATCTTCTTTGTCCGCCTCACCGCAGGTACGCCCGTATGATTTCCATCGACGACACGCCGCTGTGCCGGGACGGGAAGATACTGGTCCTGCGGTCACCTCGATAGCCGTCCAGAAGGGCATCGCCGAGGCGTACTACCCCAGCTACGACGACGATGTGAACCTGCTGATGAAGCTCAACGGCACGTCGAACCTCTGGCGGGGCGAACCGGACTCGGCGGTCAACTGCACCGTCGACTACGCCGAGGAGGTCGGCGCCTCCTCGGTCGGCTTCACCGTCTACGGCGGCTCCAACCACGAGATAGAGATGGTCGAGGAGTTCCGCGACGCCCAGGAGGCCGCCCGCGGCCGCGACATGCCGGTCGTGATGTGGTCGTACCCGCGCGGGCAGGGCCTCCGGAACGCCGAGGTACCCTCGACCATCGCCTACAGCGCCCGGGTGGCGCTGGAGCTGGGCGCCGACGTGGCGAAGGTGAAACACCCCGGCTCCCGGGAGGCCATGGAGGACGCCGTCCGGATGGCCGGGCCGACGAAGGTGGTCATGTCCGGCGGCTCGAAGACCACCGACCGGGAGTTCCTCGAGTCGGTCAAGGAGACCATCGACGCCGGCGGCAAGGGCCTCGCCGTCGGCCGCAACGTCTGGCAGCGCGAGGACCCCACCCGCATTCTCGACGCCCTCGAGCAGGTCATCTTCGAGGAGTCGGCCGTCGACGAGGCGCTCGCGGCCGCCGGGCAATGACCGACCCGGTCGGGGAGATAGTCGACGCCGTCGCCGAGACCGCACCCGAGATTCAGTCGGGGCTGGCTGGCCGCCGTGTGTACGAAAGCGAGGAGAACCCCTCCGGCGAGCGGCAACTCGAGGCCGACGTGTACGCCGACGAACTGCTGGCCGAGCGCCTGCTCGATATCGATTCGGTCGGCGGGTACGCGAGCGAGGAGCGGGACGATGCCCTGGAGTCCGGGGGCCATCTCCACATCGCCTGCGACCCGCTGGACGGCTCCTCGAACCTCAGATCGAACAACGCGATGGGAACCCTGTTCGGCGTCTACGAGGAACCGCTGCCGGCGCCGGGGTCGGCGCTGGTCGCCGCCGGGTACGTGCTGTTTGGCCCCATCACGACGATGGTAGTGGCCCGCGAGGGGACGGTCTCGGAGTGGGTCATCGACGGGGACGATCGGGAGCGAATCGACGACGACCTGCGACTGCCCGAGGAGCCCACCGTCTACGGGTTCGGCGGCCGGGTTCCCGAGTGGACCGACGCCTTCGCCGGCTACGTCGACGATGTCGAAGAGGAGCTCAAACTCCGCTACGGCGGGGCGATGATAGGTGACGTGAATCAGGTGCTCACCTACGGCGGTATCTTCGGCTATCCGGGACTGGACGACCGCCCGGAGGGCAAACTCCGGCTGCTGTTCGAGGGCCACCCCATCGGCTACGTCGTCGAGTCGGCGGGCGGCGCCTCCTCGAACGGCGAGCGGTCGCTGCTCTCATGTGACCCCGACGAGCTCCACGAGCGGACACCGGTGTTCGTCGGCGACGAGTCCTACGTCGACCGGCTGGAAGCGGCGCTGGACTGACCGCAGGCCGTTCGTCGACAGGTCGAGGCGGTCACGACCCCGGACGCCGCGGCGCACGGCGGGCGTGCTCCGGGCCGACCGGGAGTCTGACTGTGCCGTGGCTCGTGTTCCCGACGATGGAAAACGGTTTAGTGACGACGGCGGAGGGTGGAGGTATGAAAGTCCGCATTGGTGGCGACGCGAGTGTCGAAGAGGCCGAGGCCATCGCGCGGGCGATGGCGACCCACGCCGAGACCGCCGTGGAGGTGTACATCGGCGACGGCGACGAGGCGGCGGCGACCGGCGAGGCCGACCTCTCGCCCGTCGAGGACGACCTGGGACCGACCGACCGCGAGCGGAAACTGCTCGAGGAGATCGAGGAGATCGAGCAGGGCGGCCCCGAGAAGTACAAGGAGCAACTGCCGGAGGAGGGCAAGCTGTTCGTTCGGGACCGGCTTGAGCTGTGGTTCGACGAGGACGGACTGGCGTTCGAGGACGGCACGTTCGCGGAGTTCGACGCCGACGACCAGTTGCCGGCCGACGGACTGCTGACCGGCGCCGCGGAGTTCGAGGGCCGGGACATCCACTTCATGGCCAACGATTACACGGTCAAGCGCGGGTCGATGGCGGCGAAGGGCGTCGAGAAGTTCCTCCGGATGCAGCAGCGTGCGCTGAAGACCGGCAAGCCGGTGCTGTACCTGATGGACTCCTCGGGCGGCCGCATCGACCAGCAGACCGGCTTTTTTGCCAACCGCGAGGGCATCGGGAAGTACTACTACAATCACTCGCGGCTTTCCGGGCGGGTCCCGCAGATATGCGTGCTGTACGGGCCGTGCATCGCCGGTGCGGCGTACACGCCGGTCTTCGCCGACTTCACCGTGATGGTCGAGGAGATGTCATCGATGGCCATCGCCTCCCCGCGGATGGTGCAGATGGTCACCGGCGAGGACATCGACCTCCAGACGCTGGGCGGCCCGCACGTTCACACGACCGAGTCGGGCAGCGCGGACCTCGTCGCCCGTAGCGAGGAGCACGCCCGGGAGCTCGTCGCCAAGCTCGTCCAGTACCTGCCGGACAACAGCGACGAGCAGCCGCCCAAAACAGCGCCGAAGCCGCCGAAGCGGTCGCCGGCGGGCATCGACTCGGTCGTCCCGCAGGAGCCGAACAAGGGCTACGACATGCACGACATCGTCGAGCGGGTCATCGACCGGGACTCGTTCTTCGAGCTTCAGCCGGAGTACGGCCCCGAAATCCTGACCGGGTTCGCCCACCTGGACGGCCGGCCAATCGGCATCGTCGCCAACCAGCCCGCCCAGCGGGCCGGCGCCATCTTCCCCGACGCCGCCGAGAAGGCCGCTGGGTTCGCCTGGAAGTGCGACGCCTACAACGTCCCGCTGTTGTACCTGTGTGACACGCCGGGCTTCATGGCCGGCTCGCAGGTCGAGAAAGAGGGCATCCTCGAGAAGGGTAAGAAGATGATTTACGCGGCCAGCGAGGCGACGGTCCCCAAACAGTGCGTCATCGTCCGGAAGGCCTACGGCGCGGGCATCTACGCTATGTCGGGGCCGGCCTACGACCCCGAGTCGACGATCGCACTGCCCTCCGGCGAGATCGGCATCATGGGGCCGGAGGCGGCCATCAACGCCGTGTACGCCCGAAAGCTCGCCGAAATCGACGACCCCGAGGAGCGGGCGGCCAAGGAGCAGGAACTCCGCGAGGAGTACCGCGAGGACATCGACGTCCGGCGGATGGCCAGCGAGGTGGTCATCGACGACGTCATTCCGCCGTCGTCGCTCCGCGAACAACTGGCCGACCGCTTTGCCTTCTACGAGGATGTCGAGAAGGACCGGCCCTCGAAGAAGCACGGCACGGTCCTTTAGACCCGCTCGACGCCGAGTATCTCGAAGCGCGCCCCGCCGCCGGCGCTCTCGGAGCGGTCGAGCCCCTAGCCGTGCGCCTCGGCAATCTCGGCCGCGTCCGTCCGCACCGCGAGGGCGGCGCCGCTCGTCTCCACGTCGCCCCGGCGGTCACGGACGGCCGCCTCCGGCGCGAGGGGTTCGACCGCCCCGAGGGCCTGTCCCCGTCTGGCTGCCGTCAGGATGCCTTCGGTCGGCTCCTCCATCGCTCGGCGGCGTCGGGGTCGCCGTCGACCACGAGGATCCGGACCGGGCGGCCCGCGACGGTCCCGGGCCGCCCGCCCGAGGAACGCCCCGTCGCCGCCCACCGGCAACGCCAAGACGCCGGGGGGAGAACTGTCGCCCGTGATACGCGAGGGACAGAAGGCGCCGGACTTCTCGCTGCCCGGCGTCGAGGGCGGCGACCCGGACGTCTATGAGTTGCACCGGGTGGTCGGCGACGGCGCGGTGCTCCTGTGGTTCGTGCCCTCGACGTTCCTGCCGACGGCGACGGCCGAACTGTGTGCAATCCGTGACGCCGGGTGGCACGACCTCCCGGACCTGGAGGTG
>PXSL01000065.1 GCA_003022815.1 Halobacteriales archaeon SW_5_68_122 | reverse complement strand
CGTCTCGGTCTCGCCGCCGCCGTTCGCGGCCAGCGTCGCGAACATCACGTCGAACGCCTGTGCGGTCTCTCGCCTGTTCTCGACGCGGACCGTCCACGTTCCCGGTTGCGGGTCGTCGACGACCCACTCCGGGAACCCACAGCACTTCCCGCCGACCCGCTCGTCGGTCACGCCGTCGAAGCTGTACGTGACCTCGCCGTCAGGCCCGACGAGCTCGAGATCGAGCACGGCGTCCTGTGCGTGCGTGTGGACGGTCATGCTGTGCAGGTCCGCGCCGACCTGGTGGGTCGCGACGGTAGTCCCCGTCGCGGCGACCTGTTCGCTGACAGTGGTCTCCTCCGCCGTCTCATCGCCCCCATCGCTCGTCCCATTGCCCGAACGGACGCTTTTTCTGATGCTCCCGGTGATCTCGTACTGGGAGGCGGCGTTCGCGTAGGTCTCGACGACGAGCGTGTACTCGACCCCGGGCTCGATGCTGGCCGTGATCGACTCCGGGCCACCCGGATTGGTCGACCCGGCGATGCGGTTGCCGTCCGGGTCCTCGAGGAACAGCTCGTTGTCCTGGGCATTGGCTCCCCAGGACGCGGTCGCCTCCACGCGGACGGCCTCCGGGTCCTTCGGCGTGAAGGAGTGCTCGGCGGTCGTCGCTGCCGGACCGGTGGCACCGGGGCCGATGACTCCCGAGTAGCTCAGGTCCCTGACCGACTCGAACGACGAGAGCACCAGCTGATCGCTCGACCGTCGGAGCAGGTCCGCCTGCGACCCGACGTCTCCGGTGGTCACGAAGGCGACGTTCTCGCCGCCCGTCTCCGTCTCGACGGCGAAGGTGTCGCCGGTCGTCGGCGTGTCGGAGTTGTCGACCGCGAACTGTGTGATGGTTCGGATGGCCGCCCGGTAGCCCGTGACCTCCATCTCGAACAGCTCCGGATTGTACACGTTGCCACCCGTTATGTGATTGAACGACATCTCGAAGTCCAGCGTCGTCATGTCCAGCCCGATGGGTTCGGGGTGGGCCATCCAGTCGAGGAACGCGCCGGAGACGGTGTAGCCGATGGTGTCGTAGATGGTCGCGTAGTCGAACGCCTCCTCCGGAAGAACCCCGAAGAGGACCGGCGAGTACTGGCCGTCGCCGATCAGCGACGTCCGGATGTCGCCTGCGGTGGCCCACGTGTCCAGCGCCGTCTCCAGCGTGTCGTCGATGTTGAGACACATCTCGTACACCTCGTGGAGCTGGCGGGTGTCGAACTGGTCCTGGGAGATCAGCCCCAGCACGAAGTTGTTGAACACCGGCCCGCCGTGGAGGTCGGCGCCGTAGTTGAGGTTTTCGTACTCCTGGAAGAAGTCGACGAGCGCCTTCGCGTCCGGCACCTTCTCGGTGACGTAGCTCGGCGCCTCGCCGTCATAGCTGGCGGGCGCAGCCGGGTAGTGGGCGGGGTCGATGTAGCCGACGACCGGGTACTGGCGGTTGGTGTCGTACACCTCGGCGTTGCCGCGCTCGTACAGCGGCGCGGCAGGGGCCCGCGGCGTTCCCGTGCCGGGGCCGGCCAGCTGCCACCCCGAGTCGTACTGGGGGTTCCGGACCGCCCAGCCGTCGGGGTTGGTGAAGCCCATGATGACAACGACGTCGTCGAGCAGCGGCTCGACTTTCGCGTCGCTGCCGTCAACGTCCGGCTCCGAACTCCGGGCAGTGTTCTCCAGGACCCGGGCCCCCGTCTCGCGGCCGGCCATCTCGAGGCCGTGCAACGAACAGGAGAAGAACACCTTCTCCTTGTCCTCGAAGTCGGTCTCGGAGTCGAAGTTGGTCAGCTCGGCGACGTACATTCCCTTGGGGTCGGGGCGGTCAGTGGCATTATTGTAGTGACCGGGCGACTTGCCGACGTTCTTCACGCGGATGCGGTCGGGGTACCGCCCTTCGAGCACCTCGAGGCCATCCTTCAGTTGCTCGAACCCGGTGTAATCGACGGCCCGCCGTGGCTCGGGGAACACACCGAGCGGATAGTAGTCGATGCGCCAGAACGGGTTCGACCCCGGCGAGAACTGGAACTCCGAGGCGCTGGGCAGGTCGGCGACCGCCTGGGCCTCCGTCGTCGTCAGTTTGCCGTAGGCGGCCGGCTCCGGCTCCGTGGTGGTGCGGACGTCGGCGTCGCCCCCGATGAGCCCCTCCATGGCCGTCGGGCCGCTCGGGTCGTCGAACCGTACGAGCGTCGAGACGGCGTGGGCCTCGGGCGTGTGGTTCAGTACGTACTGATACTCCGCGGTGAACGCCTCGGTCTTTGCGTCCGCGACCGCGTTCCCCGGCAGCGTGAGCGCGGCGCCCGTCGCGGCCGACAGCTGGAAGAACCGCCGCCGCGATATCGAAGCGTCGTCGAACCTGTCATCGTTGCTCATGAGTACAGCTCACACCCGCAGGTCGACTCATCTGGTACAAAAGGTTCTGACAAACCCGTCCAAAGGTGTGTGTCTCGACGGCAGGAACGGCCCGTCAGTGCTCGAACTGGGTGTCAATGCCGCGGCCGGTCTCGGTCATCTCGACGGCGGCCTCGCTGTACTGTAGCACCTTCTGCATGTCGCCCTCGATCTCGAACTCGCCGGACATCATGCCGTCGACCGGGCCCAACTCGCCCTCGAAGAGCCGCTTCCAGTTGGTGTAGGGCCCCCGGAACACGAAGCCATACTCCTCGTCGTCGGGATCAGAGACCTCGTAGGCGGCCGTGCAGTCGCCGTCCTCGAGACCGAGGAAGAAGTAGAGCGCCTCGCCGTCGTAGGCGTCGTCCGGTTCGACGACAAACAGGAAGTCGCCGTCGAAGCCGACGCCCCAGCCCTCGCTGGCGGCGTCGTAGTCGTCGTTGTCGTCGAGCAACTCGCCGTACTCCGTTATCCATGCGTCCCCATCGGTGGGGAATCTGTGCGCCATACCCTCGCGGAAACCCGGCAGCCCGTTCGGCCTTGTCCCGTTTATACGAAGCACCTTTAACAGAGGCTCCTGGCCCGCGGACTCGGTGTCGAGTCCGCGGTAGTTTTTAGCCTAGCGACGCGAAAGCCACGACGATGCTCGACAACGTTCGCGTCGCGCTAGGGGTATCCGGGTCCATCGCGGCGGTGAAGACAATTGAGTTGGCCCACGAACTCCGGCGGCGGGGCGCCGAGGTGCGGGCGGTGATGACCGACGCCGCGACCGGCATCGTCCACCCGTGGGCGCTGGAGTTCGCGACCGACAACCCCGTCGTCACCGAGATAACGGGGTCTGTCGAGCATGTCGAGCTGTGCGGCCGCGAGGGGTGGGCCGACGTACTGCTTCTGGCGCCGTCGACCGCCAACACCGTCGGGAAGATCGCGTCGGCCGTCGACGACACGCCGGTCACCACGTGTGCGACGACGGCGCTGGGCGCCGACGTGCCGGTCGTCGTCGCGCCCGCCATGCACGAACCGATGTACGACCACCCCGGCGTGCTGGCGGCCATCGAGACGCTGGAGTCGTGGGGCGTCGCGTTCATTGATCCCCGAATCGAGGAGGGCAAGGCCAAGATAGCCGGCGAGGCGGCCATCGTCCTCGGGACGGCGCGGGCGGTCGGCGACCGGCCGCTGGCCGGCGAGCACGTCGTCGTCACCAGCGGGGCGACGAGCGAACCGGTCGACCCGGTCCGGGTCATCACCAACCGGGCCTCCGGGCGGACGGGTCGGGCGGCCGCGAAGGCTTGCTACGTCCGGGGGGCCGACGTGACGCTCGTCCACGACGGCCCGGAGGTGCCGTACGCTGAGACCCAGCGCGCGGAGACGGCCGCGGAGATGCTCGAAGCCGGGCCGACGAGAAGATACGCTCCGGACAGGAACTCACCCTCGAACTGTCGCCGACCCCGAAGCTCATCGACGAGGTCCGGGCGGCCCACCCCGACCTCCCGGTCGTCGGGTTCAAGGCCGAGACGGGCGGCGACGACGAGGCAATGGTCGCGGCGGCGCGCTCGACGCTCAAGCAGGCTGACCTCTCGTTCGTCGTCGCCAACGACGCCGGGGTGATGGGCGAGGCGACGGCGCGGGTGCTGGTCGTCCGGGCCGACGACGTCCGGGAGTTCGAGGGGTCGAAGGCCGCGGTGGGCGACATCGTCGCCGAGGAACTGCTCGCGGAACTGCGGGACTGACCCTTTCCCCCGCTTTCGAGTCCTGAAACCGGCCGGGTAGTTATACTCCCGGCCATCGTTCGACTAAATACGCTGACCGCCGGCGTGTGCCCCAATCGTGACTCAGGACCACTCGGACTCCGCGTTCGCGCTCGCCGTCGGCCTCCTCCAAATGGGCGTGGTGCTTCTGGTGCTGTCGGCGGCGCTCGGCGCCGGCATCCACGGCGTCTCCGGGGAGCTGTCCGAGCGAGTGCCGACCGCCGAGTTCGACTACGAGTACGATGGCGCGACGGAAACGCTCTCCATCACCCACGACGGCGGCGAACCCATCGACGCCGCGGCGCTTCGGGTCGCTAGCGCCGGGGACGAGGCCGCCTGCCGGGGGGGCGCGTGGGCCAGCGGCCGGGTCAACGCCGAGGACACCTGCGTCCTCGAGGGCGTCCCGAGTGACGGCACCGTCCGGCTGGTCTGGGACGGCGGCGGCCCCGAGAGCGCCGTCCTCGACGTGTGGGCGGCGACCCGGCGGTGAGCGGCCGGCAGGTGCCCCCCGCGACCCGGCGGGTGGCGGTGTTCAGATAAGCACGGGCGAGCCGGTTCGTTTCTGCTAGGTAACCAACCGAATCCTGGCGGACTGAAAGGGCGAGGCGCTGCGTGGCGGCGAAGCCGCCACGTTATACGGCGGCCGGTGGAACCGGCCGCCTACTCGGTGACCCCGGACGATGCAAGCACCACAGGGAGCAACGCGACCGAGGAGCACAGCGAGTCCCGGGCAGCGAGGCGACGGAGTCGCCTCGGGCCGTGCGAGCGGGCCGAAGGCCCGTGAGCAGAAGTCGAGAGCGCCGAGGGCTTTCTGGAGTCCTCAATCCCTATCTGGACACTACCCGGCGGGTATCGCCAGCTTTTATTCGTGGCTTCGATTACTCGCGGCATGGATCAGCTTCAGCAGTCGCTGCTGGAGGCGCCGATAATCGAGACGGACGGCTACCACTACTTCGTCCACCCGATAAGCGACGGCGTCCCGATGCTCGAACCGAGCCTGCTACGGGAGATCGTCATCAAGATAATCCGGAAAGCACAGCTGGAGGACGTCGACAAGATTGTCACCCCGGCGGCGATGGGTATACATATCTCGACGGCAGTGTCGCTGATGACCGACATCCCGCTCGTGGTCATCCGGAAGCGGGAGTACGGCCTCGACGGGGAGACGCCGCTGTTCCAGCAGACGGGCTACTCGGAGAACCAGATGTTTATCAATGATGTCGACGAGGGCGACAGCGTGCTGGTGCTCGACGACGTGCTCTCGACGGGCGGGACGCTGACGGCCATCTGCGACGCCCTCGAGGACATCGGCGCCGACATCGTCGACGTCGTCGCCGTCATCAAGAAGGTCGGCGGCGAGAACGAACTCGAGTCGTC
>PXSL01000064.1 GCA_003022815.1 Halobacteriales archaeon SW_5_68_122 | reverse complement strand
GGGTTTCGGCGCCATCCCCGTGATGAGGTCGTCGAAGTTGAGCCCCGCCGGAATCGCGCCGTGGATGAGCTGTTCGGCGTCGATGCGTTTGCCCGTCCGTAGCCACTCCTCGCGCTCGGTGACGCCACAGCAGGGTGCTACTGCGTCGACCCGGTCGTCCAGAAGGGCGAGATACAGCGTCCGGAGGCCGCCGCCCGACGCCCCAGTTACGCCGATTCGGCCGTCGTCGACATCGGACCGCCGGGTCAGGTAATCCAGCGCACACCGGTCGTCGTGAATCATGTACCGGGCGAGATTGGACCCGGCATAGAAGCACTTCTGCCCAGCGTAGCAGTGGGAGAACACGCCCCCACTGCCTGTGAAAGCCGGGTCGCCCGATTCGGGGTCGAAATACTGCTTCCGCTCGCCCTGGCCGATCGGGTCGGCGACCAGCATCGATGCAGGCCTGCTGGTTGTCCGGGTCTGCCTTCGGACGGTCGACGTGACCGCACAGAAAGAGCACGCCCGGATGCGGACCGTCGCCGTCCGGGACGTAACAGTTCGCCGTGACGTGGAAGTCCGGTCGGCTGCGGAGCGTCAACCGCTCTATCGTGTAGCCGTCCCGCTCGATACGGCCGGCGAGGTTGGCAACCGGGTCGTCCGGCCGGTCGTCGAGCCCACCCAGGCTATCGACGAACGTCTCCCGGACGCGCCTGCGGCGGGTCTCGAAGTCGTCGACCGAGCCGATAGCATCCTTCTCGGCGCGCTCCTCCTGGAAACGGTCCGCCGCCCGGGCGAGCAGATACCTGGTCAGCTGGTCCTCGATATCGACGTATCCGTCCACGGCGTCGCCGAACTCCTCCATTAGCGAACCCGCGGGCGCGAACGTCAAATCCGTTCCGCCGAGGTCAGGCCTCTTCCCGCTCCCGTTCGACCCGCCGCTCAGCCTGCTCGGGCGATTCCGTCTCCATCAGCGCCTCCAGTTTCCGCTCGAACTCCTCATGTGTCAGCTCGCCGCGCGCGTACCGATCACGGAGGTTTTCGAGCGCCTCGGTGCGTGACTCCTCGGTCGTCTCGCCTCCGTCGCGCGGCGTCTCGGACGGGCTCTCGGACTCGTCGCCCTTCGAGAGCACGCCTACGAGTGGGACAACGCCAGCGAACCCCACCACGAAGACGACCCAGAACCACGACTGGTCGAGGAACAGCGCCGCGAGTCCGACCGTCAACACGAGCATCGACGCGACGCCGGCCGACCCCTCCGGCAGCACCTCCACCCCGGACATGGGAAGTGGTGCGTCGCTAACTGACAAAAAACCACGGTCGGCCGCGGCGGTGGTGTTTAGATAAGAAGTCATAGGGAGCCCAAAAACGCAGAAAGCCCTCGGCACGCTCGACTCCCGCGGCTTGTTGCGCTCCTCGGTCGCGTTGCTCCCTGCGGTGCTTGCGTCGTCCGGGTTTGTCGAGCGTGCCTCGCCCTTTCAGTCCGCCAGGACCCAGTCGGTCAGCCAGCAGGAACGGACCTACTGGACGGTCCGTATCTGAACACCGCGACTGTGGCGGCTTCGGCAGCCGCTCAGAGCCGCTTCGACACGTAGGGGCCGTCCTGGTAGTAGCCGAGTTTCTCCCGGTAGTACTGCCGGGCGCCGATGCCGGAGATGACCGACAACTTCTCGAAGCCGGCGTCGGCGGCCAGGTCCTCGGCCTCCCGGAGCAGTCGGCGGCCGTACCCCTCGTGCTGGTGGTCGCCGTCGCCATCCTCGCCGACCCCAACCTCGTTGCCGTACACGTGCAGTTCCCGGACGAGAGCGGCATTCTCGAGTTCCCGCCGGACCGGGTCCCCGGGGAACCGGAGCCGACAGAAGCCCACGAGCAGGTCCTTCTCGAAGTCCTCGAAGGAGATGAACTGCTCGGTGCCGCCGGCGGCCTCGTAAGTCAGCACGTCCATCTCGACGTTCTCCGGCTCCTCGTCGTTCATGCCGACCTCCCGACAGCGGATGCAGTCGCACTCCCAGCCGTGTTCCTCCATGCGCTTGCGGGCGAGTTGCCGGAGGTTGGACTTCCAGACGCCGGCGTCGATGAAGTCCGCGGGGATGTCCCGCTGGACCCGCTGGAGCCGGGTGTACCTGGGAATCATCGACATGATCTCGGCGACCAGTTCGGCGGCTTCCTCATTCCGCAGCGGGTCGTACTCCTCGCGGCGCCACATGTCGTAGGTGACCGTGTCGCGAACCACGAGCGTCGGGTAGATCTTCAGATAGTCCGGTCGCCAGTCGGGGTTGTCGAACAGCTCCCGGAAGTCCTGGAGGCACATCTCCTCGGACATGCCGGGCTGGCCGGGCATCATGTGGAAGCCCACCTTGAACGCGGCGTCCCGAAGCCGGCGGTTGGCGTCGAGGCTCGCCTGGACGCCGTGGCCGCGGTGCATCTCGCGGTTGATCCGCTCGTAGGTGGTCTGGACGCCGACCTCGACTTTCGTGCCGCCGAGCCGGAGCATCCGGTCGATCTGCTCGGGGTCACACCAGTCGGGCTTGGTCTCGAACGTCGTGCCGATGTTCCGGATGTCGCCGGTCTCGTTCTCGGCGATGACGTCCTCCAGATACCGGAACTCGACCTCGTCGGGGTCGGGCGCGAACGACTCCGTCTCGCTCGGGGTCGGCTCCGCGTCGAGGTCGTAGTCGTTCATCGCCTCTAAGGCTCGCCTGACGAACCACTCCTGGTAGTCGTGGCTCCGGGCGGTCATCGTCCCGCCCATTAGGATGAGTTCGACCTTGTCGACGGGGTGGCCGATCTCCCGGAGCTGGTGGAGCCGTAGCGTCACCTGTCCGTAGGGGTCGTAGTCGTTCTGGACGCCGCGGGCGGCGGCCGGCTCGTGACCGGTGTAGCTCTGGGCGGAGGAGAACTCCGAGGCCGGCCCGCCGGGACAGTAGAGACACTTCCCGTGCGGACAGGTGTGCGGGGAGGTCATGACCGCGACCGGCGAGACGCCGGAGGCCGTGCGAATGGGCTTCCGACGGAGAACCGGCTCCAACTCCTCGCGGTGCTCCTCGGGCGCGAAGTCCAGCAGTTCGGTGTTCTTCGGCACCTTCGGCGCGGAGTGCTCCCGGCAGGCGTCCATCTTCGCGGACTCGAGGCTCTCGCGGTCGACGTCGCCGGCGAGGATGGCCTCGACGAGCGACTCACAGACCCGCTCGAACGCCTCGGACTCGGCCGGGTCGGTGTCGGTGCTCATTCGGTGTCGGACCAAGGCGTCCCGGCGGTAAGTGGGTAGCGGTCCGGGGCGGGCAACGGCCCCGTCGGACCGTCAGCGGCACTCGTTTGAGAGGTGGAGAAGGGCTGGAGACGACTCGGGTCAAGCGGAGGCCGCGAGCGCGCGCTCGGCGGCGGCGTCGACCACGGCGTCGAGAACGGCCTCGCGCTCGCCGGCCAGGAACTCGACCTTCGGCTGGCGGGCGCCGGGGTCCGAGACGCCGGCGTCCGGGGCCTCGAGCTGGAGGGCCGCCACCATCGCTTCGAGGTCGAGTTCGCCGTCGGTGCGGACCTGGAGTCCGTCGGTGCCGACGCCGATGACTACGTCGGCGTCGAGGCGGCGGTGGAGTTCGTCTAGCAGGAGCCGCGTCGGCGGGAAGTCGTACTGGTGGGTGTAGGCGTCGGTGTCCAGCACGGCCACGGCCGCGTCGTTGACGGTCCGCTCGTCGAGGTTGGCCGTCGCCGTGTCGACTTCGGCCTCGAGCTTCGTCCGGAACTGGTCTGCGACCTGCTCGGCGAGGCCGGTCTGCTTCTCGAACAGCAGGTCGACAATAAGTTCGCGCTTGTCCTCGTAGGACTGGTAGAACGCCTCCAGCGCGATGGCCTCACGGAGGTCGCGGGCGGTGTCGGCGTCGATGTCTGCCTCGACGGCCAGGTCAGCGTACGGCTCCGGCACCTCGTCCCAGTAGCTGACGGCGGGCAGGTGGACCAGCTCGTCGCGGACGTCGCCGTTGACCGCGGCGGCGACGGTGGCGGCGACGGTGGCGGCCGTCCGCTCCTCGGCCGTGACCAGCGAGTCGATTTCGCCGGCGACCGGCTCGTCGGCCGGCCGGCCGTCGAGCACGACCCGCGGCGCGCCGTAGACGTCCAGCAACTCCAGACCGTCCATGGACGCCGTCGTCGACCCGGCGGCAGTGAACACGAACAGCGGCAGTTTCTCGTCGTGGCGCTCCCGGTCGCCCAGCATTCGGGTGACGTCCTTGGTGGCGTCGTTCATGTCGTAGACGCCCTCCTCGAGCGGTCGGCGGTCGAAGTACGTCGTCGCGTCGTGGCGGACGACGACCGGCCGGGACTCCAGCACCGCACGCCGGATGACCGTCGCGGCGTCGGTTACTCCCTCGGCGACGGCCGACAGCTCCTCGTCGTCGCCCAAGAGCTTGGTCTCCGCCGGACGGGCGCGCTCCTCGAGGGCCGCGTCCATCCGCGAGCGGACCGCCGCCTCGGCGTCGCCCTCGAGCTTGACGAGCGACTCGGTTTCGACCTGAATCTCGTCGCGCCGGAGGCGGACCTCGCCGTCCAGCCGGACCATGTCGTCGGCCTCGACGTCCGGGTAGGCCCGGACGCCGGCCTCGACGAACGCCGCACAGTCGACGACGCCCGTCTCGTCGCGCAGTTCGAACACGGTCGGCCCGGAGGTCTGTCGGGCCGAGACCACCTCGCCCTCCAGCCGGACGGCGTCACCGACCATCTCGCGAAGTTCCTCGACCGGAATCCGGTCGATGTCGGCCGTCTCGTCGGTCTCGGAGGCAGTTCCGGCTTCCTCGGCGAGTTCCTCGTCGCTCGGAGTGCCACCGGATTGGTCGTCGGCCTCGCCGGACTGCTCGCTTTCGGGCTTGTACTCCGGTTCGGGGTCGGCTGCCGGCTCGTCGTCCGGCTCGGCGGGGGTCCCGCCGGACTGCTCGTCGACGGCCGCCTCCGGTTCGTCGTCATCGTTGTCCTCCTGCTCGTCGGCGAGGTAGTCGCCGTCGGGGGCGTCGACGAGCAGTCCCCGGAACCCTCGTTCGGACTGCCGAATCGACCAGCCGAGGTCGATGTCGCCGTTGTCCCGGACGTTGTTCACCTGGACGAACACGCTGTCGCCGACCTCCCAGTTGAGGCTCTCGAGGCGCTGGTCCAGTTTGCTCCGGTGGAGCAGGCCGGTTACGTTGCCGATGTCGACGAAGACGCCGAAGTCGGCGTAGCCGTCGACCTGCCCCAAGTAGTACCGTCCCGGGGTCAGCTGTGAGGGGTGGTCGCCGTCGAACTCGAACGCAACGTCCTCCTGGTGGATGTCGCAAATCGGGCCATCCGTGGAGGTGCCGCAGATGATGCAGTTACCCATTACCGGAAACGAGGACGCGGGGCTTAAAACGGTTGTCGGAATCTACCCGGCCGTT
>PXSL01000063.1:3854-12650 GCA_003022815.1 Halobacteriales archaeon SW_5_68_122 | reverse complement strand
GAGCAACCGCTGGTGGATGGCGACGATGCCCGGTCTCGCCATCGTGTTCGCGGTCATCGCCGTGAACCTGCTGGGCGACTGGCTCCGGGACGCGCTGGATCCCTCCATCGAGGGGGAGGGGGGTGTCTGAGTGGCGCCGAAGCTCCGCGTCGAGGACCTGACGACCCGCTTTTTCACCGAGGACGGCCAGGTCAACGCCGTCGAGTCGGTCTCCTTCGAGGTCGCACCGGGCGAGGTGTTCGGCATCGTCGGCGAGTCCGGCTCCGGCAAGAGCGTCACGGCCCTGTCCGTACTGGACCTCGTCGACTCGCCGGGGCGGGTCGTCGACGGCGAGGTGTGGTTCCAGTCGCCGGAGCTGGCCGACCGGGTCCGCGAGGAGACCCCCGAGGCCGCCGACGGTGACGCCGTCGACCTGCGCCGGATCGGCGAACGGGAGCGGCGCGCGCTCCGCGGCACCGAGTTCTCCACCATCTTCCAGGACCCGATGAGCAGCTTTAATCCCTCGCTCACCGTCGGCAAACAGATCGCCGAGGCCGTCGAGGTCCAGCGCCGGGCGACGGCGAACCCGCGGTCGGTCCGCTCGCGGACCCAGGGGTACGGCCTCGCGGACCTCGTCGTCGACAGCCTGATCCCGACACGGGAGTACGTCGACGAGGAGTCGAAGGCCCGCGCCGTCGAACTGCTCGAGATGGTCGGCATCCCCGACCCCGCCGAGCGCGCCGAGGAGTACCCCCACCAGTTCTCCGGCGGCATGCTCCAGCGGGCGATGGTGGCCCAGGCGCTGGCCGGCGAGCCGTCGGTGCTCGTGGCCGACGAACCCACGACTGCGCTAGACGTGACCATCCAGGCGCAGGTACTCGACCTCCTGGACGACCTCCAGGCCGAAACGGGGATGACGACGCTGCTGATAACCCACAACCTCGGTGTCATCGCCCGGATGTGCGACCGGGTCGGCGTGATGTACGCCGGCGAGCTCGTCGAGCGCGGCACCCTCGAGGATATCTTCGACGACCAGGTCCACCCCTACACCCGGGGCCTGTTAGGCTCCATCCCGGACCTCGAGGACGCGGGCGGCCGGCTCGACCCCATCGAGGGGAACGTCCCCAGCCTCGTCGACGCCGAGATGGCCGACCGGTGTTACTTCGCCGACCGCTGTCCGAAGGCGATGGCAGAGTGCCTCGAGAAGCCACCGGAGTTCGACATCGACGACGAGCACTCGACCACGTGCTATCTCGCCGTCTACGACTACGACGAGACCGACGCGCTCCCGGAGGGGTACTTCGATGAGTAGCGACGGAGCACCCCTCGAGGAGGAGGCGGCAGGAAGCGGCGCCGGCCCCGACCGGACCGGCGAACAGCCGCTCGTCCGGGTCCGGAACCTCGAGAAGCACTTCGACCTCGGCGACACGATCATCGACCAGCTGGTCGGGGACACGACCGACCCCGTCCGCGCCGTCGACGGCATCTCCTTCGACATCTACGAGGGGGAGACGCTGGGGCTGGTCGGCGAGTCAGGGTGCGGGAAGTCGACGACCGGCGAGACGGTGCTGCGACTGCTCGAGCCGACCGGCGGGACTGTCGAGTACGACGGCGTCGACCTCGCCGAACGCGACGACCTCCTCCCGTTCCGGCGGCGGGCGAGCGTCGTCTTTCAGGACCCCTTCTCGAGCCTCGACCCCCGGATGACCGTCGGCGCGACCGTCCGCCAGCCGATGGCGGTCCACGACTGGCCGTGGCCCGAGGCGGACGTCGACCGGGGGGGCCGCTCGGCATCGCCCGGGCGCTGGCGCTCGACCCCGAGTTCGTCGTCCTCGACGAGCCGACCAGCGCGCTCGACGTCAGCGTCCAGGCGCAGGTGCTCAACCTGCTGGCCGAACTCCAGGAGGAGTTCGACCTCACGTACCTATTCATCAGCCACGACCTCAGCGTCATTCGACACATCTGCGACCGGGTCGCGGTGATGTACCTCGGCGAGATCGCCGAGGTCGCGCCGGCCGAGGCGCTGTTCGCCGACCCCCAGCACCCCTACACCGAGGCGCTCCTGGAGAGCGTCCCGCGCGCCTCGACCGACGAGCAGGAGCGGGACGTCGACCCGCTGGCAGGGGACGTCCCGTCGCCGCGCGACCCGCCGTCGGGCTGTCGGTTCCGCACCCGGTGTCCGAAGGTCATCCCGCCGGCCGACCTCGGCGTCGACCGGTCGACCTACCGGGCGATCATGGAGGTCCGCCTCCGGGTCGAGCGGCGCGACATTAGCCTCTCGGAGCTCCGCGAGGACGTGGACGACGAGGCGGCCCTCGTCGAGGCGCTGTTCGACCGTCTGGTGGACGTCGAGCTACCCTCCAGCGAGCGGTCCTACGTCGCCGAGGCGTTCGGCGAGCTCGCGGACGGCGACTGGGCGGCCGCCGAATCCCACCTCCGGGACCGCTACGAGAGCGTCTGTGAGACACACAACCCCGACGGCGAGCGGGCGGCCTGTCATCTCAACGGCCTCCCGGCGGACGTCGACGCCGATGACGTCGACCTCATCGAGTGACGCCGGCTGTTGCGACCGGCCGCCACCGGGCCTGACCCTCGCCTGCGACCACCGCGCTTTTGTCGCTCGACGCCGGCCTCCCGGCATGGACACCCAGGAACCGCCGCCGGCGGTCGAGGAACGGTGGGGGGAACTGCTCGAGGACGCCGAGACGACGGCCGCCGAGTACGACGCCGACGGCTACGAAACCCGCCTCGTCCACCCCGGGGACGTCACGCCCGTCACCGGCGAGCCCTACGGCTTCGACGTGCTCGCGCCGGGCGACGAGTTCGAGGCCCTGGAGGCGCTCGTCGAACGGGCCACCTTCGACACCTCCCACGTCTACTACGCCGACGAGGGTGGGACTCGCTTCTTTCTCATCGTCGTCGAGGGCAAAACCGACGACAATGACGTTGCCGTCGTCGTCCCCGCGTTTCTCGCCATCGACCGGACGCCGGAACTCGCCAGGCAGGCGACCGACGAGGGCGTGATGTACACCCACGTTCGGCCGCTGTCGGACGACTCGCGGGTGACGTTCAGCCACGATGACCCCTCGCTGTTCTTCTGATTACCCCCAGCCCCGGGACCCGCTCCGGAAGCTACTGGCCCACGCGAGAAAGACGACGAAAAGCGGCAGCGCCGCGACGGCACCGAGACCGACGGCCACGGACCGCTCGGAGAGCGCCGGCAGCGCGGTGTAGCCGAGCCAGGTAACGGCGACGGCGGCGATCGCGACGGTCCACGCAAAGAGGCGTTCGGCGGTCATTCCAGCCACTCCGGCAGGTCGTCGACGCGCTCGAGGACGGCGTCGGCGCCGGCCTTGCGGTACTTCTCGCGGCCGGCCTCGCCGGCGAGGCCGCCGGTCAGCACGCCAACGCCAAGGTACTCCCGGCCGGGGTCCGCCTCGGCGGCGTTGCCCGCTGTCCGGACATCGTCGAGGGTGTCGCCGACGAAGGCGAGGCGGTCGGCGTCGAACCGCTCGGCCAGCGCGACGAGCGCCCGGGGGTGGGGTTTGCCCTCCTCCCAGTCGTCCATCGTGAAGCGGTACTCCTCGGGCACCTCGAGACCGACCCGCTCGAGGGCGATGTCGGCCTCGGCGGCCGGCCGGCCGGTGACGATGCCCAGCGGCCACGCCGAGAGCGCCTCGCGGGTCGCCTCCGAGAGGAGCATCGACTCGTCGTCGATGAACCCGCCGGCGTCGATGTCGGGGTCCGGTTCGGCGCCCTCCAGTCGGCGGTACCGCTCGGGGCCGAGGTACAGCTGCTGGAACACTGCCCGGAGCCGGTCGGGGTCCCACGCGTCGAGGACCTGCTCGCGGGCGGCGGGATCGAGTTCGTCGGCGATGGCGGTTCGGGCGGCCTCCAGTCCGCCGCCGGAGGCGGCGATGAGCCCCGTGTACGTCTCGATGCTCAGCCGGGGTCGCTCCCGGCGGGCTAAGACGTACAGCGCCGCCGCGTCGGTCAGCTCCCAGTCGTCGTTGAAGCCGCCGGCGTTCTTGAATAGCTGGATGTCATCCTTGTCGATGGCCTCGCCGTAGACGTGTTCGAGTGATTCGACGATTGCGCGACGATACGAGTTCTCGACGTCGACGAGGACGCCGTCGATGTCCAGGACGACTGCGTCTACGCTCATGCTTTGGTTTCGAACAGGGTTGCGCCGGGGAGCGTTTCCGGGGCGGCGTCGACGACCGCCGGGTCGGTCCCCAGCGTGGTGAACAGGCAGTCGGCGCCGGCGGTCCGCGCGACGGCCGAGAGGGGTCGCTGCAGTTCCGGCGGGCAGTTCAGCGCGTACACGGCGTCGGCCCCCCGGTACACTGCCGGGTCGGGGTCGGTCACGTCGTCGCGGACGAACCGGACCCCGGCCGGGACGTTGCACTCGTGGACGTCGGTCGCAGTGACCGTCCGGCCGCGGTCGGCCAGGGCGGCGGCGACGCCCGGTCGCGACCCGACGCCGACCTCCACGAGGTTGTCGTACCGGGCCAGACGGTCGACGAGTACGACGTTTGCCTCGGCGTGCACGTCGGGACGTTTATGAACAGCGCTATCTAATATTTTCCCATGCACGTCGACATCGTGCCGGTCGGTGACCTTCCCGCCGTGGTCAAGCGGGAAGCCTCCAGCGGGCTTCGGTCGGTCTACGACTGTGAGGTTACGATACACGACAACGAGCCGGTGCCGGACGGGGCCTACGACCCCTCGCGGGAGCAGTACCGGGCCGAGGAGTTCATCGAGCTCGCGAGCCGCGTCGGGGCGGGCGCGAAGAACATCGCCATCACGGACGACGACCTCTACTACCGGCGGCGCAACTACGTATTCGGGCTTGCGTACCTCTCTGGCAACGGGTCGGTCATCTCGACGTACCGGCTCCAGACCTCCTCGGACGGCGGCTTCTCGAACAAGCCGGCCGGCGACATCTTCTCCGACCGGGTCCGAAAGGAGGTCGTCCACGAGATCGGCCACACCCTCGGACTCGAGCACTGCGACAACTCCCGGTGCGTAATGAACTTCTCGCCGACGGTCCGGGAGGTCGACGTCAAGGAGGAGAACCTCTGTGGCTCCTGCCAGCGGATGGTGCTGTAGGGCGCAGACGACGGGCGCCGGTGTCGATTTGCACTCTCTGGGTGAGGTTTTATATTCCAGTACGCGTTGAGCGAAGCATGGCCCGGCTGGCGGGTACTCAGAACGGAAACGGCGCCTCGACGCCCCGAGGAGGTGTCGAATGAACGATAACACACGGATAGAGGTGTTACTCCTGACCGAGGCGTCCGACGGCGAGATAGCGGAAATGCTGCGGGAGGTAACGCCGCCGCCGGCGCTTGCGGCCGCCGCCAGGGGCGGTGAGGTCCGTTCGGAGTTGAGCGGCGGCCTCGCGCTGGCCCACGAGACCCGTCTGGAAGCGGCCCTCGACCGGATCGAGTCCGACCGGCCTGACGCCGTGCTGTTGGACCTCCACCACTACGAACAGCAGGGGCTGGACCCGCTGACGACGCTGCTGGCGCGCCGGCGGGCGCCGCCGGTGGTCGTCCTCACGGGGCTGGAGAACCGGGAACTCGGCATCGAGGCGAGTCGACCGACGCCATCGCGGTGGTGGCCCCCGACGGCACCATCGAGTACATCACGCCGTCGGTGCGGGGCGTCATGGGGTACGAACCCGAGGAACTGATCGGCGAGAACGCCTTCGACTACGTCCATCCCGACGACCGGTCGATGGTGGCCGAGGAGTACCGGACGACGGTCGAGCACCCGACGTACCAGGGCTCCGCGGAGTTCCGCTTCGAGCACGGCGACGGCCACTGGGTCGTCCTGCACGCACGGGGGCGGAACCTGATGGAGGCCCCGGCCGTCGAGGGACTGGTCGTCCACAGCCACGACGTCACCGAGCGCCACGAGTACGAGGAACGGCTCGAGCGCCGCGAGAGCTGTCTCCGCCGGACCACGGAGATAATCGCCGACCGGGACCGGAGCTTCGAGGAGCAACTCGACGCGCTGCTGTCGGTCGGCCGCGAGATGCTGGACGTCGAGTACGGCACCCTCTCGCGGTTGCGCGATGACCAATACGTGTTCGAGGCGGTGGCCGGCGCCGACGACGCGATCCAGGCCGGTGACGTCGTGCCGCTGTCGGCGACGAACTGCGGGCGGACCGTCTCCCGGGAGGAGCGACTCGTCCTCGAGAACGTCGAGGCCGAGGCCCCCGAGCTGGCCGAGCGGGCCGGCAACCGGGAGATGGGCATCAACTGCTATCTCGGCACGCCCGTCGTCGTCGAGGACGACGTCATTGGCACCTTCTGCTTCTACGGGTCCGACGCCGGCGACGGCTTCTCGGAGTGGGCCGAGACGTTCGTCGACCTGGTCGGCGGGTGGGTCGGCAGCGAGCTCGAGAGCCGGCGCAACACCGAGCGGCTGTCGGTTCTCAACGGCCTCAACGCCGTCGTCCACGACGTCACGGAGGCGGTCATCAGCCGGTCGACCCGCGAGGAGATAGAGGAGATCGCCTGCCGCCGGCTGGCGGAGTCCGACGCCTACGAGTTCGCCTGGGTCGCCGAAACCGACGCGCCGACCCGCGAGGTGACCTGCCGGACGGAGGCCGGCGTCGACGGCTACTTCCAGAACGTGAACATCTCGACGGACCCCGAGCAGGACGAGGGGGTGGGCCCGACCGGGCGGGCGCTGCAGACCGGCGAGATGCACACCGTCCGGGACGTGTTCACCGACCCGGACTACGGGCCGTGGCGCGAGGCCGCCGACGAGTACGGCTTCCGGTCGGCGGCGGCGATTCCCATCCGCCACGAGGAGACCGTCTACGGGGTATTGAACGTCTACGCCGACCGCGCCGACGCCTTCCGGCGCGAGGAGCGCAGCGTCGTCGAGCACCTCGGGGAGATAATCGGCCACGCCATCGCGGCCGCCCAGCGGAAGCAGGCGCTCGTCAGCGACGCAGTCGTGGAGCTGGAACTGAAGGTCCCGGGCGCCTCCGAGGGTCTCGGGGGGCTGGGGTCGCTGGCCGACCCCGTCCACGTCGACCGGATGCTCTCGCTGTCGGAGTCGGAGTTCCTGCTCTACGGGCGGGCCACCGACGCCGCCGTCGAGACCGTCGAGTCGACGGTTGCCGAGATCGACTCCTGGGAAGCGCTGTCGGTCGTCGGCGAGACGCCCGAGGGCGTCGCCTTCGAACTCCGGCTCTCGGAGCCGCCCGTGCTGTCGCAGATAGCGACGCTGGGCGGCGCAATCGAGACGGCCCTTGTCGAGGACGGCGACTACCGGCTGACCGCGCAGTTCCCCCGCGGGACCGACGTCAGGCAGGTGGTCGACGCCCTCGAGGAGACGTTCGGCCGGGTCGACGTGGTCGCGCGCCGGCAGGCGGACCGCCCTCGAGGCGGCCTACTACTCGGGGTTCTTCGAGTGGCCCCGCGAGACGTCCGGCGAGGCCGTCGCCGAGTCGCTCGGCGTCACCCCGCCCACCTTCCATCAGCACCTCCGAACCGCCGAGCGGAAGCTACTGGCGACGCTGCTCGACCGTTCTGATTTTCAGTAGGATTTGGTAGTGGTCAGTCACAATCGGTAGCACTGGCGAGAATGTGCTGTGTCACACTACCGCTGGGCCGCCGCAGGCCCGTGTCTCTACTCGGACTTTCATGCAGTCCACCCGTGTCTGCCTCACGCCATTTCACAGTGAGTGACGGCGCACGGAACTGAGGCAGCTGGGTCTGACGACCGCTCGCCGAATCCTGTTCCAGATGGTCGGTCGCGGACTGAACGCCAGTAGAACGGGCACCCTGTGGTGATGGAAAACTGGCGTGCTTCCCCGCCTCCGTATAGGCGGCCGGGTTCGCCTCCTCCATTTTCACCTCAGCAAGGTGCTTTCGACCGACGTTGACCGCACCGACCACATCACGGTCGCACTCATAGCCACACCCTGGACAGTGGAAGTGCCCGCCGTGACGACACTCCGTGTAGTCGTCCGGTGCCTTCACCGTCCGACCACGCTCACCACACCGGGGGCAGTACCGCGATGTCTCCCACAGATTCACCGTCTCAATCTCGATCCCGAACAGTTCAGCCTTGTACGCGACGAGATCGAGCAGTTCGCCACGTGCCCACGATGAAATCGACCACGCCGCAGCCCCGTCGGTATCCGGGGATTCCATTTGGCCGAGTGACTCGAAGACAATCTGTTCACAATGGGAGTCGACAGCCAGCCACACCAACCCATTCGCCACATCGTGTTGGATTTGCTGGCGCAGGCGGCGTTCTTTCCGGCGTGTCCGGCGGTACTCCGCCAGTAGGTGGTCGAAGTGGTCAGTATGGGCGTTGCCGTGCCGTCGAAGTTCTGCAAGGCGGTCGTTGATTCCCTCAGCATCACTTTTCAGGCGGAACGGTTTATTCTTGCCGGGATGGTCGATGAACGTCGGCGGGGCGACCTGTGTCAGCCCGTCGTCCTGTTGAACAGGAACGCAGGTGACTTGCTTTTTCACGCCAAGATCGACCGATAGGACGCGGCCCTCCACCGTTTCACAGTCGGTTTCGGGGATGTCGACTGGTACGTCCAGCGTGTAGCCGTAGTCGCTGGCGTGGAGCGTCGGTGCCTTCACCTCACCGTTGTTGAGCATCTCTCGGAACCGGTCGTAGACGGGAAAGTGGAGTTCGTGAGCCGTCCAGTCGTGGTGGCTGTCCGGTGACAGCGACTCCGGCGCGTTTAGTGTCACGACGAGGGCTGTATCTTCGACCGACAGTTCGTGGATGTGATAGTCGCCCTTATCGGGTGCATAGGGGAGTGTGCCGTTCGGA
>PXSL01000063.1:0-3605 GCA_003022815.1 Halobacteriales archaeon SW_5_68_122 | reverse complement strand
GCCGGCGTGATTGCTGATGCCGTTGAGGTGGTGGTCGTGCCAGTATTCGTCGGCGAGGAGCCGCCGGGTGTGTTTCTGGACGAGTGTGGTGAGGCGGTCGCAGTCCTCACAGTGTTCGTCAGGAATGTGGAACTGTTGGGTAAGTTGCACGGTTAGTCGTCGCCGTCGTTAGGTGGCGATACTCGGACGACTTTCACGTCAGCACCAATCCAGTCTTTTGGAGCGGTGAGATGTGCGCCACCGCTTCCAAATGGTTTGACTTCCCGTTCGACAATTTCTTCGCCTTCGATTTCGTATCTGTCTCCCATACGCCTCTATATGCTATGCATATAAATAAAGATTGTGTTACGGAATACGGTCGAATACTACCAAATTGTGCTAAATCCACTAACAGTTACGTCACCCCGACGCTACACCGGATGCGGAGTAACCCGACCGCGGGATTGATGCGGCTCTCGGCCCAACGGACGGCAGGAACGCCGACAATGTCACAGGACACCCCCCGGGTCGTCTCGCTTCTGCCCTCGGCGACGGAAATCGTGTACGCGCTCGGGGTCACCCCCGTCGGGACCTCCCACGAGTGCGATTACCCGCCGGAGGCCGCCGACCGCCCGAGCGTCGTCGAGTCACGCGTCGACGCCTCCGCCTCGAGCGCCGACATCGACGCGCAGGTACAGGCCGCGGAGGCCGACGGCGGCGTCTACGAAATCGACCGCGAGACGCTGACGGCCGTCGACCCCGATCTCGTCATCTCGCAGGGCATCTGTGAGGTGTGCGCCGTCGACACCGTCGTCGTCGAGGACGCCATCGCGGCCCTCGGCCTGGACTGTGACCTCCTGACGACGGACCCCCATAGTGTCGAGGACGTCCTCGGCGACATCCGGCGCATCGGCGCGGCGCTCGGCCGGGAGGCCCGCGCCGGCGAGCTGGTCGCGGAACTGCAGGGACACATCGAGGCCGTCGCCGACGCCGTCACGGCCTGTCGGACCCGGGAGACGCCTCGACGCCGCGGGAGTGGGCGACCGTCCGCGAGTACGACCCCGAGGTGCTCGTGGCCGCACCCTGCGGGTTCGGCCTCGAGCAGACCGCCGAGAACGCCGCCGACCTGACCGACCGCGAGGGATGGGACGATCTCCGGGCAGTCGAGGCCGGCCGGGCCTACGCGGTCGACGGCCACCACCTGACCAACCGCCCGGGGCCGCGACTCGTCGACACCCTGGAGGTGCTGGCGGCGCTGTTGCACCCCGACCGCTTCGAGTCGCCCGACCCGTGGCATGCCGGGCCGCTGTCCTGAGATGCTCGCGGTGGCCGACCCGGTCCGCGCGGCGGTCGTCGCCCACGCCCGGGAGGGCGCCCCCGAAGAAGTCGTGGGCGTGCTGGCCGGGACCCACGGCGAGGAGCGCTCGACCGTCGAGCGGTCGCTCCGGGCGGCAAACGCCGCCGACGCGCCGCGGACCCGCTACGAGATCGCGCCGACGGAGGAGCTCGAGCTACTGGAGCGCGTCGACGACGCGGGGCTGGACGTCGTCGGCTTCTATCACTCCCACCCGCGCGGCCCCCTCGAACCCAGCGCGGTCGACGCCCGGCGGGCGGCCTGGCCCGGGTACTCGTATCTCGTCGTCTCGCTGGCCGACGGGCCGGAGGTCGGTAGCTGGCGGTGGACCGGCGAGCGGTTCCGAGAGGAGCCGGTCGGCGTCCTCTGACGGGCGCCCCCGGCGCGCGGCGGGCCGGCGACCGTTTCCGGCGGCGGGCGGCCCGTTCGTTCTCGAGTCGCTGGACGAACTCGAAGTGGTCCTGTGATCAGGCCTCGACGGCCAGGCCGGCCCGCTCGAGGGCGTCCTCGGCGCCTGAATCCTCGTGGACGACAAGCGACACCGCCCGAGCCATCTGCTCGGGGTCGTCGTGCTGGAAGACGGTCCGGCCCATCGAGACGCCGGCGGCGCCGGCGTCCATCGCGCCGCGGACCGCCCGCAGCGATTCGAGGTCGCCGTCCGGCGCGCCGCCGGCGATGAGCACCGGTAGCCGGGTGGCCGCAGGGACCGGCTCGAAGCTCTCGGCGTCGCCGCTGTAGCCCGTCTTGATGAGGTCGGCGCCCAGTTCCTCGCCCAGCCGGACCGCGTGGGCCAGCGCCTCCGGGTCGGACTCGTCGACGTCAGGCCCCCGGGCGTAGGTCATCGCCAGCACGGGCAGGCCGTACTCGGCGGCCTCATCGGTCAGTGCCGCCAGTTCCGCTATCTGTTCGCGCTCGTGGGTGGAGCCGACGTTGATGTGGAAGGAGACGGCGTCGGCGCCGGCCCGGATGGCGGCCTTCACCGACCCCGTCGTGCGCTTGTCGTTCTTGTCCGGGCCGATAACCGTCGAGCCGTTGAGGTGGACGACGTAGCCCGCGCCGTTCTTGTTGTCGTGGACGCGGGGCGCGACGCCCCGCTGTGTCAGCACGGCGTCGGCGCCGCCGCGGGTGACGGCGTCGACCGTCGACTCGATGTCGACAAGCCCGGTCACCGGGCCGAGCGTGATGCCGTGGTCCATCGGTATCACGACGTAGTTGCCGTCCGTCCCGAGCCGGTCGAGCCGGGCGGCGGTGCCTGTGGTCATGCTCGTTGGTGTGGCAGGTTGACTCATGTTCCTTCCGGTCGCGGCCGACGTTGCGCGCCGGTGACGGCCCCCTGCTTCAGTTCGCGCGCCATCGTCTCGAGGCGGTCGGCCACCGCGTCGGTCGGGTCGCCGTCGGCATGGCCCCCGGCGACAATCTCGACCAGCGCCGAGCCGACGATGACGCCGTCGGCGCCGGCGGCGACCACCTCCGCGGCCTGCTCGCCCGAGGAGATGCCGAACCCGACCGCCTTCGGAACGTCGTCGCCGCCGAACTCGGCGATGCGCGCGAGGCTCTCTGCGGTCCGGTCGGAGACGTCCGCCCGGGCGCCGGTGACCCCGAGGCGCGCCTGGACGTACACGTAGCCGGAGACGCGGTCCATGATCTCCTCGAGGCGGTCGCCGCGGGTCGTCGGCGCGACGATGAACACTAGATCGAGGCCGAACTCGTCGCAGGCCGACCGCAGGCGGTCGGCCTCCTCGGCGGGCAGGTCGGGGACGACGAACCCCTCGATGCCGGCCTCGGCGGCCCGCTCGACGAACGGCCGGACCGGCGGGTCGTCGCTCGCGGCGGTCGTCGATTCGTTGCCGTACTGGTAGATGAGGTTGTAGTAGGTCATACAGACCAGCGGCACGTCCACGTCGAGCGCCTCGACGAACTCGAAGTACCGCTCGGGGGTCATCCCGGCCTCCAGCGCGCGGACGATGGCCTGCTGGATGGTCGGGCCCTCCGCGATGGGTTCGGAGAACGGCAGGCCGAGTTCGATAACGTCGGCGCCGCCGCGGGCCAGCGCCTCGACGTACTCGACGGACGCCTCGAAGTCCGGGTCGCCCGCCGCGAGGTACGGGATGAAGGCCGGCTCCTCGAAGGCGTCCGCGAGGCTCGCGGCTCCGATGTCGCCGCTCGCTCGTTCCGAGGCCTCGGTGTCCTCGGCCTCGCGGCTCGCGGGTCGTCCCTCCCCGCTCGCATTCTTCGAGGGCTCGCTCTGCTCGCCCTCGCGGCTCGCGGGTCG
>PXSL01000062.1 GCA_003022815.1 Halobacteriales archaeon SW_5_68_122 | reverse complement strand
GGTCGCCCGCAACTGGCCGCGCGCCTGCGCCCCCGACCCGATGACCGCACAGCTCGTCGCGTCGGCGCGGGCCAGTTCGTCGACGGCGACGGCGCCCGCGGCGCCCGTCTTGAACGGGTTCATCGACGCGCCGTCCAGAAGCGCGACCAGGCGCCCGGAGTCGGCCTCGAACAGCGGCAGCACGAACTGTGCGTCGGCGTCGCCGAAGCCCGCCGCGTAGGTGTACCCGCCCATCGCCCCGACCTCCGGCAGCACTGCCAGGTAGCCGGTGCATATGCCTGGGGGGTCCTCGCTCGTGAGTTTGGTCCGCGGCTCGGCGGACCCGTCGTTGCCGTGGCTCTCGTAGCCGGCGCGGACCGCCTTGACGTACTCGGCGGGCGTGGCCAGGTCTGCGAGTTCGTCGCTTCCGAGGAACAGAACGTCTGTCATGGCCGTCGGTTCGTCGGGGCGGCGCTTAGAGGCTGTGTTTAATCGGCGGCGAAGTCGTCGCCGGCCGTGGTATGGTCGGCCGTGGGGCCATCGGCGCCGGCCGTTCCGACCGCGGGCGCGTTGACGAACATCGCGTGGCCCATCAGGCCGACGGCGACCGTTGAGGCCAGGGCGGCGGCCACCGAGAGCGAAAGGCCGGTCGTCAGCAGCAGCGCGGTCAGGCCGACGAGCGAGAGGGGAATGAGACCCAAGACGATGTCGTAGTAGCCTACCATAATACGATACTTTCTATGAGAATCAACATCATAAGTGTTTCTCAATGCTGTCTGATAAACCACGAGATGCCAACCGATGGATATCGGAGAAGCTACTCAAAATCTCCTGATAACTTACAAGCCGCTTCCAGACGGGGTGGCATCTGAGAGGATTCCATCTGTCGGACACTCTTCGGGATGGTTGCCGACGCGGTCGCCACGAAGTCCGGCCGCTTATCTCGCCCCCACCACAATCGGCGGTCGATGAGCGATGAGTCGTCGGTGGCGTACGGAGAGCGGGCGCGGGCGGCCCTGGGGTTCTCGCGGTGGTGGCAGGTCGCGGCCGCCGCCGGGATGATGGCGGCGGTCAGCCCATACCAGTACGTCTGGTCGTCCATCGCGTCGCCGCTGTCGAGGAGCCTCGAGGTCGCGCCGGCCGCGCTGGGCGCCGTCTTCTCGCTGTACGTCGTCTTCCGGACTCGCCTACGCGACCTCCCTCCCGCAACTGTACGTGCTGTACTCGCTGGGGGCGGTCGGCGTCGGCATCGTCTACACCGTCGCGGTCAACACCGCCGTCAAGTGGTTTCCCGACCGGGCGGGCCTCACCACCGGCCTCGGGACGATGGCCTTCGCCGCCGGCAGCGTGCTGGCAGTGCCGTACGTCCGGGCCAACGCTACCATCGAGAGCTACCCCGCCGTCCTCCGGAACGTCGGCCTCGTCATCCTGGTGGTTCTTCTCGCCGGTAGCGCCGTCCTCCGGGACCCTCCGGAGGAGTGGCTGGACCTGAACGACGGCGACTCCGGCGTCGCGGCGTCGCTCCGCGGGGCCACGTACACCACCCGTGAGATGGCCCGCACCTGGCAGTTCTGGCTGCTGTACGCCATGTTCGTCGCCACCGCGGGCGCGGACCTCATCGTTCTCGCCAATGTAGTGACCTTCGCCGAGGAGCTGGGCTTCACCGACCTGATCGCGACCGTCGCCGCGACGCTGCTGCCGCTTGCGGCCGGCGGGTCGCGGCTCGTCCTCGGGGGCGTGACCGACCGGCTCGGCCGCAAGCCCGTGATGGTGGCGTCGTTCCTGCTCGCCGGCCTCTTCCGGTTCGGCCTCGTCGCCGCCGGCCGAGCCGGCCTGCCGGTCGCGTTCGTCGCCCTGGTCCTGCTGGCGATGTTCTTCTCCTCGCCGCTGTACGTCTACTTCCCCGCGCTACTCGCCGACTACTACGGGTCGGAGTTCTCCTCGAGCAACTACGCCGTCCTCTACACCGCGAAGGTCGGCGGCGGCGTCGTCGCCGGCACCGTCGCCGGCTACCTTGCGGCCGCCGTCGGCTGGGGACCCACGTTCGCGCTGGGCGGGGCGCTCGCGGCCGGCGCCGGCGTCGCCGCGCTCGCGCTCCGGCCGCCGGAAGGGTCGGGACTGGCCGCTGGCGCCGACTGATACCGATCGCTGTGACTGTTCGCCGGGACGACCGTCCGCAATCGGACGGTCGATTCGGTACTGACCCACAGCAGTGAGTACGAATCCGCAAGGCCTTGTAGGGGGCCATCGAACCCCTGCTCATGTCAGAGCAGTCGTTCCTCGAGCAGCGCCTCGACGCGAGCACCTGGCCCCTCGTGGTCGGTGACCTGGCCGTTCTTCTGCTGTTCTTCCTCGCCGGTGTGCTCCGGCATCATACCATCCCCGCACTCAAGATTGCACCAATGATCTACGTCGACGCCGCCTGGCCGTTCATCCTGGGGTGGCTGGTCTGTGCACCGCTCGTCGGCGCGTACTCGCCAGGCGGGGGGTCTGCGCCCAACTCCTCGATTCCGCTCGCGATTCGCTCGTGGATACCGGCCGTCGTCGTGGGCCTTGTCGCCCGCGTCGTGGCCGTCCCGGCCAGCGGCTTCGACCCCACCTTTGCCGTCGTTATGCTCGTCGGCGGGGCTCTCGTACTCTCGTTCTGGCGGGGGTTCTACTTCTTGGCCCGGTAGCCCCGGCACCCGACGCTACTCCTCGACGCCAACGACGGTCATGCCGAACCCATACTCGACGGGGCGGGCGTCAAGGCCGGCGTCGTTGATGGCCGCTTCCAGCTCCGCCGCGGTGTAGAACAGCGAGTCGAAGCCGACCAACTGTTCGGCTTCCGTTAGCCACCGGCCGCGGACCGTCGAGCGGTCGAACTCCCGGACCACGAGCACGCCGCCCGGCGCCAGTACGCGGGCCGTCTCCGCGAGGGCCGCCTCCCGGTCGGGAAAGTGGTGTAGCGCGTCGACGACGAGCACCGCGTCGACGCTCCCGTCGGCCAACGGAAGTTCGTCGGCGGACCCCTGGACCGTCTCCAGCCCCCGCCCGCGGGCGCGCCCGAGCATCCCGCGGGCCGGGTCGACGACGGCCGCCCCGACCTCGCTCGCGGCCCGGCCGGACCCGCCGCCCACCTCGACGCACCGCTCGACGTCCCGGTCGGCGCACGCCAGCCCCTTCCGGAGCGCCGTCCGGTCGGCCGGCGGCATGAGCATGTCGTACACCGGCGCGAACGCGTCGAAGAGCGCAACGTCACGGCGCATAGCGGGGCCTCGGGCGCCGGGCATAACTCCGTTGCCCTCCACGCGAGGATATGGAGGTCGTCGTCCTCGGGTGGCCGCCGAACGGGCCGACGCTGCGGCTCGATTACCGGCGGTTCAGCTACGCCGGCAAGTTCGTGATGTCGAACACGGGCAAGGCCGTGGTCCGCGACCCCGGGGAGACCAGCGACCGCGAGTACGACGACGCGGTGCTGGCGGCCGTCGCGTTCAACGACGACCGAACCGACCCCTCGACGCTGTGGCTCCGGTACGTGACGGTCCGGGACGACTGGCGGGGCGAGGGTCTCGGCCCGCGGCTCTGTCGAGCGGTCGTCGAGGAGGCCGCCGACCGCGGCTACGAGCGGGTCCGCATCGCGGTCAACAACCCCTTCGCCTACGAGGCGCTGTACCGCGCCGGGTTCGCGTTCACCGGCGAGGAGACGGGGCTGGCGGAGCTCGTCCTCAAGCGGCCGGCCGACCGCCCTGTCGACCGGGACGCCGACGCCTACCGGGCGGGCCTGGACCGGTTCCGGGCGCGGGAGCTCTCCGCCGCCGAAACCGAGTTCCTCGACGACAGGCGGGGCGCCGACCCGCCGGGCGGGTAGGTCGGGAACTTTCAAGCGGTCGCCGCCCCTACTGCCGCCGATGGGAAACGCGGACCTCAGGCAACTGGCGGTCATCGAGCCGACCCCGTTCGAGGAACTGGCCGGGGCCGTCGTCGCCGTCGACGCGCACAACTGGCTGTACCGCTACCTGACGACGACGGTCCGGTTCACGAGCAGCAACGCCTACACCACGGCCGACGGCGAGGAGGTGCCCAACCTCATCGGCGTCGTCCGGGGACTGCCGAAGTTCTTCGAGCACGACGTCACGCCCGTGTTCGTCTTCGACGGCGGCGTCACGGAGCTGAAGGACGACGAGGTGGCCGAGCGCCGCGACCAGCGAGAGGACTACGAGGACCAGCTGGAGGCGGCCCGCGAGAGTGACGACGCCGAGGCCGCCGAGATAGCGACCCTGGAGTCCCGCACGCAACGACTCACCGGAACCATCCAGTCGACCACGCGCGAACTGCTCGACTACCTCGACGTGCCGTACGTCGAGGCGCCCGCCGAGGGCGAGGCTCAGGCGGCCCACATGGCCCGCTACGGCGACGCCGACTACGTCGGTAGCGAGGACTACGACGCGCTCCTCCTCGGGGCGCCCCACACGCTCCGACAGCTGACCAGCAAGGGCGACCCCGAATGCATGGATTTCGAGGCGACGCTGGCCGAACACGACCTCACCTGGGAGGGGCTCGTGGCCGCGGCCGTCCTCGTCGGCACGGACTTCAACGAGGGCATCCCGGGAATCGGGCCGAAGACCGCGGTGAAGCTCGTCCACGAGCACGGTGACCTCGAGGGCGCCCTCAGTGCCCGCGAGGAGACCATCCCGCACGCCGACCGCATCCAGTCGATGTTCCTGGACCCGACGGTGACGGACGACTACGCCTACGACACGGACATCGACCCCGACCTCGAGGGCGCAAAGCGGTTTGTCACCGAGGTGTGGGGGGTCCCCGGGTCGGAGGTCGAACGCGGCTTTGAGCGCATCGAGGAGTCCGTCGTCCAGGCCGGCCTCGACCGCTGGACGTAAGCGCACTGTGCGGGCCTTCGACTGTCGCCGAGACCGCCCATAAGATCGGTCGTGAATACGTGACCCGACGGTCGCAGGGGAGGGCTCCGTGTGGCCTGCCCCGGACGAACAGCGATAGTGATTACTGTGACTGTCTAACCGGGTTGACCGACGCAGTCGTGCGGTCGATCCCGGAACGACTTGATTTCGACCTCGAAGGTTTCCTCGCGGCGCTCGCCCTCCTGTAGCGCTATCTGCCGGGTGAACTCGTCGAGCACCGTGTCCTGTTCGTCGTAGGTCCTGATGACGATCTCGGCCTCGCCGGCGGAACCACTGTTCTGCACCTCGACGGTTATCTCCGTCGGCCCGATCAGCTGTCCCTCGGCGGTGACGTTCTCGACTGTCGGCTCCGGCTGGCTGCAGCCGGCGAGCCCGACCACGGCCGCCGCACCCGTCGTCGCGAGAAACTTGCGTCGCTCCATGGCAAGACGGTCATCCGACCGTCAGATGAAGGTTTTGATTCTTCCGGCGGGACGACCGCACTCCGCCGGTCCGACGACGGACATATACGGGCCCCGCGAGATAGCTGCTGACATGCAGCGCATCTCGGACCGCTGTCCGAACCCGGAGTGTGAGAACAGTCTGGGCGGGAGCTTCCAGAAGGCCCAGTTCGAGAAGATAGGAGACGGCGTCTGGAAGTGCCGACAGTGCGGCCTCGTGCGCGACCTGTGATCACCGGAACTCGATCCGGGCGGCCTCGCGGGCGTCGGCTTCGGCCCGCGTCAGCAGGTCATTGGGTTCGACCCTCAAGAGCCCCTCCAGTCGACCGGTGGTCTCGGGATCGTCCGAGACCAGCCGGTTGCACCCAGCCTCGATCTCGGCGGCCTCGTAGGTCCCCAACCGGCGTGCCCGCTCCGTGATGTCGGGCTTATCCATCGACAGCAGTGGCCGGTGGACCGGTAGGTCGACGGCCGCCGAGGTCACCCGTCGGTCACCGCGTACAGGTCCCCGGCGCCGGTGGTAAAGTAGAGCGTGCCGTCGCCGACTGCGATCTGCTCTTCGGTCCCGACAGCGGGACCATCGCTGTCTAACTCGATGCCGCGGGTGGTGAACCGCCACTCC
>PXSL01000061.1:1064-8928 GCA_003022815.1 Halobacteriales archaeon SW_5_68_122 | reverse complement strand
GACTTCGTCAAGAACATGATCACGGGCGCGAGCCAGGCGGACAACGCCGTGCTCGTGGTCGCCGCCGACGACGGCGTCCAGCCCCAGACCCAGGAGCACGTGTTCCTGGCCCGCACCCTGGGCATCGACGAGCTCATCGTCGCGGTCAACAAGATGGACCTCGTCGACTACGACGAGACCGAGTACAACACCGTCGTCGAGGAGGTCAAGGAACTGCTTCAGCAGGTCCAGTTCAATGTCGAGGACGCCTCGTTCATCCCGACGTCGGCCTTCGAGGGCGACAACGTCGAGAGCTCGAGCGACAACACGCCCTGGTACGACGGTGAAACGCTACTGGAGGCCCTCAACGGCCTGCCGGAGCCGCAACCGCCGACGGACGCGCCGCTACGCCTCCCCATCCAGGACGTGTACACCATCTCCGGCATCGGGACCGTCCCGGTCGGACGCGTCGAGACCGGCCTGCTGAACACGGGCAACAACGTCTCGTTCCAGCCCTCCGACGTCGGTGGCGAGGTCAAGACCATCGAGATGCACCACGAGGAGGTCCCCGAGGCCGAGCCCGGTGACAACGTCGGGTTCAACGTCCGCGGCATCGGCAAGGACGACATCCGCCGTGGCGACGTCTGTGGTCCGGCCGACGACCCGCCGACGGTCGCCGAGACGTTCCAGGCGCAGGTCGTCGTCATGCAGCACCCCTCGGTCATCACCGCCGGCTACACGCCGGTGTTCCACGCCCACACGGCGCAGGTCGCCTGTACCATCGAGTCCATCGACAAGAAGATCGACCCCTCCTCCGGCGAGGTCGCCGAGGAGAACCCCGACTTCATTCAGTCGGGCGATGCCGCCGTCGTGACCGTCCGGCCCCAGAAGCCGCTCAGCATCGAGTCCTCGAACGACATCCCCGAGCTGGGCAGCTTCGCCATCCGTGACATGGGCCAGACCGTCGCGGCCGGCAAGGTCCTCAGCGTCGACGGGCGATAACGCATGCAGCAGGCACGCGTTCGCCTCGCGGGTACGCGACCCGAGGACCTCGACGACATCTGCGACGACGTCCGCGACATCGCGGACAAGACCGGGGTCACCCTCTCGGGACCGGTCCCGCTGCCGACCAAGAACCTGGAGATTCCCGCGCGCAAGTCCCCCGACGGCGAGGGGACCGCCACGTGGGAACACTGGGAGATGCGCGTCCACAAGCGTCTCATCGACATCGACGCCGACGAACGCGCGCTCCGCCAGCTGATGCGCATCCAGGTGCCCAACGACGTCTCCATCGAGATCGTCCTCGAGGACGGCGGCGCCTGACGGCCACGCGACCCGTCGCAGCACACCTCACGCGCGACGCCTTCGGTGGCTGCGGAAACGCAAGCTACAAACGACCGACCCGTCAACCGACGACTGCGGGCTCGTAGATCAGCGGCAGATCGCTTCCTTCGCAAGGAAGAGGCCCCGGGTTCAAATCCCGGCGAGTCCACTCCTTCCTTCCCTCGCTTCGCTTAGTCAGTCGTTTCCTCGCCGACCTTCGCAAAACCTGCGGTTTTTGCTCAGTCCCGGCGAGTCAATTCGCTCACTGCGTCCACTCATTTCCTCGCCGACGTCACAGCAGTAACAGCGCAGAAGCCACGGCTTTAGCCGTGGGAAGAAGCGCGTAAACTTGATGTGACTCCAAATCGAACGTATACGTACGTCCCACAGGCCCAGAAGCGGTCGGTGGGACGGGCTGTCCGTCAGCCAGCCCCGGAGTCAGGGGACAGCGAACGAGTCCCTCCGACTCCCGTCTGGAAAGCACCTGAGAAAGCCCCGGATTAGAAAGTCCGGGGCGTGGGGCGTTCCGACCGGGAGCGCGACATTCGGGAGTCCCACTGGCAAGCCCACGAGTTTACTCGTGGGTAGCTGACACTCGCTCGCGTGACTCCCAGCGAGTCAAGTCCAGCCGAGACGAGATTTTCACCGGTGCTCGTCGATCCAGCGACACCATCTCTCGAAGTCTTTTGCTCCACACTGATCGGCAGTATTTCGCAGAGTGCCGGTACTGATACGATCGTGCATCGGAATCGTGACGTTGCGAACGTCACCGGTTTCAGTAAGTCCCGCATCTGCACGTGGCTACCGGTCCGAGTCACGAACTCGTAGTCTGTTTCCGGAGCACCTTGATTACGTCACGACCGGAGAAATCAGTCGTCTGCATCCAAGACTACGTCATAAAATTCGGCAGTTCCTCGGTTGGCTCAACTTCGTCAGAATCGATACCGATTTTTTCCATAAACGCTTCCTCGTCATCGATTGGCCCTCCAATCTCGCCTTTGTGCAGTCCGACGGCCTCGTCGAGCATCTCCAGCGCGTGTTCACGAGTTTCACCTTGCGTCGTTACTTCAGTTTCCACGTCTGTTATGACCCATATATCGTCTTCGCGCCACATGCGGATCTCGTCTTCGTGTTCGGGATCACCGTCCCGCGTGGAACTCGCCATGTGTCCGAAAGTTGGACGGTATTCGGAATAAGCCTTCGGACTGAAATGGGTAATCGCCCGGTGGTTCCTCCCTGGCGAGTCCACTTCCCCCTTATCTGTCTTTTTCGGGCGTTTCAGGACCTATACCGCCACCAGAGTATGTCATTATTGGAACCGGGAAGAATTCGTTACGAGTCGTGACAGGGGTCATTGCTGGCTTCGATCCGCGTGACGCACACCAGACGGCAGTGCGATAATCAATCGGCCATTGCCCTCGATACGACACCCTACAGTCCCAATGAGATTCGAATAGCGTCCTCGATTTCTCCCATCTGAGACGGAGAAACGGTCCCGTACTTGTCTACCATTCGTTCTTCGATGTCAACCGTGCGGATCTGATCCAGTTGAACGTGCGAGTCCTTGCTGAGTTCGTCCATCGATCCTGGGAGATTGACGTGAAACGGGTAGTTCGTATGTCCGCCGGAGATCGGCGCAATGATCGTCGTTACTGAGTGTTTGTTTCCGACATCGTTCTGGATAACGACTGCTAGACGGGTCTTGTAAATCTCCCCACCCCGGGTGTCGTCATCGCTTGGGTCACCGAGGTCAACACTGACGATGTCCCCTCTTCGGACTCTCATTCATGATCCGGATAGTCGCCGAGCTGTTCGTTTGCTTCAACCGAGACGCCACTCCACTCGGTGTTCGTCTCGGCTGCGTGGGCAGTGTTCTCTTTATACGCCTCTGCAAGCTCTGTTTCCGTCGGCTCCATCCGCTCGTCAATCGCTTCTTGAACGAGCTGAGAGAGGTTGACTCCTGCTTCATCCACCCACTCCGACTGGTCCTCTCGGATCGTGACGTTCTTTCGTTCCATATTAGTGTGTACTAAGTGTGTATGGATAAGTCTGGCGGCACAGGGAACTCCTATCAGAACTTGTGGGATCGCCAGTCAAACACTGCAAGCGATGTCTATGGCGTCACCGTAGCCGACCGTCAGCCTAATCGCCAGACAGCACAGGGATTAAACGGATTCTTTGAAACGGCGTAACGGAATCCCGGCGAGTCCATCGAACTCTTCCCAATGCAAATCGCTGAGCCACGCCGAGCGGTAGCGGGGCAGGGCGAAGCTAAATGCATCGGGAAAGATGAGATCGTCGACGCCTGGATTTGAACCCCTGGAAGTCGCAGCGTTCGAGAATCGCACTGCGATTCTCGAGCTAATCAGAAATCACCGATTTCTGATACCGCCGAGCGGCGCGAGGCGCGACTGGAGGGAGCGCCTCGACGTGGGCGAGCGGCGAAGCCGCGAGCCAGCGAGGCGACCGTCTTCCTCCGGGTTCAAATCCCGGCCGGCGCTCCGCGCCGGCCGACCGTCCCGCAAGCGAAGCGAGTTTCCCGGTGCTCGCGAAGCCTTCGGCTTCGCTCGGTCCCGGCGAGTCCGGTTTTTGTTCGGTGCTTCAACCGTTCGCCGACGGGCCTGCAACCCGGCAC
Organism: Halobacteriales archaeon SW_5_68_122; assembly: GCA_003022815.1. The sequence goes on along the minus strand of PXSL01000061.1, from coordinate 4,991 downwards.
GCACAGACGTATCCAGACTCGCAAGTCCACTCAGTCGCCCGGGTCGGCGTTCGGCCGGTACCGCCGGCCGAAGACGTAGCGGCCGACGATGGAGGCGACGAACGGCCAGCGCGTGTCGCCGGCGCCGACGAGCGCCCCCGAGGCCGTGCCGTCGAGGCCCAGTCCGACGGCGCTGACGGCGGCGACGGCGACGAACGGCACGGTCGCCGCGACCGCCGCCGGGTCCGAGACGAAGATGTCGGCTATCGGCGCCGCAAAGAGGAGGACGGCGGCCGCGACCAGCAGGTACACCACCATCGCGAGGCGGATGATGCCGGTCCCGTAGGCGCCCGCCTCGGACTCGTCGTCGGCCCCGAGTGACTGGCCGACCAGCGAGCTCGAGGCCAGCGACATCCCCCAGTTGATGCTGTTGACCAGCGCCCGGACCCGCCTGGCGATCTCCAGTGCGGTCACGACGACGGGGCCGAACGACGCGGCGACCCACAGTAGCGGGAAGACGACCAGCCCCTGGGCGAGGCGGCGGCCGATTTCGGGGGTCGACACCTCGAGCAACTGCCGGAGCACCGCCGCGTCGACGCGCAGCGTCGAGCGGGTGATGGGGACGGGACTGGGTTGCATCCGCAGGCCGCCGTACGAGCGGCCGACCATCCCCCACCCGAGGCCGACCAACACCACGCCGGTCGAGAGCGTCGTCCCGAGGGCTGCCCCGGCGACGCCCATCCCGAGACCGAAGATGAACACCGCGTTGAGAACGACGTTGAGCGCCGCGCCGCCGCTCCGGAGCACCATCTCGGTGAACGTGTCGCCGACGCCGGTGTAGGTCCGACTGGCGATGAGGTTCAGCAACTCGAACAGGACGGCGGGCGTGACGAGAAGCAGGTACACGCGGCCGTGCCGGAGCGAGGCCGAATCGGCGCCGAGTACGCCGATTTGCTCCAGTAGCCGAGGGCAAAGGCCAGGCCGGCCGTCCCGGCGGTGCCGACGGCGACGCCGACCATCGCGAGGTCGGCCGTCTGCTTGGACATGATGGTAAAGCCCGTGACGACGCGCGGCCAGGCGAGGTCGAACGTCGACCGGAACCGGTCGGCGTCGATGATCCCCAGTCGGTCGACGGCCCGGCCGACGGCGGCGACCGCGTCGTCACGGAGACCCGACATGCCGCCCTCTAGTCCGGTCGCCGACTTCCCTCTGACGGCACGCCACCCGCTTGCCGAGTCCGTCCGTCGCTGCCGGCGGTCTACTGAAAGGTTCATCCGTTCTCCGGCCGTGGGTACAGTAAATAGAATGGCCAACAGGGAGCCGGCGACCGTCCTGTTGCCGACCACAGGGTGGGGTCCGGCCTGCGAGAAGGTGGCGGCCGGCCTCGCCGACGGCGACGAACTGCTCGTGCTCTGTGACACAGCCGACGACCCAGTGGCCGGCCACGAAGCGCCGGACGGGGTCGACGTTGTGGTCGCCGGCGAGCCATCGGGCTGTTCGGGCAAGGCGAACGCGCTGGCGTGCGGGATGGAGCGGGCGACCAACGACCGACTGGTGCTGACCGACGACGACTTCGCCCGGTCGGCGTCGTGGCTCGAGCGGTTGCTCGCCGACTACGAGCGGGTCGGCCCGGCCTCCGAACTCCCGGTCTTCGTCGGGTTGGACCCGCTGTCGCGGCTACTGGAGCCGCTGTACGCCTACGGGACGCTCGGACTCTACCGGAGCGACGTGCCCTGGGGCGGCGCACTCGTCTTCGACCGGAGCGACGTCGACGCTGAACGGGTCCGCGCCGACCTCCGACGGACGGTGAGCGACGACGGCCTGCTGTCGGAACGCCTCGACGTCACCCAGCAGCGCCGGGTCCGGCGCGTCGGGATCGGCGGGTCGGTGCGGGCGTCCCTCGAGCGCCACCCGTGCTCGCGTTCGTCCCGTTGCTCGCCCACGCGCTGGCCCGCCGGACGTTCGTGTGGAGCGGCCGGCGCTACCGGTGGCGCGGGAAGTTCGACACGGTCGTCGTGGAGACCGTCGACGGCCCTGCGGACGCGTAGCCGGTGGAGACGGGCCTGCCGCTGGCAACCGGGTGGCGGCGCTCGGTCGTCTGTGGCGCTCAGTCGCCGGCGACCTCGACGTAGGCCGCCGCCGTGGGGTCGTACCGGTAGACCGCCCGGCCGGTCACCCGCCTGCCGAGCACGTCGTCGACCTGCAGGCCGACGGCGGGGTCGCCGGGCACCCGCTCGCGGACGACCCGCGCGAGGACGTAGGGCCCCGTGATGCGGGCGTAATTGACCCGGGTCGCGTCCTCGCCGATTACCCCGAGGAGCGACTGCGAGAGCGGGGCCGCCCAGTCGGGGCGGGCCGGGTCGCCCCCGGAGCCCTCCCGGTCGGCCGCGCCACCGTCGCTACCGTCGAGTCCGACCGCCGCCGGCGGACAGCGGTTGCGCCGGATGGCGTCGGGCGTGACCTCGAGGTCCAGACACGCCGCCTCGAACGCCTCGACGACATCCACGAGTGTCGACTCCGCGCCCGAGACCAGGTGGATCTGCCGCGTTCTCACTGTCCGACGTTCGGGGCCGGACGGCCAAAACCCCTCCCGTTTGTCGGCGACGGCGGACTTTTGTGTCGCGGTCGCCCACCGCCGGTATGGAGTACGCCGAGTTCGTCGCGCTGTACGAGCGACTGGCGGCGACGGACTCGACCAACGAGAAGCGCGCGCTGCTGGCCGAGGCGTTCGCCGACGCCGGCGACCACCTTGACCGGGTTGTGTTGCTGGCGCGGGGGCGACTGTACCCCGCCTACGACCGCGAGGAACTCAACTTCTCGTCGAGCCTGACCCTCGAGGCCATCGAGAAGGCGACGGGCGCTCCCGAGGCGGACCTCCGGGAGCGGTGGTCGGAGACGGGCGACCTCGGGGACGTGGCGGCGTGGGCGGTCGACCACGGCGGCCAGCAGACGCTCTTCTCGGAGCCGCTGACCGTCCGGCGCGTCCACGACACGCTGCGCGAACTCCCCGACTACGAGGGGTCGGGCAGTCAGGACCGCCGCGTCGACGCCGTCGCCGGACTGCTCGCCGACGCCGGCCCGGAGGCCGCGCGGTACGTCGTCCGGACGGCGCTGGGACATCTCCGCATCGGGGTCGGCGAGGGCACCATCCGCGACGCCATCGCCGAGGCGTTCCTCGACGGCAGCGACGGGGCCGTCGACGCCGTCGAGCGAGCCTACCAAGTGACCACGGACTTCCGGACGGTCGCGACGACCGCCAGGACCGACGGCCGGGCGGGCCTCGGGGAGCTCTCGATCGCGCTGGGCCGGCCCGTCCAGGTCATGCTCGCCGAAACGGCCGAGACGGTCGAAGAGGGCCTCGACGATGTCGCGGCTGACGGGGAGGCCCTCTGTGAGTACAAGTACGACGGCTTCCGCATTCAGGTCCACGTCGACGGCGACGACGTGATGCTTTTCACCCGCCGGCTAGAGGACGTCACCGCGCAGTTTCCCGACGTCGTCCGGGCCGTCGAGGCGGGCGTCGAGAGCGGGGCACTGGTCCTCGACGGCGAACTCGTCGGGTACACGCCGGAGACGGTGGCCGCGGCGCCGGGAGAGCGGGACCCGCTCGCCTTCCAGCGGCTCTCCCGGCGCATCAAGCGGGAATCGGACGTCGAGGCCGTCGCCCGCGAGCTACCGGTCGTCGTCCACGCCTTCGACTGCCTGTACGACGGCGAGTCGTTGTTGTCGGCACCGCTCCGGGAGCGCCGCGACCACCTCGATGCCGTCACCGAGGCGGTGTCGCCGGCCCCGGCGGAGGGCGTCGCCGGCTTCGAGGAGGCCCGGGCGGCCACGGTCGAGGCGGGCGACCCGGCGAACGGGAAGGCGCTGTACCAGGAGGCCATCGAGGCCGGCCACGAGGGGCTGATGCTGAAAAACCCCGGGGCGGCCTACCAGCCGGGACGTCGC
>PXSL01000061.1:0-902 GCA_003022815.1 Halobacteriales archaeon SW_5_68_122 | reverse complement strand
CGAGTACGGCTCGGGGTACGCGCTCCGGTTCCCGCGGTACCTCCGCACCAGAGAGGACCTGTCACCGGCGGACGCCGACACGCTCGAGCGGGTCGAGGCACTGTACGACGCCCAGTAGCCGCCGAGCAGACTGCCGGGGGAGGAACGCTGATTGAGCCGGAGCGCCTATGGCCGGCCGTGACGGTCCGGTACCGGGACGGCATCGAGATCGAGCTCTCCGACGGGACCCGCGTCGTCTGCGACGCCAACGACCCGGACGGCGACGTGGCCGTCGTCAGCCACGCCCACGGCGACCACCTGCCGACCGGCGACACGACGGCCGTCTGCTCGGAGTCGTCGAGGACCCCGACGGCACCCGCTACTGCTACACCGGCGACGCCTGCACCCGTCCGCGGTTCTACCTCGACGGGTTCGAACCGCCCGACGTCGACGTATTGATAACGGAGGCGACGTACGGCGAGCCGGGCTACGAGTTCCCGCCCCACGGGTCGGTCGCCGGCAACATCGTCGAGTGGCTCGAGACGACCGATGAGCCGGTGGTGATGCTGGGCTACGCGTTCGGCCGGGCACAGAAACTCCAGTTGCTCGCCGACCGGGCCGGCCGCGACCGGGTGCTGACGACCGACGGCGTCCTGCGGATCAACGAGCCGATCGAGGCGGCGCTCGGCGTGGAGTTCCCCGTCGAGTCGTTCGAGGACGTCGACCTCCAGGCGGGCGACGCACTGGTGCTCCCGATGACCAGCGGCCGCATCGGCTGGGTCGACCGCCTCGCGACGAACGCCGGCGCGGTCACCGCCGGCTTCTCCGGGTGGGCCGTCGAGGACTCGTTCATGTACCGCGGCGACTTCGACGTCACCTTCCCGCTGTCGGACCACTGCGACTTCGGCGAGCTGCTCGCGCTC
>PXSL01000060.1 GCA_003022815.1 Halobacteriales archaeon SW_5_68_122 | reverse complement strand
GCTCGCGTGGGGCACCATCGACCAGAAACGCGCCGAGATGAGCTACGACGGCCTGTCGGCGATAACCGCCGACGGCGAGCGGCTCCGGCGGCTCTTCGAGAACCTGTTCCGGAACGCCATCGAGCACGGCGGCGAGGACGTTGGGATAACCGTCGGAATGCTCGAGGACGGCGAGGGGTTCTACATCGCCGACGACGGGCCCGGCATCCCCGACCACAAGCGCGACGAGATCTTCGAGGCCGGCTACACCACCGGCGAGGAGGGCACCGGTCTCGGCCTAGCCATCGTCAGGAGCATCGTCGAGGCCCACGGGTGGGAGATAGCCGCCGCCGAGAACGCCAGTGGCGGCGCCCGCTTCGAAATCAGCGGCGTCCAGACGCTGGCCGATCTTCAGCGCGAACGGTAGTGCGGAGCCCCCGGCCTCACGGAGCGACGGAAGGGAGCGAGTAGGCCGGGGAGGAAGCGCGTGGGAACGGAAGACCAAACCGCAAGAGTTAGCTCCTCTCGGCCCGTTCTGTATGGTACTGCCGTCCTCACCGGCAATTAAACCGGCGGGACAATCCACGGGACGGGTCCGGGAAGCGCGGGTCGCAGCACTGCTCCGACCCGCCGCCCTCATCGTGGAACGGCAAGAGGAAGCCGGGCCGCGCCCATGCATGGGGCCGCGGGGCACAATTGCGGTGCTGGAAAGCCTCGCCCTCAAGCAGTGACTGAGGGCCGCAAGGCCCGAGGGAGCAAGTAGGTCGGGGTAGTTTACGCCTGAGCCGCCGCTTCACGCTGACTACCGTCAGTCATTTCGGCGTTGACCGCACGACGACGTATGGTCGTGCCGGGAGACAGGTACCAGTAATCAGTATCAGACCAGCGAGCCCGGGCCGTCGGCCTGTATCCACGCCTCGTCGTTGTCCGGGTCGTAGAGTATCAACCCGCCATCCTCGAGTCTGACTGACCGGACGAGCGGCTCGTCAGCCGCACGTGCGTGATTCTCTACGCTCATACGTTCGGAAGGCGAGCGTACACACTTCATGCTTCTCCGGATTCGGTCTAGACTGGGACTCAAATTCGGCGTAGTTCCCGCGTGCTACCCGTCTCGTCGTCGCCCAGGGTTCGTCGTTCTCGCTGTCGCTCGCGGCTTCGCCGTCTGCTCACGGCGCCCCGAGGCCGCCGTTCGCACGGTCCGGGGGGCCTCGGTCCCCCGCCACTCGCGCATTTCGAGGCGCTCCCTTCGGTCGCGCCTCGCGTCGCTCGGGCCGGTCTCGCGGGTCACTCCGCTCCCCGCTCGACGTCCTCGAGACGCCTCACGGGTTCGGCGTCTCGCCAAGCCAGGGGAGGGATATTGAACCGGAGAAAGGCTCGCTTCGCTCACCTTTCAGGGTTCAATATCCCACCGAAGCGTGTCGCGCTCGCTGTCGCTCACGGCTTCGCCGCTCGCGCATTTCGAGGCGCTTCCTTCGGTCGCGCCTCGCGTCGCTCGCGCAGACAAGCCAGGGGAGGGATATTGAACCGGAGGGAGACTCGCTTCGCTCGTCTCCCAGGGTTCAAATCCGCTCGCCGCTCTTCGTCCTCACGTCGCTCGGACAGAAGAGCCAGGGGAGGGATTTGAACCCCCGAACTCCCGATTACAAGTCGGGTGCTTGAACCGCCCAAGCTCCCCTGGCGCGTCCGGGATTTATTCGTCGTCCGTTGTGAGGCTATCGCTTTCGAGCGGCTTCTCGAGTTCGACGCGGTGGGCCTCGTAGCCGTTTCGGCGGTAGAAGCGGCGGGCCGCCTCGTTTGCGGCCATCGCCTGCAGGGCGACCGCGTCGACGCCACGCTCGCCGAGGGCCCGCTCGGCGGCCGACAGCAGCGCGGCGCCGACGCCGACCCCCCGGTCGCCCTCGCGGACGTAGATGTTGTGCACAATGCCGCGGGCGAGGTCCTGTGTGTACCGCTCGGACTCCCGGCCGAAGGTGACGAACCCGACGACGTCGCCGGCCGTCTCCTCGTCGCCGCTCGCCCCACCGTCTGTCACCTGCTTGCGGGCGAAGAGCACAGTGTCGGTGACGGCGTGCTGGAGCATGGCATCGCGGATGCGGTCGTGGTTCGGCGCCGCCCGAAGGTGCGAGCCGTGACGGCGCTGGCCGTCGGCCAACTCGACCCACAGCGCCGCCAGCGCCTCGGCGTCGTCGGTATCGCCGGCCTCGATGCGGTAGCCCGGCGGCGCGTCGTGGGCGGTCACTCCCGGAGGACCTCGACGCCCGGCAGCGACTCCCCGGAGAGCATTCGGAGGGCGGCCCCGCCCCCGGTCGAGACGTGATTGAACCCCTCAACGCCGAGCTGTCGCATCGCCGCGGCGGTGTCGCCGCCGCCGACGATGCTCATCTCGGCGCGGGTCGCCGCGTCGTACAGCTCCCGGGTGCCGGTCTCGAAGCGCTCGTCCTCGAAGACCCCCGGCGGGCCGTTGAGAATGGCCGTGCCGGCATCCTCGAGGACCTCCGCGTAGGCCGCAAGCGTCCGGGCGCCGACGTCCATGGCCGACTCCTCGGCCGGCAGCTCCGAGAGCTCGATTTCGACGCGATCGTCGTTCCGCTCGACGGCGATGTCCCGCGGCATGTAGACCCGGTGGCTGAAGTCGTCCAGCAGGTCGCCGGCGGACTTGACCGCCTCGTGGCTCCGCTCGTTGACGACGGCCGCCGACGCCGCCCCCAGCGAGACGCCGTCCGCGAGCAGGAAGGCGTTGCCGACGATGCCGGCCGTGAGCACCGCGTCGGCGAGGCCCCGTTCGAGAACCGACCGCGCGACCCCGATGGAGTCGTCGACCTTCGCCCCGCCGAGGACGTACACCCGGGGTTCGGGGCTCTCAGCGATGCTGCCCAGCACCTCCAGCTCCCGTTCTATCACCCGACCGGCGTAGGCGGGCAGGACCTTCGGGAAGCCGACGATTGAGGGCTGCTTGCGGTGGGCGGCGGCGAAGGCGTCGTTGACGTAGGCGTCCAGGGCAGGGGCGAGCTCCGAGACGAGGTAGGTGTCGGCGGCCTCCGCCGGTGGGAACGACATGTACTCCTCGGAGTAAAAGCGGGTGTTCTCCAGCAGGACGACACCGCCAGCGTCGAGGGCGGCGACGGCCTCGCGGGCGGCCTCGGTGAACGTGGCGTCGCAGTACTCGACTGGCGCCGCCAGCAAGTCGTCGAGGCAGTCGGCGTGGACCGACAGGTCGCTGAACTCCTCGCCGCCGGGGCGCCCCTGGTGGGCGAGGAGCGCCACCCGGGCGCCGCGGTCGCAGAGTTCGATGTCGATGCGAACCCCGAGCGCCGCCCCGTCGGCCTCGAGGTCGTCGAGGGTCCGTATCATGTCTTTGGCTCCCTACGGGTACCGCATAGGCGTTTCCATTGACCCAGCGCACTCGCCGACAGGAATCGAGTCCACCCGGAACGCCTCTGTCGTTTGCCACCGACCTGCAACGGAGCAACTGTGTTGTTAAGCAGCGTGAGGCCTCTTGCGAAGGTTTATTTACTATCGCGTACCCGGAGTAGCTTGTGATACAAACTCATGGGCGTGGAAAACCGGTCTAATATATCGGTCAACACAATCGTGGAGCGGCCGCTGTCCGCGTTGCTCGCGTTCGTCGGGCTGTATCTTGCGGCCGATCTAATCCTGAAGCTGGCCGGGGTTGATCTCCAGCTCGGCGGATACTCCGTTCTGGGTGGGTATGAGCCGATGAATAGCTTCGTCAGCAAGGTGGCTAACGGCCTCCTCAGAGGCCTCATCATCGGACTGACCGGTATCGGTCTCTCAATGACCTACAGCATTCTCGGCTTTGCGAACTTTGCCCACGGCGACTTCATCACCGTCGGAGCGTTCATCGGCACGATGACGTCGTACGTCATCGCCGGAGTGCTGGGCGCCGCGACGTACGATATCGGAGCCCTGACGCTGATAGAGCTCAATGCGTCGGACCTGGGGCTGGCGATAACCGGGGGGCCGATTGCCTTTTTGGCTATCGTGCTCGGGCTGCTCATCGCCGGCGCCGGTACCGTCGGCGTCATCCTGCTCACGGACCACCTGGCGTTCAAACCGCTTCGGGACCGGTCGGGGGTCACGCTGCTGATAACGAGCATTGGCGTCGCCCTCGTCCTGCGGTACCTCGTCAACTTCGTGTGGGGCACGAGCAAGCGGAACACGTACACCTCGTCCGAGGCCTGGGACCTGGCTATCCCCATCGGCAACGGCGCCCTCAGACTCGACGCCCACGACTTCACCCTGCTGATTCTGGGTGTGGCACTGATGCTCGGCGTCCACCTGCTATTACAGACGTCGAAGCTGGGCAAGGCGATGCGTGCGATGGCGGACAACAAGGACCTCGCAAAGGTGACCGGCATCCCGACCGACCGGGTTGTCCAATTCACGTGGATTCTCGGCGGCAGCCTCACCGGGGTCGCCGGCTACACGTGGGTGCTGTGGCGGGGCACGTTCGGCTGGTTCGACGGCTGGCTGTTCCTGTTGTTGGTGTTCGCCGCGGTCATTCTGGGCGGAATCGGCTCGATATACGGCGCGATGGCCGGGGGCCTCATCATCGGGCTGACACATGACCTCTCGACGATTTTCATTCCGCCTGCCCTCCAAAAGGCTGCCGCGTTTGCGCTGATGATAGTGGTACTGGTCGTCAGGCCATCGGGTCTGTTCGGCGGGAGGACAACAGCATGAGCCTGAGCGAGCAGCTTCCGGACCGGATACCGTCGGTCACGGACAGCGACGCGGCGATGGTGGTCGGACTGCTCGCAGTCATCTACGCGGTCTACTTGGTCGCTGGCAGCGTCATCGGCGTCGACCCGGTCAGCAACCTGATGTCGCTGACCAGGTGGATTGGCCTGTTCGCGCTCGGCGCGCTGGCGCTGAACCTCCACTGGGGGTACACCGGTCTGTTCAACATCGGTATCATCGGCTTCATGGGCGTCGGCGTTCACGTAGCGGCCATCGTCTCCAAGCAGCCGGTGACGGAGGGGAGCGGAACGATCGCCGGGTCGACCGGCGGACTCGGTCTCCCGCTGCTCGTCGGTATGCTGGCCGGTGCGGTCGCTGCCGCGCTGTTCGGCCTGGTGGTCGCGCTGCCGGCTCTCCGGCTTCGGGCCGACTATCTCGCCATCGTCACCGTCGCGGTCAGCGAAATCTTCCGTCTCACGGTCCGGAACAGAAGACTGTCAAGCTTCGAGGTCGGCGGCCGGGTGATCGGCCTCGGCGGCGGCGACGGGCTCCAGCTCGACTGGGGCAACGAGGCAGAGCTGCTGTTCGACACACTGTTCCTCGGCGGCGTTTACGACGGTCTGGTCGCAGCGTTCGACGGGGTGGCGGCCAATCCACAGACGGCGGTCGACCGTACTATCTACGCGGTGATACTCCTCGTGTTCGTCCTGCTGTTTTACGGACTGCTCCAGCGAATGGGCAACTCGCCGTTCGGCCGCGTGCTGAAGGCCATCCGCGAGGACGAGGAGGCGACCAACTCTCTCGGCAAAGACACCGGCCGATTCAAAATCATCGTGTTCATGGTCGGCTGTGGACTGATGGGGCTACTCGGCGTGCTCTGGTTCATGAACGCCGGCGGCCGCGGCACCATCAACCACACGCAGTTCCGTCCGACGCTGACGTTCTTCATCTGGGTGGCACTGATCGTCGGCGGCGCCGGCTCCAACACCGGCAGCATAATGGGAGGAGCGGTGTTCGCAGCCGTCCTCTTCCGTGGCCCGCGATTCCTGCAGAGCGTCATCGACGAGTTGACCGAGACGGACCTGGGCCAAGTCGCCCGCGGTGGTCTGGGCGAGGCAATGGCGCCCATCGCCGGTAGCTTCGACGTCATGCCGTTGCTGCTGTACACGGCGGCGAAAATCCAGGACCTCCAGCTGCTCCTGATGGGGCTCGTCATCATCTACCTGATGCAGAACCGCCCACAGGGGCTGCTCGGGCACAGAAAGGAACAAGCGGCTGCAATCTCGCTCGAGCGGCCGGACCGGCAGTCGAGCGGCGGCCGTGTGGCTGCGACCGACGGAGGGGAGGAAAATGAGTGACACCGACGTCGATGCCCCTGAAGAGGCCGTCGAGTCGAACGTGCCGGAAGAGGGCGACATCGACTACGACGAGGTGGAGACACAGGACTCCAAGGTTGAGGAGGCGGCCAAACACGTTCCGGACGCTATCCCGCTGCAGGTCGAGAACCTGAAGAAACAGTTCGGCGGCCTTACCGCCGTCGACAACCCGTCGTTCGAGGTCGAGGAGGGGAGTCTGACGGGTCTCATCGGTCCGAACGGCGCGGGGAAGTCAACAACCTTCAACTGCATCACGGGGATTCTCGAGCCGACCGCCGGCACCGTCCGGTTCAACGGCCGGGATATCACCGGGCTCGCCCCCCACGAGGTCGCCGACCAGGGGCTCGCCCGGACGTTCCAGATTGCGCGCGAACTCGGCGAGATGACCGTCCTCGAGAACCTGATGCTGGCGCCGATGCGCCAGCGTGGCGAGTCGCTGTGGCGGAGCGTCCTCCCGTTCACCCGCCGGTCGGTCGTCGAACAGGAAGAGGAGGTGCTCGAGGACGTCTGGGACACCCTAGAGTTCTTCGACATTGACCACCTCGCCGACGAGTACGCGGAGAACCTCTCGGGCGGACAACGAAAACTGCTGGAGTTGGCGCGCGTGCTGTTGACTGACCCCGACGTGCTCCTGCTCGACGAACCGTTCGCCGGCGTCAACCCGTCGCTTGAGGAACGGCTGCTGGAGCACCTTCACGACCTCCGCGAGCAGGGGTACACCTTTCTCATCGTCGAACACGACATGGATCTCATCATGAACAATTGCGAACATGTCATCGTGATGCACCAAGGACGGGTCCTCACGGAGGGGACGCCGGCCGAGGTCAAGTCCGACCAGCGCGTTTTAGAGGCGTACCTCGGCGGGGAGGTCGACGCATGAGCACGGACACCGCCGACGGCGACGCGGCCGACGAGACGAGCGGCGCCGCAACGGAACTGCGACGGTGGTCGGACTCGCTGCTCCAAGTGCGCAACCTCGACGCCGGCTACGGTGACCTCCGGATTCTCACCGACGTCGACCTCGACGTCGGTGGCAAGGAGTATGTCACCATCGTCGGGCCGAACGGCGCGGGCAAATCTACCGTGATGAAGTCCGTCTTCGGACTCACTTCCCACATGGGCGGGACAGTCACGTTCAACGACAAGGATATCACTGGCATGAAGCCCGACGACATCATCTACGAGGGGCTGGGATACGTGCCACAGAACGACAACATCTTCGGGTCGCTGACCGTCCGCGAGAACCTCGAGATGGGCGCGTACATCCTCGATGAGGTGCCCCAGGACGCTCTCGACGAGGTCTTCGACCGGTTCCCCATCCTCGAGGAGCGCCGGGAACAGAAGGCCGGCACCATGAGCGGCGGTCAACAGCAGATGCTCGCGATGGGCCGGGCGCTGATGCTGTCGCCTGATATGTTGCTTCTCGACGAGCCCTCCGCGGGACTCGCACCGGACCTCGTCGACGAGATGTTCGAGAAGGTCGACGAGATCAACGACTCCGGCACGGCCATCCTGATGGTCGAGCAGAACGCAAAGGAGGCGCTGCGACGCTGCGACCGCGGGTACGTTCTCGTCGACGGCGAGAACCGCTACGAGGACAGCGGAACCGCGCTGCTGAACGACGAGCAGGTCCGACAGGACTTCCTCGGCGGGTAAACTACCCCACCCTACTTCGCTCACCCACAAGGGGTTCGCTCGTTGAGTGAGGGGCTTTGATGTGGACTCCCGGCGATCAACTCTCGGTGGGTGGCCGAGAGCCGTCGCCGTTCAGCATCCCACCATTTATACGCACGTCTACTGGTGCGTCTACGCCCCCCGACATGGGCGAGGAACGCAGTCTGTGCTGTCGCTTCCGCATATACCGTAGTCCGACGTTTTTCGCGCCGTTGTAGTCGGCGTTGATTTGGTACCCACATTTCAGACACTCGAAGTGTTCGCCGTCACGATTGTCTTCGTGGGTGAATCCACAGTCGGTGTGTGAACACCGTTGGCTCGTATGGTCGGGCTCAACCTGTTCAACCGCAATACCGCGTTCTGGAGCTTTGTACTCAACGTATTCAACAAGACGGCGGAATGCCCACACATGATGCCACTCAGCATGTGGCAGTCGCTCTCGAATATCCGTTAACTCCTCAACCACGATTACGTCGCAGTCGTGTTCGACTGCCTCTGTGACGAGTTCGTTAGCGACCGTGTGGATATACTGTTTCCGCCATGCTCGTTCACGCCTTCCAAGTCGCAGGAAAGCGTTGTGCGCGGCCTGTGTTCCACGCTGTTGCATCTCCGTTCGGCGCTTCTCGAACTCTCGAATCCAGTGGTCGTACTCGTCACCGCTCCAGAACGTGCCCGTTGAAGCGACTGCGAGACTGTTCACGCCGAGGTCGATGCCGAGGACTGTCTGGTGCCCGGTATCGTCCGAACCCTCGATTTCAATAGCCTCACCAGCGTCGTCTACCTTCCACGTTTTGATGTGGAAATAGAACTCGTCGGTTGCTCGGTCGTATTGGAGTGTACTCGTCCGAAACTCGTAGTCTTCGGACAAGACATATTTCTCGTATGGTGTTGGACTATCGGCGGGCAGCTTGAAGTCACACTTAATGCGTCCATTTACTGTAGAGAGTGAGATTTTGTTTCGGTAGAAGGTCGCACTACGCTTGTCGTAGACCATACTCCACGAGGTGAACTCTGGCTTGTTCGTCCGTTTGCCGTTCTTCCAGCGGTCTACGCCACTGTCTACGGCGTGGACGGCACGCCGGATGGCTTCTTGGACGAGGTTTGCCGTGAGGTCAGTTTCATCGCGGAGACGGTCGTACAGCGCGTCTCTGGCTTTCACGTTCGAGGTGATACAGTCTTCGTAGTCGGTGTTGTCCCGACAGTAGTCACTAGCCTCGTTCGCGCAGTAGAGAAATTGGTCGGCAGTTTCGTGGAGGTCGTCGTGATACTCGTCGGGGATAACAAGCTTGACTGGTGCAGTGCGTCTGACCTCCATATTTCAGGCGCTATTCCAATGGTACTTAATAGTTCGGGAGTCAGGGGGCTACTGTCTCGTGGTTTAGTTCATCGAGTGTCGGCTTCTGCGCGCGGGCTTTGCCCGCTCGCACGGCCCGAGGGAGCTTGCTCCCTCGCTGTCCTCCCCGGCCTACTCGCGTCGTGCTTCCGACCAGTTGGAAGCTCTTGCTCCTTGATGCCGGGGGCTCCGCCTCGAAACTGCTGATAAAAAGGAGTCGAACCGGACCGGTCTAGCTGAGGTCGGCCTCGTTGACCTCGAGAGCGGGCATCTCGGCGGCTCGCGTCATCGGTTCGCCGACGGACGCGAGGTTACCGGTGGTCGGTAGCAGGATGCCGAGTTCGACCGTCCGGCTCAGGTCGCTACCGGGAATCTCGTCGGCCGAGGGACCGGTACCCTCGGGGTTCTCACCCTCGAAGGACTGGGTGTCGACGGCCGAGGTCGACTCGCTGTCCTGGCCGTCGAACTCCCAGATGTCGTAGGCGGCGTTGGCGGGGTCGCCCGCGTCGTTGAAGTTGACGTCCGAGGAGGCACCCTGGTAGTTCACCGGGTTGCCGGCCGCGACTTCCTCGACCCCTTCAACGAAGTTCTCCGGAGTGACTTCCATGCCGTCCGGGTTGGCGACGTTGCGCATCTGGTCGCGGACGGCCGTGCCGTCGTTCTCGCCGGCGGCGACGTTCGCCAGGATGAGAACAGCAGCCGAGTCATAGGACTGTGCCGTGAATACGCCGGGCGACTCACCGTACCGCTCCTCGAAGGCCGCGGTGAACGCCTCCTGTGCCGGACCGCCCGCCGCGGGCGCGGTACCGGTCACGTTTTCCATGTCGTTACCGATCTGCCCCGGCAATGCGCCGTCGCGCAAGCCGTCCGGGATCAAGATGTCCTCGCTGCCGTCGCTCGTCGAGTAGTAGTCCCGGAAGAGCTGCTGACCGTCCTCCGGGTAGCCGACGATGAACAGCCCGTCGGGGTTGCCGTTCAACGCCGTCTGGACAACGGACGAGTACGACGAGGACCCCTGGGCATAGGCGTTCTGGCTGAGCACCTCGCCGCTGAAACTCTCGGCGAACTGGTCGTTGAGCTGCTGACCGTAGTCATTATCGACGTACAGCGTCGAGACCGACGAGGCTCCGAGCCGGTCGGACATGACGCTCGCGTCGACCTGCCCCTGGAGAATGTCCGAGGGAGCCGTCCGGAAGATGTAGTCGTCGTCGTCGAGGTTGGTCACCGAGATGGCGGTCGAGGACGGCGAGCAGCCGACCACCTCGCTCGGCGCGAGCGTCCCGTCCGAAACGGGGACGTTGACGCCCGAGGAGGCGGTCCCACATATCATAGGGACGCCCTGGCCAACGAGTCGTTCGGCCGCCTCCGATCCGGCGCTCGAACGGGTTTCGGTGTCCTCGACGCTCGTGCTAATCTCGAGGCCGCTGCTACCACCGCTGCCGTTGCCGTTGCCTTCGTCCGTCGCGGTGTCCTCACCGTTCCCGTTCCCGTTCCCGTTGCATCCGGCAAGCCCGACGGAAATCCCCGTTATTCCTACGCCCTTCAACACGTCTCGCCGTTGCACATCGCGTGACATACCCAGTTGCAATAAGCGTTGGTATATAAAGTTACGCCTGTGAGACGGTCTCATGGTATAAGTATATCCGGGCTTGTCCAGGAGCAATCCGATTTAAATACTGTGGTCGACGCCCGTGGTGGTCAGTCCGCGAACTCGACGTCGATGTCTTCCTCGCGGCAGGTCTCGAGGGCGTGCTTGGCGGCTATCCCGGCCGCCTGGGCGGTCTGCGCGCGGCCGACGACGATCTTCAGGTCGCCAACGGCCTCCCGGACGTGCTCGACGGCGTCGGCGTACCCCTCGTGGTCGACCGCCTCGCAGACCGCGATGACGTCGTCGCCGCCGACGAAGAAGGAAAGCGAGTCGTGGGCCTTCCGCATGTATCGCATCAGCTCGGCGTACCCCTGCTCAATGTTGATGAACGAGTCGAACTCGTTGAGGCAGTCGGTGTACTTGCCGGTGGCGTCGTTGACGTCGAAGTGAGCTATCTGGACGTCGATGTCGGCCCGCTCCGCGTCCGGAAGCAGCGTCCCCGTGAGAATCTCCGGGCGGGCGCGATCCTGTGCGCTGCCGGCATCCTGTAGCTGGCTTGTCGCAACCCCGAGCGCCGCCGCCGGCGAGGAATCGGCCGCGACCGACAGGCTGACCGTCACCGGGTACCGGTTAGCGACCGACTCCTGAATGAGCGCGTGGGCGGCCTCGTCGAGGCCGTCGGTCACCGCGACCACGTTGTCGAACCGCGTGAAGAAGACGTACCCTTCCCGGTTGCCGAATAGTTGCGAGAGGTCCGCGTACAGCCGCGACTGCAGGGTCTGGAGGTCGACCTCCCGGCGCGGCTCGGGCGTGACCATCCAGGGTCCGTAGTTGTCGATTTGGATGAGCGTCGACTGCGTGTTCGTCACGCCTGGTCGTCGGTTCGGCCCGACATTTGCCTCGCCATCCGAGGCGAGCCGGCGACCGGTCATACTGCCGGACGTAACTACTTGAATCGTAGTCCGGTCTCCCGTCGGGTTCGCCCGGATACGTGGACGACTGCTGATTCAGATGTTCACGAATTTACGTCCGGCAGTATTAGGCGTAGTTCTCGGGCTCTACTTCCCACATGCCGGCCGCGCGCATCGCCTGCCCGACGGCCCGGTGGAAGGCGACGATGTCCTCGAGCTCCTCGTCGTCGACGTGCTCGAAGACCTCCGCGACGCTCACCACCTCCTCGTGATTCAGCCGGACCGGCTCGTCGCCGTGGTCGGCGAGGAACTCCTCCGTCGAAAGCGGGAAGTCCCCGTCTTCGTCGAGCTTCTTGGCGAGTATCGCCTGTCCGTACTTCCGCATCCCCTCGGAGCCCTCCTCGCCGTCAGGGTCGTGTGGCCAGCTCACGTTCCCGGGTGGGTGACCCACCGGCAAAGCGTTTCCGCTCCCGGCCCCCCTGTGAAACGGTGACAACGTTTGGAAGGTTTTGTCAGAAACTTAAATTCCCGTCCAGACCCGGCATATGGTAGGACAGCAAATACCATGAAATACCTGAAACTCAGCCTCTCACCGACGGACCGGGCCGTCCATCCCATCGACCGGTTCCTCGCGGGGCACGACGCCATCTTGCGAGAAGCACTGTTACACGTCGACGCTCGGGGCGACGGCACGACCGTCCTACTGTACCGGGTGACCGGCGACGGCGAGGCGTTCGACGACGCCCTCGGCGAACAGCCGGAGGTGTTCGACCACGACGTGGTCGACCTCGCCGGCAGCGGCTACCACGCGTTCGTACAGGCGGAGTCCACCGAGTCGGGGGGCTTTCTGCTCGACATCGCCTATGACCACACGCTCATCGTGGACACGCCGCTGGAGTTCGCCGACGACGGGCTGCGAGCAACGCTCGTCGGCACCCACGAGAACCTCCGGGCGGCGCTCGGCGCCGTCCCGGACGGCCTCGAGTTTTCCGTCGACGACGCCGGCACCTATATTCCCGGCAGCGAGGACCTGCTGTCGCCGCTGACGGATCGCCAGCTCGAGGTGTTTGAGACCGCCGTCCAAGAGGGCTACTACGACGTCCCCCGCCAAGCAACCCACAAGGACATCGCCGAGAACCTCGGCTGTGCCCCCTCGACGGTCGACGAGCATCTCCGGAAGGCAGAGTCGCGCGTCGTCACCGGCCTCATTCAGTAACCCTACGATCCCCGCGTGTTTTTCCCCGAAGGAGCCACGGTGCCGCCGGGTGCCGTCGCGTTCGACCGCCGGGCGGAGTAACTGTCCGAGAGAGGCCGCAGAAAGCGTCGGGCGGTTCAGATCTCGACGCCGCTGGGTATCAGGCTCCGGCTCCGGAGCAGTTCGCCCTCGTGGTCGTAGACCAGGAGCGTCGACTTGTCGTAGGTCGCCAGCCGCTCGCCCTCGGATTCGAGGACGATGCGGTATCGGTCCTCGGCGTCGGCGGTCTGGCCGAACTCGCGTGCGGCTTCGACCAGCGCGAACACGCCGTCGGCCTCGGCGTTCAGCTCGAGGACGTACTCGCCGGTGACCCGGTCCGCGAGCGCGAGCACCCCCATGGTGTCGCCGTCGTCGGTTGGCCCCTGGAGGCGGAACCCGACGTCGACTTCCGTCCCGTCGAGCGCCGATTCGCCCTTCGTCATCCGTGTCTCCAGCTGCTCTGCCGGCCCCTCGTAGGCGACGGTGACGACGGGTCGCTGTGCCCCGTCGTCCCCGACGCCGTCCGCGCTCAGAGTGAAGTAGTCACGCCGCATCCCTTATCCTACGGCCCCGTAGGGATGCCGAGGGCAAGAACGTAACGCCCCCGTCAGAGCCATCCGTCTCCGGACTCCGACGCGGGTCGGGACCAGCCGGGCGGACTCGTCCGGTATCTTTTACCCACAGCGGGGTGGCTGGACGGGTATGTGGGTCCGCTCGGAGTACGCCGGCGAGTTCGCGGTACTGTCCGCGTGGCTGTGTGCGCTGTCGCCCTGGAGCGTTTCCTACGTCTCCCGGAGTGGCCTCAGGCTGTTCCGGGTCCACTTTCTCTACGTATTCCTGCAGTTCTTCCCGGACGCCGACCTCGGGGAGGGGCTCGATCCCTACGTGCTGGTCCAGAACGGCGCACAGTTCCCGTCGGGGCTCGCGGTCGACCCGGTCTACCGGCTCTGGCTCGCCGCCGCGCTCGTCGCCGGGCTGGCGGCGGTCTGCTGGACCATTGTAGAGATCAATGTCAACACCGACGACCGGCTCCCCGTCGGGTCGGCGGCGGTGACGGGGACGCTGGCCGCCGCTGCGGCCGTCGGGCTGGCCGGCGCGGGGTTCTACCTCGTCGTCGGCGCGGCCGCGAGTTCGCCGACCGCGTTCGGCTACACGGCCTGGCTCGCGGCGGCGGTCGTGTTCACGTTCGCGCTGGCGTTGAGCGTCATCTACTACGTCTACGAGGAACGACTGGAGGCGGCCTCGCCACTAGACCCCGTCCGCGTTATGGGGGGGCTGTTGCTCGCGACGGCACTGCCGCTCACGGCGGCGACGTACTACGTCGGCGTCGGCTTCTCCGGGGTCACCGTCCCCGTCGGCGTCCTCTTCATGTACCTGTTCGGGGGCCTGCTCCTCGTGGTCGAGCGAGCCTGACCCTGCGGCCGGTGGCTCCGTTCGTGAGTCGCTGGCGGGATTTATACACGACGACGATGATGTGGCACACGCTGACGAAGCGACACCGGAGGCCACGACTGATGGATTCCACAAACGGCACGTTCGCGAACGTCCGTGAGCGGCTGTCGCGGACCGCCGAGATAATCCGCGGCTCGGCGGTCCCCGATGGGCCGTACAGACCGGGCGAACACGACCGCATCGTCGGCGACCGGGAGTTCGAGGACCGGGTCGTCGAGCGCTACTGGCTGAACGCCCCTTACGCGTACGTGCTGGTCACCTACGACGACCGGGCGGACGAGCACCGCTACCGGACGGTCGAGCCGTCTCTCGACGAGTTCGAGACCGACCTGATGGAGGCGCTATTCGACGACGTCCGGACGCCGCTGCTGTACAACAAACAGGAGGGCGACCCGGAGGTGGTCCTCCGGCGGGAGCTAAAGCGCCGGCTGGAGAACTACGGCATCGACACCGATATCGCGGGGTTCTACCGCCTCTACTACTACCTCTACCGGCGGTTTCTCGGATTCGGCCGCATCGACCCGCTGATGTACGACCCGAAAATCGAGGACATTTCCTGTGACGGCTACGACATGCCGCTGTACGTTTACCACGACGATTACCAGGACATCGAGACGAACGTCACCTTCGAGGAGAAGGAACTCGACAGCTACATCGTCCGGATGGCCCAGCAGGCCGGCCGTCACATCTCCGTCGGGAACCCGGTCGTGGAGACGACCCTGTCGGACGGCTCCCGGGCCGAACTCGCGCTCGGCGAGGAGGTGACCCCCCACGGGTCGGCGTTCACCATCCGCAAGTACAGCGACGAGCCGTTCACGCCCATCGACCTGCTGAAGTTCGGCACCTACTCGCTGGAGCAGATGGCCTACCTGTGGATGGCCATCGAACACAACAAAAACATCATCTTCGCGGGCGGCACCGCCTCGGGGAAGACCACCTCGATGAACGCCATCTCGATGTTCCTCCCCCCGGGGTCGAAGCTCATCACTATTGAGGACACACGCGAGTTGGCGCTACACCACGACAACTGGCTGTCCTGCGTTACCCGCGAGCGCCTCGACGAGGGCTCGAGCGTGTCGATGTACGACCTGCTGCGGTCGGCGCTGCGGCACCGGCCGGAGTACATCATCGTCGGCGAGGTCCGCGGCGAGGAAGCCATCACGCTGTTCCAGGCGATGAACACCGGCCACACGACGCTGTCGACGATGCACGCCGACTCCGTCCAGACGGTCATCAACCGCCTGGAGAACGAGCCCATCAATGTGCCGCGGCCGATGGTCCAGTCGCTGGACGTCCTCTGCGTGCAGGCGCTGGCCCGGTTCGGCGGCGAGCGGGTCCGTCGGGCCGACGCCATCGCCGAAATCGAGGGCATCGACCAGCGGACGGGCGAGCTCGACTACTCGAACGCCTACGACTGGAACTCCACCGACGACAGCTTCGCGGAGGGCAACCAGCGGCTCCTCGACGAGATACGCGAGGAGCGCGGGTGGGCCCAGTCGGATCTCCTCCGGGAGATGCAGCGCCGCCGGACGTTCCTCAACCACCTCTGGGAGGAGGACATCTCCCAGTACCAGGAGTTCACCGCGATGGTCAACAGGTACTACGCCAGGCCCGACGAGGTGATGGACCAGATAGCCGCCGCCGAGGGTGGCGGCGAGAAAGCACCGGACATCGACGCGGTGGACCGGTAGCCGGCAATGCTGGTCTACCTTCCGCTCCTCTTCGCGCTGTCGCTCCTGTTTCTGTTCGTGCTGGTGCCGTACAGCGCTCGTCTCGACCGGGCGGTGACGCGGCCGGCCTTCGCCCTCTTCGGCGGGATGGACGTCGAGGTGGACCCACAGCGCGAACGGCTGCTCCGGACCGCCGCCATCGGGACGCCCTACCGGGAGTACGCGACGAAGACCAGGCTGTACGTCGTCGGGTCGGGGCTCGCGACCGGAATCGTCGGCGCCTACCTCGGGTTCGCGGCAATGGAGGCCGCCGGCGGCGTCGGCGCCGTCTCGGTGGCGTGGCTCCGGGTCTTCTCGAACGCGCCGGATCTGTCGTGGCTGCCGGCGACCGTCGAAGGGGCCGTCGAGACCGTCGGCGACCGCGTCGGCGCCGCGCTCGTCGTCGGACTCGTCGGGTGCCTCGCGGGCGTCGGCGGCGGCGCGACGACGTACCTGCTCCGGTGGAACCTGCCGTCGGTGCGGGCGGACACCCGCCGGCGCCGGATCGACGCCGGGATGCCCCGGATGGTGGCGTTCGTCTACGCGCTGACCCGCGGCGGCATGGCGTTCCCGGACGTGATGCGGGCGCTGTCACGCAACAAGGCCGTCTTCGGCGAGAGCGCCGCCGAGGTGGGCGTCGGCGTCCGTAGCCTCGACCTTTTCAACGTCGACCTCGTGACGGCGGTGCGGGACATCTCCGCGAGGACGCCGTCGGCGCAGTTCGAGAAGTTCGGCGAGAACCTCGGTAGCGTTCTCCAGAGCGGGGGCAACATCTCGGAGTTCCTCCGCGACCAGTACGAGCGCTACCGCGAGGAGGCCGAGGAGCAACAGCGGGAGATCCTCGACCTGCTGGCGACGACCGCCGAAGTATACGTGACCGTCGTCGTTGCCGGGATGCTGTTCCTGATAACGATACTGTTCATCATCGGCGTGCTGACCGGTGGAACGCTGTTTTCCCTCCGCGTTATCTCCTACGTCGTGCTCCCGGCGGTGAACCTGGTGTTCATCGCGTACCTCGCGGACGTCACACAGCCGTTGCGCATCTCGCGGGACAGCGGCGGGAGCATCGTCGGCAGCGCGAGCGTCGAGCGGTCGATGCAGGGTATCCGCTCGGACGGCGGCTACCTCCGGCCGAACTCCCGGGTCAACCACGGCCGCCTGCGGGCCAACGACCGCATCGGGTCGATCCGGGAGACGCTGGCGGCGCCCGTCCAGTCCGTCATCAGGCGCCCGGAACTGGTGTTCATCGTGACGGTCCCGGTGGCGGTCCTGGTCACCGCCTATCGGCTCCCGACCGCGTTCGTCGAGGGGAGCCTCGACCCCGCCGTTGTCGACGACATCATTATCCAAGCGCTGCTGTTCGTGATGGCGACGTTCGCCGTTGCCTACGAGGTGAGCAAGCGCCGACTGCGCCGCCTGGAGGAATCGGTCCCGAACCTGCTGGACCGGCTCGCAAGTCTCAACGAGGCGGGTACCGCCGTCGTCTCGTCATTCGACCGGGTCAGACAGAGCGACCTCGGCGTTCTCGACGAGGAGACCGACCGCATCTGGCGGGATATCCGGTGGGGGGCGACCGTCGAGCAGGCCCTCGACCGGTTCGAGGGCCGCATCCGGACCGCCTCGGTCACCCGCGTCGTGACGCTGATAACGAACGCGATGCGGGCCTCCAACGAGATCGGGCCGGTGCTCCGCATTGCCTCCGAGCAGGCCCGCTCCGACCAGCGGCTCCGCCGCCAGCGCCGCCAGGAGATGCTCACCTACCTCGTCGTTATCTACATCTCCTT
>PXSL01000059.1 GCA_003022815.1 Halobacteriales archaeon SW_5_68_122 | reverse complement strand
CACGTCGTCGAGCCCTCCTTCGGCGTCGACCGCCTCGTGTACAGCGTCCTCGCCCACCGCATGGAGACCGACGAGGTCGACGGCGAGGAGCGCGCCTACTTGGACCTGCCGGCGGAGATGGCCCCGACGACCGTCGCGGTCTTCCCGTTGATGACCAGGGACGGCCTCGACGACCGGGCCCGCGAGGTGGCCGACGAGTTGCGGGCGGCGGGTCTGGAGGTCGCGTACGACGACACGGGCAACATCGGCCGCCGCTACCGCCGCCAGGACGAGGTCGGCACGCCCTACTGCGTCACCGTCGACTACGACACCCCCGAAGAGGACACGGTGACCGTCCGCGAGCGGGACTCGACCGACCAAGCGCGGGTCGCGGTCGAGGAATTACCGTCGGCGGTCCGCCGGCTCACGGCGGGCGCGACGCTGGCCGACCTGTAACGTCCTGCCCGCGAACCTACTATCGGAGGGAAAATTTAGACGAGGTTGTCGAGGTGGCCCTCGCGCCGCAACTGGTCGGCGTTTGCGCCCTCGTAGCGCCATTCGATGTCGGCTTTCTCGTCCTGCCAGTCCCACGGGTCGATGACGACGATGTCGTCCTTGTCGACCCACGTGCGGAACCGCATTCGGCCCGGGATGCGGCCCATCCGCTTTTTGCCGTCGTCGCACTGCAACCGGACGCGCTGCCCGCCGAGCATCTCGGTGACCAGCGCGAACATCTCACCCTCGCCCGGCATCCGGAGGTCCTTCCGCTGTGTCTCTTTAGTCACACGATAGATAGACGGTCCAGACGTTTAAGCAGTCGCTTTTCGCCGTGCGGCGGGGTATCGCACGTCCCGTGGAACGGCTTCGGGGGCTTCGCTCCTGCTCACGGCTCGCTTCGCTCACCGCTCGCGCCTTCGAGATACCTCGCTACTGCTCGCAGTTTATTGCGTTCACCGCTCGCGCCTTCGAGGCGTCTCCCTGCGGTCGGCGCCTCGCTCCTACTCACGGCTCGCTTCGCTCACCGCTCGCGTTTTCCGAGACGCTTCCCTGCGGTCGGCGTCTCGCTACTCTCCCAGCGCCAGCGACGCCAGAAGCGCCTCCAGTTGGACCTGCTCGTTGGCGCCGGCGGTGATGCGGTAGTCGGCCTCGCCGATGCGCTCCATCAGGCGGACGGCCTCCCGCTCTTCGAGGTCGAACTCCCACACCGAGCGGTGCATCTGGTCGATGATGTCGCCGCCGGCGATGCCGACGTCGGTCAGGAGTTCGTCCAGTTGGGCGCGCGCGCCGGTGAAGTCGTCGTCCAGCGCCCGCTCGACCATCGCCTGTATCTCCTCGGGCCGGGCCGTCGAGGTGATGGTGTAGACGGCCTCCTCGTCGACGCGCCCGCCCATGACCGCCGCCGCCTGCAGGCCGTTTATCGCCTTCCGCATATCGCCGTCGGCGGCGTACACCAGCGCGCCGACGGCGTCATCGGTCAACTCGATGTCCTCCGTCTCGGCGATGACGCGGACTTGCTCCTCGACGGCCTCGTCGCCCAGCGGCGAGAAGCGGAATACCGCACACCGCGACTGGATGGGGTCGATAATCTGGCTGGAGTAGTTACACGAGAGTATAAAGCGGGTGTTGTCGGAGAACTGCTCCATGGTCCGGCGGAGCGCTGACTGGGCGTCGTCGGTGTTGTGAGTCAGGATTCCGTTTGCAAGCATGAAGTTGGGCGTGTCCTCCATGCTGATGTTGTAGGCCTTCCCGCGATGACTGTACTCGATATCGCGTACCTCGACGGTCTGAACCGTTCGTAATCCGCCGTCAGACACGATAGCCGGCTCGAACTCGTCCCTGTCGTAGTGTTCGTGGTGCGGGAGTTCGCCGTCTCCCACGACAATGAAGCGGTAATCGTCGCCATAGGTGTCCAAGAACTCCTCTACTTTTTCCGTCTGACCCCACAGTTCAGCCACCCCTTTGACTTCGATGACTGTATCGTCGATCAGGAAGTCGGGATGATACACCGAGTCGGACAGTTCGAATTCCGGCTCGTACTCGTATTCGACACCGGCGTCCTGCAACGCCTTTGCGACCTCGTACTCCCAGTCGGATCGAACGAGATGACCCAGTTCGTCACTGTGTCGAATGTTTCCGCCGGTCGGCTCGTGGCCCTTCAGCGCCTCGGAAACCTTCTGTGCGACCTCCGGGTCGCGCATCGGGTTGTTGTCCCCAGTGATATCAGTCACGGGATAGTCACAGTTTTCGGTAGCCTTCTCGATTAATCTCGTTCGCTCGTCGTCGTCCAGACTGTCCCACCACTCCGCAGAGGAACGTCCGATTCTCTCTTTTACCGTGTCGGGGTCGGCATCGACGACCCACTCCTCCCAAGGGGTTCCGGACCGCATCTCGCTGAGCCTTTCGCGGAACTGTTCGATAGACTCGTCGTCCATTTCCCAGACGGAGACGCCGTGGAACTCACCACCGTAGTTCGGATTGTTCTCCCCCTCGAACCTCCCGTCGGAGAGTTTCTCGACTATTTTCTTGCGTCGCTCCCCCGACCACTCGGTTCCGTACATTGGGTTGCCATCGCCCTGCATTTCGCGACTGTGTCCGTCGTTCTTGCAAGCGACCGAACAGAACCTCCCCGGCGTCCAGTCACCACAGATTTCACACCGCGAGATGCCCACGTCATCTTTGAAATCCGCGATTTCGTCACCGGGCGACAGCTCTCGTAGCTCCTTCTCGACGAGTTTCCCATCCGAACCAACTACGAAGAACGGATGTGTAAGGCTCGCGAGAACCGTCCGTCCGTCAGCCAGTTCGAGTTCGAAGAAATCGGCGACGCCGGAATCGACCAGTTTGCCCTTGTCGGACTGTATCTCGTTGGTCTCGAAGTCGACCGACGGAATCGGTTCGCCGTCCTCGGCTACGTCTTCGATTTCTTTTATTTCGGGTGAGGAAGGGTATCCAGTGACGATGATGATGCGGTGGTCGTAGCCGCCGAAGGAGGCCCGCGCGAAGCTCTTGATGCGGTCCCGGACGACGTCGATGCCCCGCTGGTCGGAGGCGTTCAACTCAAGGAAGTTCTCCCGCCAGTCGTCGCCGTATATCTCCTTGGCGATGGCGATGGCAGAGGTGGTGTTGTGCATCACCGTCGGCACGCTGCCGGCGACGTAGTTACGCGTCCCCGGGACTGTCAGGTCGCAGACGCGCCGGGACTCCTCGAGGGGTTCGACCGACCGCACTTCGTCGAAGTAGAGGTCGCCGCGAGCGAGGACGTCCAGCGCCCGGAGGTCCTTAAGGACGGCCTGCGAGCACATTCCGGCCGCGAGTTCGCGGACGCGTTCGGCGACGGTGCGGAATCGGGTAGTCGTCGGGAGGGCGTGGTCGTCGTTCTCCAGCAGATTGATGATGTCGGTTCCACGGAGGTCGGTTCCCTCCGCGACGTGGTTGTACGGAACACCGAGCCGGTCAATCGTCGTCCGCAGGCGCGTCTGTAGCTCCTTCACGTCCGGTGGCGCCTCGACGGCGTCGACCTCCTCGAGGAGGGTGGTTGCGCGTCTCCGTTCTGGGGTCCGGCGGCCGTCCGAATACTCCAGCAGTCGGTCCGACCTGATGCCCGTCTTCTCGCTGAGGTCGCGCCGGACCGATATCGGCTCAAGCCGGTCGCGCTCGGCGACCCACGCCGCCGGCAGTGCTTCGATGCGGTCGATGTCGGCTTCGAGCTGCTGAACTGTCTCGAGGGCCTCCTGTGCGAGTTCGACCTTCTCGGTCGCGGCGTCCAGTACCCGCTCGATGTCGGCGAGGTAGTTCTCTCGACCCGGGGTTTCCGGGTTCAGCGTTCCGGTCAGTAGGTCGTCTTTCGGAAGATACAGCGTCTCACACAGATCGGAGACCGCGGACTGTACCGGCATCGTGTCGTGGTTCGGGTTGGAGTCGCGCGCGGCGTTCTCGGCGAGTCGCTCGGCTTTCGTCGGCAGCATAAAACCCACCCGCTCTTCGAACCGCGACAGCGCCGAGGCGCTCGAAACGTAGAGCACGTGGTACTCCCGCTTTTGTCCGGACCCGTTGGTCGCGGCCTTCCGTTCGGTCTTCCGGCGGGTCGGGACCCCCTCGCCCGCCAGCAGGTACGAAAGCAGCGTGACGACGTTTCCGTCCTTCTGGGTGAGTTCGAGGATTCCATCCTCGGTGACGTGCCCCTCGGCGTCGAAGACGGCCCGGAGGAACGCCCGTCGTGGCTCCGGGGACGCGCGAAGGATGCGCGAACCGACTGCCCCCTCTCCGT
Source organism: Halobacteriales archaeon SW_5_68_122 (assembly GCA_003022815.1). Next base: position 9,827 of record PXSL01000059.1, on the reverse strand, counting down.
CGAGTACGGCGAAGCAGCGCCGGAGGTAGTGGACGACGGTCCGGTTGTCGATGACCCGGTACGGGACGCCATTCTGCTCGCCCCGTTTCGGGTTGACGCCAAACGTATCCCGGGCCGCCGCCGAGAACGCCTCGAGGAGCTTCTCGTCGGTGTTATAGAACTTGATTCGGGTACGGTCAATCCGTGCTTCACTCAATGCGAGGCCGAGAAGCGTTGCGAGTCCGGTCGTCAGTTCCTGGGGGGGTTCGACCGGATGCGAGCGGTTGTTGTTCGGGGGGACGAACTGGATGCGCTCGACGTGCTCGCGGAGCGTCTCGCTTGAGGCGCCCAGCGAGCGGAAGTACGACAGCGAACAGACCGTCGAGGTGGCATCGAGGTCGGTGTCGGCCGCTCGCCGACGGTAGTCCCGGACCGTTTTCTCCGGAACGTCGGCTCGTTCGGCTATCCGCTCGTCTGTCTGGCCAGTGCGGACTTCCTCGAGGACCTCCCGCTTGGCTCCAACGTTGTTCTGGCTGGCCGGAATCTCGTGCCGTGCCGCGAACTCCTCGGTCACGTGCACGAAAACCCGCTCTTCGTCGAGTTCATCGAGCCACTCGATACGGCCGTCGTCGTCGGGCAGCGGCGCCTCCAAGGGACGAGCGATGCGGTCGCCCGGCTGGAGCCGTTCTGCGCGGGTCCACGAGAGACCGTCCTCGTCGACGACCAGCAGTCGGTGTTCCGGGGTGACCGTGGGCTCGCTTCCGTCGCGGGTCGACACCCGGATGAGTTCGTCTGCCCGTTTGCCGAAGACCTTCGACGGTTCGACGAACTCGAACCCGTCGCCCTCGTCGAACGTCGCGACTTCGAGATCGCCGTCTGGGTCGGCGAACCCTTCCCCGTCACCGACGACACTTCCGATTCGTTCAATTCCCCTATTCGTCAGCACGGGGGTTTCGCCAGTGACGCATTTACCCGTGCCGGCCGGCCCGGCGAACAGAAGATGCGGCAAATCTTGCTGGTTAATGTAGCGCCGCAGGCGCTCGGTGATGGCGTCGTGGCCGACGACCTCTTCAAGCCGCTGTGGGCGGTACTTCTCTATCCAGATCTCCCGCCCGGTCCTCTCGGCGGCAGCCTCGCTCATGGACGGTGGGAGGCTCCCGGCAGGCATAAACCCCGCGAGAATCCCCCAACCTATTTTTGCGTTCCCGGCGGGGGGTTACCATGCGCCGAGCCCTCTTACTCCTCCTGGCGATCGTCCTCATCGTCACAATGTTCACGAGCGTCGTGGCCGCCGACACCCGCGCCGGCGGCACCGTCGTCATCGAGGAGGGTGAGTCCGTCAACGGCCTGTCGGCGACCGCCGGCACCGTCATCGTCGAGGGAACCGTCAACGGCGACCTCCGGGCGTACGGGGGCGACGTCGTCGTCACCGAGACCGGCAACGTCACCGGCATCGTCCGCGTCTACGCGGGTAGCGTCACCATCAACGGCACCGCTGAGGACACCGTCCTCGTCTACGGCGGTAGCGTCACCGTCGGCGAGTCCGGCTACGTCGACGACTCCTTCGGCGCCATCGCCGGCGACGTGACGCTCGCCGGTGAGTTCGGGAGCAACGTGAACGTCTTCGCCGGCACCGTCAACCTCGAATCGACCGCCACAATTGGCGGCGACCTCACCTATGAGGGCACGCTCAACGACCGCGGCGGCACCGTCGAGGGCGTCACCCAGCAAACTCAGGAACTGGCGCTGATTCCGCCGCTCGGGCCGCTGAACGTCGTCTTCTCCGTCTTTATGTTCTTCGCCAGTCTGTTCTTGGGCAGCATCCTGCTATACGTTGCCCCCCGGTTCGCTGATGCCGCCTACGAGACCGGCACGGTGGAACCGCTCCGGACGGCCGGCGCGGGCGTGGCGGCCGTCGGCGGCGTCGCCCTCGCCGTCTTCCTGTTCGCCATCACCGTCATCGGTCTTCCCATCGCCGTAGCCGTCCTGCTCGTGACCATCGTCCTGTCGTGGATTGCGGCCATCTACGGCCGATACGTCGTCGGCACGTGGCTGCTGTCGTATACCACCCGCGACAACCGCTACCTCGCGCTGTTCGTCGGCGTCCTTCTCGTCGGCCTCGTCGGCATCATCCCGTACCTCGGGTTTCTCGTCCGGACGGTCGTCTTCCTACTGGGGGCCGGCATCGTCGCGCTGGCAGTGCTCCGGCTCTACGACCTCGTCGTCGAGAGCCGGGGCGGCCTCTCGAACATTTAGCGGCACGTGTGAGGTCGTCGGCGAGGACACCCGCGACCTCGAACTGGACGAGGATGCGACCTACGGCGACCTCCTGGCGGCGGTCGGCCTCTCGAAGCAGGAGGCATCGGTGCTGGTCGAAGGGTCGCCGGTGCCGGCCGACCGCCTCGTCAACGCCGAGTCGGTCCGGGTGTTGCGGCTCATCAAGGGTGGCTGAATGAAGGTCCGCCGCGTTGCCGACGAGACGGCGGCGGTTCGTGGAATCCTCGACGCCGCGATGCTGCGGGTCGAGGATGCGGCCATCGAGGAAGGAACGACGCTCGTCGCCGCCGTCGAGGGCCGCCTCCTCGGCGCACTGGTGCTGGACGGCGAGGAGATAGTCGCCGTTGCGGTCCGGCCCGGCCGCCGCGGGCAGGGCGTCGGGACGGCGCTGGTCGAGGCCGCCGCCGCCCGCCGCGAGCGGCTGACCGCCGGCTTCGACCCCGGGGTGCGGCCGTTCTACGAGTCGCTCGGCTTCGAGATCGAGTGCGACGACAGCCGGTGCCGGGGGGTCCGGCGCGCGGCGTAACCGCCGAAAGGTCTCAGACCAGCGGCCGGACGATGTCGGTGCCGGCCTCCAGCAGTTCGGCGACCCGCTCGTCGTCGCCGGCCTCGGCGTACACCCGGAGCTTCGGCTCCGTGCCGCTGGACCGAACCAGGAGCCACGACCCGTCAGCCAGGAGGAGCTTGAACCCGTCGGCGGTGCCGACCTCCTCGACGGCGGTGCCCGCGACGCGGTCGGGAATCTCGTCGTCGAGCGCGTCGACGACGGCGGCCTTGCGGTTATCGGGGCAGTCGACACTGACCCGGTTCTGGACGATGTCGCCGTGCGCGTCCCGAATCCGGTCGAGGTGGTCGTCCAGCGATTCTTCGGCGTGGGCGGCCGCCACAAGCAGGGCCACCAGCACGCCGTCTTTGTTGCGGAGGTGGTCGGTGACGCCGAACCCGCCTGACTCCTCGCCGCCCACCAGGGCGTCGTGGTCGGCCATCGCCTCGGCGACCCACTTGAACCCGACGGGCGTCTCATGGACGGCCGCGCCATTGGCCTCGGCGATGCGGTCGATAAGGAATGTCGTCGAGACGGTGCGGACCGCGTCGCCGGCGTCGGCGCCGCCCGACAGCATGTAATCGTACAGGCCCGCGAACACCCAGTTTGGGTCGACGAAGCCCCGTCGCGGGGTCACGACGCCCAGTCGGTCGGCGTCGCCGTCATTGGCGACGCCCAGCCCGGCGTCGCCGGACTCGACGCGGTCGATGAGGTCCTCGAGCCGCTCGCCGGACGGTTCCGGCGGCGTCCCGCCGAACTCGGGGTCGTGGCCGTCCCGGAGCCGGACCACGTCGGCGCCGGCCCGCTCGAGCAGTTCGTCGGTGACGCCGCGCCCGCTGCCGAACATCGCGTCGTGGGCGACGGTTACCCCCTCGAGGTCGGCGTTGACAAACGCCAGCGCGTGTTCGAGGTAGTCCTTGAGGAGGTCTCCCTCGTGGACGACGCCCCACTCGGAGTCGGGGCGGGGGTCCGGCGGCCTGAGGTTGTCGGCCAGCCGGTTGGTAACGGACGGCAGTGCCGGCGCGCCGTCGACAGGGATGAACTTGATCCCGTTGTACATCGGCGGGTTGTGGCTGGCGGTCACCTGCAGCGCGCCGTCGAGGCCGCGGTCGGTGACCGTCCAGGCGACGATCGGCGTCGGGGTGTCGCGGTCGGGGACGTGGGCGTCGATGCCATTGACACAGAGCACCCGGGCGAGTTCCTCGGCGGCCGGTCGGGAACCCTCGCGGGGGTCGTAGCCGACGGCCACGGCGGGCCGACCCTCGCCGGAGGCCTCCTCGCGCACGTGGTCGGCGACGGCCTGCCCGACGGCGCGGACCCGCGGCGTCGTGAACTCCTCGACGGTGGTCCGCCAGCCGTCCGTGCCGAACTCGATGTCCATGGGCCGCCGTCGCGCGGCGCGGACTAAAAACGGCCGGTGTCCGGCGGCCGGGAGAGGAGGGCTTTTGCCGGGGCGGCACCCACGCCACGACATGGACGCGCCGCTGTGGACCGAGACGCACGCTCCGTTACTGTCGGAGCTGCCGCAACCGGAGGTTCGGGAGGGCCTCCAGCGGGCCGTCGAGGAGCCGATGAATCTCGTCGTCTACGGCCCCCGCGGCGCCGGCAAGACGGCCGCCGTCCGGGCGCTCGGGGCGGCCACCCACGAGGACCCCGACAACGACCTCGTGGAGCTGAACGTCGCGGACTTCTTCGACCGGACGAAAAAGGAGATTCGGAACGACCCCCGGTTTTCGCAGTTCCTCGAGGGCCGCTCGCGGCTCTCCAAGCGGGACATGGTGAGCCGCGTGCTAAACGAGCAGGCCGCCTACCAGCCCGTCTCCGGCTCGTTCCGGACCATCCTGCTCGACAACGCCGAGGCCATCCGCGAGGACTTTCAGCAGTCGCTCCGCCGCGTCATGGAACAGCACTACGAGTCGACGCAGTTCGTCATCGCGACCAGACAGCCCTCGAAGCTCATCCCGCCCATCGAGTCGCGGTGTTTCCCGGTACCGGTGCGGGCGCCGACCCACGAGGAGATGGTCGGGGTGCTGGAGACCGTCGTCGAGCGGGAGGGCGTCGAGTACGACGACGACGGCCTCGAGTACGTCGCCGGCTACGGCGACGGCGACCTCCGGAAGGCAATACTGGGCGCCCAGCTGACCGCCGAGTCCGAGGACGAGGTGACGATGGAGGCCGCCTACGAGGCGCTCGGCGACGTGGGGATGGCCGACGAGCTGAAGACGGTGCTCGCGGCGGCCGACGACGGTGAGTTCGCCGCCGCCCGGAAGGGCATCGACGAGCTGCTGTACAACGAGGGGTTCGAGGGCGACGAGATACTGCGGGCGCTGCTGGAGACCGCTCGCGGCCGCTACGACGGCGACGAACTCGCCAGGTTGTACCGGCTCGCCGGCGAGGTCGACCTCGAGATGTCGGAGGGCAACGCCGACCGGGTGCATCTCGGCCGACTGCTAGCCGAGCTGGGCCGGTAGTCCGCCGCGCCGCCGAGGAGCGCCGTCACCCGTCGGCGACGGTCTTCCTGAGGTCCGTCGAGGAGACGATGCCGACGTAGTCGCCATCCTTGTCCCGGACCGGCAGGTGGTTGATGCCGAAGTTGGTCATCATCGCGGCGACCTCCTGGAGCCGCAGGTCGACGCTTATCGACTCCACCGGCGCGGTCATCAGCTCCTCGACGCGGGTCGTCCGGGTGTTCCGACCCTCCGCGACCGCGTCAATGATGTCCGTGCTGGTGACGATGCCGGTCTCGGCGCCCGGCACGAGGAGCGAACTGGTGTTCGCCTCGCGCATCGCCGTTGCGGCCTCGCTCATCGTGGCTTCACCCGATATTGTCTCCAGAGCGGGCGTCATCACCTCCTCGACTCGCTTCTCGTTAGCAGTTGCCATACGAACAGTGTTCGCCCAAGCCGCTTGGCCTTTGTCATTGCCGCAGTCCTCGCGCGGCCGCCCGGTCAGCGGAGCACGTGGACGTGTCGGGTCAGAGAGCGGTGGACGGGCCGCTCGAGGCGGGCCTCGACGGCCCAGCCGGCGGTCTCGGCGGCCTCGTCGTAGGCGCGGTCGCCGACGACCACCGCACGGGGGGCGACCCGGCGGGCCTCCGCCAGCGCGTCGCCGACTAGCGCCGCGAGCGAGTCGTGCTTGACCTTCGACTGTCGGCCGTAGGGGGCGTCGAAGACGACGCCGTCAAAGGCGCCGTCGGCGAACGGCAGTTGGGTGGCGTCGCCGCGAGCCACCGCGAACCCGTCCTCAAGGTGGTGGGTCTCGAGATAGTGGGTCTCGAGATAATGGGCGAGGTTCTCGCGTGCGCCCGCGACCATTTTTGCCTGAGCATCGAGACCGACGACGTCGCTGCCGACGAGACCGGCCTCCACGAGGACGCCGCCGGTGCCGCACATCGGGTCGAGAACACGGGCGCCGGGCCCGGCCCCGGCGACGTGGCGGGCGCCGAACCCGCGGTCGGTCTCGGTCTCGAGCCACCCCAGGGCGGTCGTCTCGGAGAACAACGCCACGAGCGTGTGGTCCGGGTCCTCGAGGTCGACGTCGAACCCCCGGTCGACGAGGACGGCCCCGAGGCGGCGCTCGGCGGCCCGGGTGTCGATGCCCGATAGCCCCCGGACATCGCGGGCCCGGACCGCAACCGACCCCGAACGGTCGACCGTGGCGGCCGAGAGGAGAGCGACCGCGTTCTCGACGGTCGGCTCGCAGGTGCCGATTAGCCGGCAGACCCGGCGAGTGTGGGCGAGCGTCACCGGGTGGCGGACGCCGCGGGCGGTCGCCAGTCCGGGCGCGAGCGCCTCGACGGCCGACCCGCGGCTCTCGGCCTCCCGGAGCGCGAAGGCGTCGTCGTCGCCGGCCAGCTCCAGCAGGTACACGTCCGTTCGTGGCCGACGGCCGGTGATAAACCGCGCGGTCGACCAACGGGAGACCGCGGACGGAGTGAGCGGCGAAGCCGCGAACCGCGCGGCCGGTTCGTCGGCTGTGCGGCCCGGCGGAAACGACCACCTACATTTATAAATCTTAAATACGTGTTTTAAGTCGAGTCATGCAGGAATCCAATGAGACCGAGGACCCCAAGGAGACCATCAACATCGAGAACGTGGTCGCCTCGACGGGGATCGGACAGGAACTCGACCTACAGAGCGTCGCCATGGACCTCGAGGGGGCGGACTACGACCCCGAGCAGTTCCCTGGTCTCGTCTACCGCACCCAGGAACCGAAGTCGGCCGCGCTCATCTTCCGTTCGGGCAAGATCGTCTGTACGGGCGCGAAGTCCACCGACGACGTTCACGAGTCGCTCCGCATCGTCTTCGACAAGCTCCGTGACCTGGAGATTCAGGTGGACGAGGAGCCCGAGATCGTCGTCCAGAACATCGTCACCAGCGCCGACCTGGGCCGGAACCTCAACCTCAACGCCATCGCGATCGGCCTCGGCCTGGAGAACATCGAGTACGAGCCCGAGCAGTTCCCGGGGCTCGTTTACCGACTGGACGAGCCCGATGTCGTCGCGCTACTGTTCGGCTCCGGCAAGCTCGTCATCACCGGCGGCAAGAAGCCCGAGGACGCACGGGAGGCGGTCGACAAAATCGTCTCCCGGCTCGAGGAGCTCGGCCTACTCGACGGCTAACGACACCTACTCACGTTGCCGCCACCTACGACACCCATGGTTCTCTTGCAGGCCGAGTTCGTCGGCGGCGGCCCACTCGCGCTCGTGGTCACGTTCCTCGTGGCGACGTTCTTTTCGGCGGTCACCCTCCATCTCGCCGCGCTGTGGGTACTCGGCGACGAGCCACACCAGAACGCGGTCAAGGCCGCGCCCGTCCCCGTGGTCATCGCGATGCTGTTCAGCCGGTACAGCCCGGCGCTAATGGCCGTGTTCGCGTTCGCCGGCGCCCTCACGGCGGTCCGCTACTTCGCCATCAGCACCATCTTCGCCTTCTCGTTTGCGAACCTCTTCCTGTAGCCCGCAGCTCGTAGTGACTACTGCGAGTTATTTCGGTATCGACCACACGACGGCGTGCAGGCCCCATACCGTGGCGACGGGCCTTGCGGACGAACAGCACCGCGGTGACGGTGCCCAGCACCAAGACCGGGTGAGCCACGAGGGCGACCGGCCTCAGTAGCGCCCCGAGCATCCCGACCGCGACGGCCGCAGTCGCACCGAGTCCGTGCCGGCTCATTCCTATCGGTGTTCCAGTTCGTCTCGTCACAGTAGACGGTAGGGACAGAACGGTCTTACGTCTAATCTGAATGATGTTTCTGCAGATGGTCTCACTGGAAACTCGTTTCAGTAGCCGGGGGTCACTCCGACTCGATGTCTACTTCTCGGGTGACGTTCTCGTCGTTCCACAGGAGGTGCAGCCGCATCCTCGGGTCCTCGTGGTCCTCGTATCGGACCTCGAGGTCGTGTTCGAACTCCCAACTCGCGGATTCGCCGCTCGGCACGCCGAGGACGATTGCGGCCTCGGGGGCGTAGTCTATCCGCGGGCCGACCTGGTTCAGCGCGCCGACGAAGGTGCCGTCGATGTCGCCAGTGTTCTTGGCAGTGACCGTCGCCGTCACCGTCTCCCCCGGGGACACAGCTTCGGGGGCCTCGAAGCGGACATCGAAGGACGCCGGCGGTCGCCGGAGGCGTTCGAGGGCCGCCTCGCCGAACTCGTGGCTGGCCCCCTCCCACGTCAGCGTCGCCTTCTCGGCCTCAAGCGGCTTGGGGAGGCTGAAGGCGAGCCATCCCGACTCCTCGCTGCCCCTGTTTCCGTAGGCGGTATCGAAGTCCGCCAGGAAGCCGCCCCCGTCGCCGATATCCGTCGTCGCGTCGTACGTCCCGTCGGCCTCGACCGCGAACGACTCCGGCGGGTGCTCGTCGGGCGATACGACGGCCACCTCTGCGACGACGTACTGGCTCGACCGGCCGCCGTACACGCCGTAGGAGTCCGGCGTGTTCAGCGTCACCACCTCGGGCCGGACCGCCACGCTCTGGACGGTCACGCCGTCACTTCTCTCGTCGTCCTCGTCGGTCGGTGAGTCGTCGTTCTCCTCGTTGCTGGGGTCGTCAGTCGGCGCGTCGTCGCCCGAGGGGCACCCGGCGATCGATGCGCCGAGGGCCGTCGCGCCGAGCGCCCGGAGGGTCCGTCTGCGCGTTCGCTGCATGTCCGACGTTACCCGGGACACGGCTGAGTGCCTTCCGGTAACTCAAACGGCGGTTTGACCGACGGCTACGGAACCAGCCGCTCGATTTCGGTCACGAGGATGTCGCTAGCGCCGGCGGTCTGCAGTCCTCGACGTCGTCGAGGGCGTCCTCGGGGACGTTCATCATGAGGTAGCGCTTGCCCTCGGCGTCCAGCACCGACCGGAGCGCGGTCTTCACCTGCCGGACCTTGGGGTCGTCGGCGGCCTCCGGCCGGGCGAACAGCCGGACCGACGAGGCGAGCACCTCGTCGACGATCTTGAGGCGGTTCATCCGGAGCGTCGTCCCCGTGGAAGTGATGTCGACGATGGCGTCGGCGATGTCGACATGCGGCGTCAGTTCGGTCGCGCCCGACACCTCAACGATGTCGAGCTGGACGTCCATCTCGGCGAAGTACCGCTCGGTGATGCAGGGGAACTCGGTGGCGACGCTGCCGCCGGCGAGTTCCTCCGGCGCGGTGACACCGCCGTCCTCCGGGGCCGCGAGCACGAGTCGACACCGGCCGAACTCCAGGTCCAGCAGGTCCGCCAGGTCGATGTCGGACTCCTCGACCTGGTCGAGGCCGGTGATACCGAGGGCGGCGGCGCCGTCGGCGACGTACTCGGGGATGTCGCTCGCCCGCGCAAACAGCACCGACACATCGGGGTCGACGGTGTTGGCGTACAGTTTCCGCTCGGCGCCGTCCTGGACGTGCAATCCCGCCCGCTCGAGCAGGCCCAGCGCCGGGTCGTGGAGACGCCCCTTGTTGGGCACGGCGATACGCATACTCATGCTTGTGGCGGCCGGGTCTTTGCCCTATCGGACGCTCTCCAGCCACGCCCGGAGCGCGTCGGCGCCGTAGCCGAC
>PXSL01000058.1:9595-12097 GCA_003022815.1 Halobacteriales archaeon SW_5_68_122 | reverse complement strand
ACCGACGCGGTGGCGGCGCTCCGCCGTGGCGACCTCGTCGTCTATCCGACGGAGACCGTCTACGGACTGGCCGCCGACGCCACGGACCCCGAGGCCGTCGAGCGCGCGTTCGAGGCGAAGGGCCGCTCCCGGGAGAAGCCCGTCTCGATGGCCCTGCCCGACGTCGGAGCGGCCGCCGACTACGTCCGACTCTCCGACCGCGAGCGGGCCTTCTGCGGGCGGTTCCTCCCGGGACCGGTTACCGTCCTGCTGGAGCGGACCGACCGCGTACCGGACGTTCTGGTCGCGGGCCGCGACCGCGTCGGCATCCGCGTTCCCGACCACGAACTGGCGCGGGACCTCGCGCGCCGGGTCGGCCCGATAACCGCCACGAGCGCGAACCGGAGCGGCGAACCCAGCGCCAGGCGGGTCGAGGAGATAGCCCCCGAGGTCCGCGGGCGGGCCGTCGTCGTCGACCGCGGCGAGACGCCCGGTGCCGAGAGCACCGTCGTCGACGTATCGACGGGCGAAATCGTCCGCCGCGGGGCCAACGCCGGGGAAATCGAGGCCTGGCTGGCCGAACGATAGGGAGGGCCGCTACTCCTGCTCGGCCGAGAGACCCTCGGCGCCGCGCACCGCCGCCTCGACGTCGCGGCGGCACCGGTCTGCGCCGTGGTTCGGCGCGCTCGTTTCCGTGTTGCGTCCGCGTTAGCTCACCACATGAAATTCAGGCCCATGAGTGTGCGGTTCGCGGACCCCCGCTCACAGCGAGAGCCGCGACCGCAGCGACCGGGTCCGGGTTCCGCACTCCTCGCGGTACTCGCAGGGCCGAATCTCGCCGTGAGCGGGGTACTCCACGAGGGCCGTCTCGACGGGCCGCTCGCGCTCCCACGCCAGCGCCTTGGCGGCCGCCGTCGCCCGGACGGACTGTGACTCGTAGACCCCCCGCTCCGGCGGCGCGCCCGCCAAGACGACCACCGGACGGGGCGGCGTCTCCAGCACCTTGTGGGCGATGCCCCGGCAGTCCTTGCCCTCAAGCAGCACGTCGCGGTCGGCGGGGTCGATCAGACGGTTCCAGCAGTCGAGTCGGGCCTTCGCACGACCGAGGTTCGAGCGGTACTGCGTCGGGGTGACCGCTATCGGCTCGGCGGCGAGGTCCGTCTCCGACGAAAGGAGGTCGGGGTACCGGAACGCCAGTTCCCGGACCGACTCGATTTCGTCGGGCGCGTCGTGGTCGTCGGCCCGGCGGCGGTAGTAGAGTTTCCGGGGGCAGTACGCCGCCGTCGCCACGTCGGTGAACGTCTCCACGGGGGCTGTGACCGCGGCATCGTACTTCAACCCGCGGTTGCGGCGACACGGGTCGGGATGGCCTCACCGGTCGAGGCGGTGTTTTGCCAGCCGGCCGAGCAGCGGCACGTCGCCGAGCCGCAGGAGCCGCAGGATGGCGAGCATGTCGCCCTCGTTAGCCCGCTCCAGGGTATCGTGGTCGAGGCCCCGCATGTCCCGCATGAGCTGGTCGTATCGCTCGTTGGGAGCGAGATACAGCATGTCGGTCATCAGCAGCCGCGAGGCCATGTCCGGGGCGACCTCCTCGTGCCACAGTTCGTCGTACAGCGAGAAGCTCTCGGCGGAGGTGTCCGGCTCCGAGCGGGTCAGGCAGCTGTCGACGGTGACCGCCGCGGCGCGGCCCGACTTCATGCCCTTGTGGATGCCCTCGCCCCACAGCGGGTCGATGGTGGGGACGGTGTCGCCGACGGCCATGAAGCTGTCCGTGCTCAGGGAGTCCGGCGGCTGGATGTGCGCCGACCCGCGGTGCTGTCGGCCCTCGATGCGGGTGGCGCCGTCGAACCGCGGGTCGGTCTCCAGCCAGTGGTCGAGGTAGCCGTCGATGGTGCGGTCGACCTCGGCGTACCGCTGGTAGCTGTCGTTGCGGATGTAACAGAGGCCGACCTTGGCCGTGTCCTCGCCCGTGTGGAATATCCACGAGTAGCCGCCCGGGGCGTACTCGTGGTCCAGCCGCAGCATCATCGAGTCCCGGAGGTCGGCGTACGCCTCATGATCGAGGTCCACGCCCTCGAACTCGTACTCGACGCCGATGGCGTGGTTCTTCCGGTCGAGGTCGCAGACGTCGAGCTCCTTCGCCAGCGGCGCCGCCGGTCCGGTGGCGTCGACGATGACGTCGCCGTACACCGCCTCGGAGCCGTTGAACTTGACCCCCACCGGTTCGCCGCCCTCGGTGATGGGTTTCGACACCCGGGCGTCGAACCAGTACTCGGCGCCCTTCCGTTTGCCGTCCTCGACGAGGAACTGCTTGAACGCCGCGAAGTCCAGCACCGCGCCCGGCCGGTCCTCGACGAAGTGGTGGTTCGGCGACTCGATGACGACGTCGTCGGTGAAGTTCATTACCACCTCGTCGGGCACGTTGAACGACGCCATCATCGAGGGGAACGTGCCCCCGGTCGACTTGTTGCTCTGACGCGGGAACTCCGCCTCAGACTCGGTCTCCAGAACGACGACGTCGTA
>PXSL01000058.1:0-9543 GCA_003022815.1 Halobacteriales archaeon SW_5_68_122 | reverse complement strand
ATCAGTCGTCGGCCGGCGCGGCGTCCGCACCGTCCGTCGCCGCGACGGTCGCCCCGTTCGTCTCCAGGGCCTCGACTATTAACTCCGCGACGTCAACGATCTCGATGTCGTCCTCGAAGCCGCCGGTCTTGCGGCCGTCCTCGTACATCGTCATGCACATCGGGCAGGCGACGACGAACTTCTCGACGGCCGCCCCGGCGTCAGTATCTTCCAGGGCCTCCCGGAGCCGCTCCTCGCTGGGTTTCTCCTCCTCCTCGAGGTCCATCCAGAGGCCGCCGCCGCCGCCCCCACAGCAGAAGGAGTTTGCGCGGTTGCGCGGCATCTCGTGCAGGTCACACCCCGTCGCCCGCACCAGCTCCCGCGGCGCCTCGTACTCGTCGTTGAACCGCCCCAGGTGACAGGGGTCGTGGTAGGTGACGGTGTAGTCGAGTTCCGTCCCCGCGAGGCCGAGCGCACCGGCGTCTCGACCGCGAACTCCATCATCGGGTCGTCGGCGAACTCCGCGAAGTCGACCTCCGGGTACTCGTTTTTGAACGTGTTGTACGAGTGGGGGTCCGTACAGACGATGGTCTCGTAGTCGCACTCCCGGAAGGTGTCGACGAGCGTGCCGGCCTGCTCGACGAAGAGGAACTCCTCGCCGATGCGGCGGATGTCGTTCGCGTCGTACACCTCGTCCTCGTAGAGAATGCCGACCGAGACGTCGGCGGCCTCGAAGATGCGGGCCAGCGAGCGGGCGACCTTCTTGTTGCGCTCGTCGTAGCTGGGGTAGTCGCCGACGTACCAGAGGTACTCGACTGCCTCCTCGCGGGCGTCCGTCACCTCGAACGCCAGTTCCTCGGTCCAGTCGCCGCGACCGGACGGCGAGTCGCCGAAGGTGTTGCCCTTCTGCATCACGTTCTGGAAGACGTCCTGGAGTTCGGGGCGGACATCGCCCTGGTCGACCTGCTGGCGGTTCATCCGGGTGAAGCTCTTGAGGTGCTCGATTTCGACCGGGCAGGCGTCCATACAGGCCATACAGGCCATGCAGGACTCCATCGTCTCGGTGTCGATGACGCCGCCGCCGTCGGCGATGATCTCTTTGGGTTCCCCGCCAGCGTCGACGTCCTGGCGATACTCTTTCAGGTCGAGGATGACGTTGCGGGGGTCCAGCGGCCGGCCGGAGGCCTTCGCCGGACAGACCGCCGAACAGCGGCCACACTTGGTGCAGGCGTCTTGGTCGAGCAGCTCCTTCCAGGAGAAGTCGTCGATGGACTCGGCGTTGGTCGCATCCAGGTCCGAGGGGACGCCGGGCAGGCGGGCGCCGGCCTTCTCGTCGCGGGTGACAATGTTGGCGAACGACGAGAACATGTGGAACGGCTTGGCGTAGGGGATGGCGGCGATGAAGACGAACGCCAGCAGGGTGTGGGACCACCACGCTACCGGATAGACGGCCGCGGCCATCGAGTCGTCCATGCCGATGGCGCCCAGCCCGAGCGCCACGGCGGTGCCGACGAAACTGACCGACTCGGCGCCCTGGCCGAGGATGCGGAGCCCCTCCAGCAGGAAGCCGCCCAGCCCGATGAGGAATAGAGACCACACGAGGAAGGCGTCCTCCCAGTTGGTGTGCCTGCTCCACAGGCGGTCGTTGCGGACGACGTAGCGGCGCCACAGCGCCACCCCGAGGCCGACGACGAACAGCAGGCCCAGGGCGTCGGTGACGAGCTGATAGGAGAGATAGAAGTCGCCGACCCAGAATGACTCGCCGGTGGCGACCTGGTAAATGTCGATGTCGATAAAGAGGATGGTCGTCGCAATCAGAAGTGTCAGGAAGCCCCAGAGGATGAAGGCGTGCATCAGCCCGCCGACCAGGTCGCGGTTGAACTGCTTCTCGTTGGAGGCCGCAATCTTGGCCGCCGAGGCGATCCGCCCCGGTAGGTCGTCGAGGCGGTCGAACCAGTCGTCGGTCCCCTCGGCGTAGCGGGCGAACCGCCCGTAGATGCCGATGGCCGCGACGAGGATCGTCAGGGTCGCCAGGAAGTAGAAGACCACCTTCTGGACCGGACCGATCTGCCAGTAGGTCTCGCGGGCGAGGTCGCCTCCAGACTGGAGCGGAAGCGCCGTCGTCATACGAAAACACGCGGGGACGGACCCGGTTAAGCCTTGTTACACGCCCTTACGAGACCACCACACAGCGGGGGTTCAAGCCGCGAGACTGTTGATTGCCGGCCCGCTTATACGGCGCCGTGGGCGGCCACGCCGAGGAGGCCGGCCGCGAGCAGAAGCGCCGGGACATCCCGGTAGCTCGGGCGCAACTCGGGCATCGTCGGGTTCCACGCGAAACAGCGGGCCCGCAGCGCGAGCGCGAACGTGTCGGCCCGCTCGAAGGCCCAGTTGAGCGCCGCGCCACGAGGAGTCGCACCCATTCGGTGACCGGGCGCTCGGCGCCGAGACGCGCCGCCTGGGCCTGCCGAATTGCGCGACGTCATCCTGCAGGACCGGCAGGAACCGGAAGACGAACGCCGCATCCATCCCGAGGAACTGCCCCGCCCTGCCGGGGACCGTCCGCCGGATGGCCGCGCGGGACGCCCGGACGGGCGTCGCCCTGACGTACGCCGCGGTGACGAACAACACCAGAACGACTCGATAGCCCGCAAGCGCCGGGGGGACGGCGTCGGTGACGACGAACCACGGTGCCCCGAGCGTCGTCCCCTCGATTAAGGGGTACGCAGACGAGAACGGGCGGGACGAACCGGAACTCCCAGAGGCTCCGTGCCGGCGACGTCCGCGCAAAGGCGAGCATCCCGGCGACCAGCGCCGTCGGCGCGAGGAGTCCGCGGGGCGCCGTGCAGACGAAGGCCGCCGCGACGAACGTCGCCTGCACCAGGAGTTTCGAGCGGGGGTCAAGGCGGTGGACCGGCGTCGACCCCGGTTCGTACACTAGCGTCATGGCGGCCGGACGTCCAGCGACTCGAGGTTCGACTCGACCGCCGCGAGCGGGCCGTCGGCGGCTATCTCGCCGTCCGCGAGGACGACCACCCGGTCGGCGAGCGCCCCAACGTCGCACAGGTCGTAGGTGACGGCGACGACGCTCGTGCCCGTCTCGTGGAGCGATTGGAGGCGCTCGAGGAGCCGTCGCCGCGCCGGCCAATCCAGTCCGGTGAACGGCTCATCCAGGACGAGGTGGGCCGGCTCCATCGCCAGTGCCCCGGCGATGGCGACCCGAGCCTGCTCGCCGCCGGAGAGGCGGTCGATGCGCTCGCCCCGTCGCCGACCAGGTCGACCTCGGAGGTCGTAGCACCACTCATGTCAGCCGCTCTCCCATCAACCGACGTCACAGTACCAGTCGACAGCCACCGATACATTTATTATCTATCATTACCTTACAAGGAGGCTACTGTGACTGATAACACGGAAGAACTGCGAAATATATTCAAAGACATCTCCGACGAAGATACCGTGACGGAGACCCAAGAAAACTCGCGGGGTTCGCTGACGCAGGAGCGCGCGTCCGAGGAACGACTTCACGAGATAATCGACCGAATGCGGGAGGATCACAAGTTCGAGTCGTCGCTGTCCGACGCGGAACTGGCCACTGTCGTCGAGCGGTTCTACGACGACGCCACCGACACCGCCATCGCCGACGAACTCGGCGTCTCGCGGCGCGACGTGTTCCGCGCCCGTCTGGACCTCCACCTCGTCCGCGACCGGGACACCGACGCGCCGTTCGACCTCGCGGCGTTGCGCGACCTGCTCGACGACGACCGCTCGACCGGCGAAATCGCCGACAGCCTCGACGTCTCCAAGTCGACTGTCCGGCGATACCGGCGGGTCGTCGAGGCCCAGAACGAGGCCCGGCGCGTTAGCGACCGGTTCCGCAGCGAGTTCGAGGACGCCCTGCTGGAGGCCGGCATGGGCGAGGAGTTCACCGACGAGATGGCCGACGACGGCCTTGAGGAAGCGACCGAGGGCACCGAGACGAACGTCTCCTTCTGAGCGAGGGGGTGGGTCCGCGGTGGCCGAGTTTATATACCAGGGCGCGGCCAGCGGCCACGTGCGCTGACGAGCGTCGGCGGTCCGCCGGAGCGGGAGCGCGGAACACGGGCCGTCGTAGTCGGGGGCGACGTTCTGCCGCCTCTGTTCTGCCTGTTCACTACGACTCCACGCGGACGTCGTTCGCGTCGACGTACCGCCCGACCCGCCGTCGGAGCGGTCCCGGACCGGGCCAGGTGACCCCGGCACCCAGCCGGTCCGGGTCCCCGACGTAGGTCCACAGCGGCCCCGGGTCCCCCGGCACCCGGACGCGGACGTAGAGGCCGCGGTCGACCCCTTCGTAGGCGTCGAGGGCCTCGAGGTCGCCGTCGCGGAGTCGCAACACCCGGCCCTCGGTGGCTCCACCCGGCGCGAGCGTCGGGTACTGCCCCTCGACGCGGCGGAGCCCGTGGAGTCGAACGTCGGATCCGAACTCGGCGTGCCCGAGGAGCTTCCGGGCGCGCTCGGGATCCCGGAGGGTCCCGTAGACGAAGGCGGGGAGAGTCGCTCCCGTCGGTGTGGCGGCGGGTCCTGTCGCTGTCGTGGCCGGTGATGGTCGAGCAGACGACCCGGACGCTGATGCGCACCGTCGACATTCTCGTGACGGCGCTGTTCTCGCCGGTCGCCGTCGCCGCCATCGGGCTGGCGGACCTCTACGCGCGGTTTCCGCTGTGGGTCGGCCTCGGGATGGGAAGCGGCGCGATAGCGCTCTCCTCGCAGGACACCGGAAGCGGCGCGACCGCCAACCGCGACGAGGCCATCTCGCAGGCGCTCGTCGTTGGCGCTCTCGTCGGCGTGCCGTTCGCGGCACTCGGGGTCACCTTCGGCGAACCCGCCATCGCGCTGCTCGGTGCGCCCCCGGAGGTCGCACGTGTCGGCGGCCGGTACCTCGCAATCGTGCTGGCGACGGCGCCGGCCCGTCACGTCGCCCTCATCGCCGCCCGCTCGCTGCAGGGCACCGGCGACACCCGCACCCCGATGTACGTCAACATCGTCGCGAACGGCCTGAACATCGCCGGGTCGGTGACGCTCGGTCTCGGCCTGTTCGGCGCGCCGCGGCTCTCCGTCGTCGGGGTCGGCCTCGCGACCGCCGCCGCGAACGTGTTCACCGCGACGATGCTCGCGGAGCCTCGTCATCACCAGACAGCTGCTCCGCGTGAGCGCCCCCTCGGTCGCCGAGGGGCTGGCCTCGACGCTCGCGGAGTTCCCGCTGAACGCCATCTTGCTCGGCTTCGGGACGGAGGTCAACGCGGCGTTTCACATCGGCCGCCGGATCTACCAGCAGTTGACCGGGCCGCTCTCCCGCGGCTTCTACGTCGGCGCGAGCGTCCTCGTCGGCCAGTCGCTCGGCGAGGAAGCGCCGGAACGCGCGCGCTTCCAGGGATGGGCGACGGTCGCCCTCGGCGTCCTGACCGCCGGCGGGTTCGGCCTCTTTTTGACCCTCGGCGCCGGCCCCATCGTCTCGGTGTTCATCGACGACGCCGCCACCCTCGGCTACGCAACGGACTTCGCGCGCGTCTACGGCCTCACCGCAGCGTTTCTCGTGAGCTTCGCTGTCCTGCAGGGCGCCCTCGCCGGGGCCGGCGAGACCCGGCTACCGTTCCTGGCCCGTACCTCGGGGATGGTACTGTTCATACTCGGTTTCACCTACGTCGTCGGGGTCGTCCTGGGGTACGGTGTCGTCGGCGCGTATCTCGGCCTCGGCCTGACGTACGTCTGGATGGCGCTCGTCGTCGCCGTCGGATTCCACGCCGGCGGGTGGACCGACCGCGCCGCCAACATGCTCCAGGACCGAGGAAGTCTCCGGGCCGAGTGACCGACCGCCGCGGCGGAGCGAGCACCGCCGCCGGTCGAAGCGCTGAATACACGGTAGCCGAATACACGGACGAATGCTGCCGTCCTCCTGGAAGCGCGACATCGCCAGCGGACTGGTCATCCTCGTCCCCCTCATCGTTACGGCCTACGTCGTCGCCGTCATCTACCAGACCATCGCGAACATCCCGGGCATCGACAAGGTGCTGTCGGAGCAGAGCCCCGGCGTCCAGGTGGCGGTCGTGCTCGCGCTGTTTGCGCTGCTGGTTCTCTCGGTCGGGTACCTGATGCGGACCACGCTCGGCGACATCCTCGAGAGCGTTCTCGACAGCATGATGAACCAGGTGCCCGGACTGCGGGTCGTCTACAACGCCTCGAAGATGGCCGTCGAGACCGCCGTCTCGAGCCCCGAGGACCTCCAGACACCCGTAAAGATCGAGGTGTGGGACGGGATGCGGATGACGGCGTTCAAGACTGGAAAGAAGACTGACGACGGCCGGGAGGTGCTCTTCCTGCCGACCGCGCCGAACATCACGACCGGCTACGTCGTCGAGGTCGAATCCGACCGGTACACCGAGGTCGACGAAAGCGTCGAGGACGCGCTGACCCGGATCCTCAGCGCCGGGTTCGGCGAGAACCAGAACAGCGGCATCGCCATCGACGTCAGCGAGGAGCGGCCGATTCCGCGGACCGACGGCACCGAGTCGACGGACGACTGACCGCGCTACCCGCTGACGATCGCCCGGAGCGCAAAAAGGGCGTTTTCCTTGCGCTCCATTGCCCGCCGGTAGAAGTACGACAGCCATCGGTCGCCGTACGGGGCGTACTGGTAGACGGTGACGCCGTCGGCCGCCAGGTCCCGCTGTGCGCTCTCGCGGACGCCCATCAGCATCTGGACCTCGTAGTCGGTGCCGTACTCCTCGTGGAGTTCGGCGGCGTGGGCCACCATCTCCGGGTCGTGGCTCCCTACCGCCACCCCGCCGTCGAACGTCCGGAACGCAAGGTCTAGCAGGTCGCGATAGGCCTCGTCGACGCGCGCCTTGTCGGTGTAGGCCACCTCGGGCGGCTCATCGTAAGCGCCCTTGACCAGCCGCACCTTCCCGGGCAGGCCGGCGAGCCGTTCGACGTCACGCGGCGTCCGCTTGAGGTTCGCCTGCAGGCACAGCCCCATCGCGGGGTAGCTCCCGACCTGTGCCTCGAAGGCCTCCAGCGTCGCGTCCGTCGTCGTGTTGTCCTCCATGTCGACCCAAACGAACCGGCCGTGTTCGGCGGCGGCCTCAACGATCCGCTCGAGGTTCTCCCGGAAGACGCCCTCGTCGACGTTCAGGCCGAGCTGGGAGGGTTTCACCGAGATGCAGGCGTCCAGCCCCGACCCCCCGAGTTCCGCGAGCAGGCTCCGGTAGGCCTCCGCGTTCGCGTCGGCCGGCCCCCGCTCCTCGTAGTGCTCCCCGAGCAGGTTGAGGATCGCGCCGACGTCATCGCCGTTCAGCTGCCGGGCGTGCTCCAGCGCGGACGCTGCCGACTCCCCGGCGACGAACCGCCGGGCAATTGGCGGGATCATGCCCGCAAATACTGCCGCCCGACCCAAGAGCGTACCCCTTTCAGGCGAACCCGTCGGTCTTTTATCACCGCCGGGTCGACCCCGACCCATGGTAGTCGAAACCGTCGCGGTCGCCGTCTGGGTTATGCTGCCGGCCTACGTTCCGAACAACGCCGCCGTGCTCGCCGGCGGCGGCCGGCCGATGGACGGCGGCCGGACCCTCTCGGACGGCCGACGCGCGCTCGGCGACGGCAAGACCTGGCGTGGCACCGCCGTCGGCACCACGGCGGGAATCCTCGCCGCTCTCGCGTTGAACCTTCTCGAGCCCGCAGCGGCCGACGCGACCGGCCTCGGACTGCCGGTCTTCCCGGCGGCGGCCGCGGCGTCGCTGCCGGCCGGCGCGATGCTCGGCGACCTCCTCGCGTCGTTCCTCAAGCGCCGGACCGGCCGCGAGCGCGGCGCCGCCTTCCCCGGCATCGACCAACTGGACTTCGTCGTCGTCTCCCTCGGCCTGACCCTTCTGGCGGCCACCGACTGGTTCCTCGCAACGTTCACGCTGCCGGTGCTCGTCGTGGTCCTCGTCGTCACGCCGCTGTTGCACGTCTCGACGAACGCTGGCGCGTACGCGCTCGGGTTGAAAAACGAGCCCTGGTAGGCCGGGGTCGGCAGGCGTAGTGCTCCCGGATGTCGTTCGATAAAAAGAGGTCGTCGGTCGGGGGCCAGTGCGTTGACAGTCTGGGTGGGCGGGCGTTCTCGGATGGCGTTACATCATGCCGCCCATACCGCCCATGCCGCCACCCATACCGCCCATGCCGCCGCCGGGACCGCCGGCGCCACCGGGCATGTCCTCGCCGTCGTCGTCGTCGGAGCTGCCGCCCTTGAGGTCGCCGGCGGCGATGACGTCGTCGATGCGGAGGATCATGACGGCCGCCTCGGTGGCGGACTCGATGGCCTGGGTCTTCACGCGAAGCGGCTCGACGACGCCGTCCTCTTCCATGTCGACGACGATGACGTCGACGGCGTCGGCGAACGCCTCGACGGCCAGCTGCTCGCGGCCGCCGACGGAGTCGGCGTAGTCGCGCAGGCCGAGCGCCAGCGCGGTCTCGGGCGCGCCGCCGCCGGGCAGCACCTGTCCTTCCTCGAGGGTGGTGCGAACGACGCCCAGCGAGTCCTCGACGGCCCGCTCGACCTCGTCGACGACGTGCTCGGTGCCGCCGCGGAGGATGAGGGTGACCGCACGGGCCTCATCGACGTCCTCGACGAAGATCTTCTCGTCGCCCGCGATGTCCTTCTGGGCGACGGAGCCGGCAAAGCCGAGGTCGTCGGCGGTCACGTCGTCGATGTTGGAGACGACGCGGCCGCCGGTGGCGCGCGCCAGCGCCTTCATGTCGGACTTCTTGGCGCGGCGGACGGCGATGATGCCCTCCTCGGCGAGGTAGTGTTGGGCCATGTCGTCGATGCCCTTCTGGCAGAAGACGACGTCGGCGCCGACCTCGTCGAGCGTGTCGACCATCTCGCGGAGCTGTTGTTCCTCCTGCTCGAGGAACTGCTCGAGCTGGTCGGGGTCGGTGACGTTGACCTCGGCGTCGATCTCGGTCTCCTTGACCTCGATGGGGGTGTCCAAGAGCGCGATGTCGGCGTCCTCGGCGAAGTACGGCATGTTGTCGTGGACGCGCTCCTTGCCCACGATGACGCCCTCGACGAGTTCGGACTCGTCGACGGAGCCGCCGACGACCTTCTCGACCTTGATGTTGTCCGTGTCGATGTCGTCGTCGTCGGCGACGGCGCTGACCGCCCCGACCGTGAGGTCCGCGAGGTGGCCCTTCGAGGCCTCGGCGCCCTTGCCGGTCATCGCTGTCGCGGCGATGGACTCCAGCACGTCGGTGTCGTCGGCATCAACCTCGATGGCGATGTCCTTGAGGATGTCCTTGGCCTCGGCGGCGGCCTGCCGGTACCCCTGCGCGAGGATGGTGGCGTGGATGTCTTGCTCGAGCAGGTCCTCGGCCTTCGAGAGGAGTTCGCCCGCGATGACGACGCTCGTGGTCGTGCCGTCGCCGACCTCCTCCTCCTGTGTCTCGGCGACTTCGACGATCATGTTGGCCGCCGGGTGCTCGATGTCCATCTCGCCGAGGATGGTGACGCCGTCGTTCGTGACGACGACGTTGCCCGTCGAGTCGACGAGC
>PXSL01000057.1 GCA_003022815.1 Halobacteriales archaeon SW_5_68_122 | reverse complement strand
ACGACGGGCGAGCCGCTGACGCTGCCCGCCGGGAACTCGCCGTCGCCCTCGACGGACCACACGACCGTCCCGTCGGTGTCGAGGGCGAACAGGCCGCCGTGGCTGCCGGCGAACAGCCGCCCCTCGGCGACCGTCAGCGGGCCGCGCATATACCCCCGGACCGAGGGTTCGTCGGCGATCCGCCTCCGCCAGCGTCGCTCGCCGTCGGCGGCGTCGAACGCGACCACCTCGGTTCCGGTATTGATGTAGACGACGTCGTCGACGACGACCGGTTCGGGCCGGTCGCTACCGTCGGCGTCCATCGGGGCCGACCACCGAATCGACGGGTCACCCTCGGAGACCGGCGCCCGGTCATCCCGGTAGCCGGTCCCGCGTTCGTCGTACCGCGGACGCGGCCAGTCGCTCGACAGCGACGGTATCGTTTCCTCGGCCCGGAGGGAACAGCCGGCCACGGCGGCGCCCGCGACCGTGGCTCCGCCGGCGAGGACGTCACGACGGCGCATGCGGCGGAATCCACGCGATTGCGGCATATGTTTTTTTTGATCGATGGGAGGGAAACAAAGCCGGACGGCGGGGTGGGGGCGACGTCAGTCCAGGGCGTCGTCGACCTGTGACTCGACCTCCTCGAGCCACTCGGAGTCGGAGAGTTCCTCCATTCGTTCGTGGAGGTGCGTCTCACAGAGGCCGACCTTGACGTGGTCCTTCTCGACGGCGACGGCGGCCTCCTCGTCACAGTAGTGACACTGCATGCACGCAAATACGGGGGCGAGCGGTTTCAACCCAGCGTTATCGGTAGCGGCGGGTC
Organism: Halobacteriales archaeon SW_5_68_122; assembly: GCA_003022815.1. Next base: position 11,978 of record PXSL01000057.1, on the reverse strand, counting down.
ACAGCGCGGCCCGGAATCGCCGGTAGTCGTCGCGCTCTAGACCGGCCTCGCCGAGCGTTCCCCTGTGAGCGTCAGTGCCGCCGGTCGCCAGCAGGTTGTACCGCTCGACGGCCCGCTCTACGAGCGAGACGTCGACTGCCCGGCCGTAGGGGTAGAACCGTTCGACGGCGTCGAGGTCGGCACACAGCTCCAGGGCCGCCTCGGTGTCGTCGTACCTGAAGGGGTGCGCCAGCGAGACGAGGCCGCAGGCCTCCGCGAGAACGGCCCGCCCCTCCTCGAAGGTGGGGACGTCGCGGGCGACGAAGCAGGGGCAGTCGTCGCCGATGAGTTCCTCGAAGGCGCCCTCGTAGCTGTACTCGGCCGCCGCCTCGATGGCGCGGGCAATGTGGGGTCGGCCGAGCCCCTCTCGGGGTTCGACGGGCAATTCGACGCCGAGGCGGGTCTCGACGTTCTCGATGATGCGGCGACCGCGCTCGATGCGGTCGGCCTGGAGGGCCTCGACGGTCGCCTCGAGGTCGTCGGTACGGCGAGCGCCGTAGCCGAGCAGGTCGACCCGCTCGTCGCCGGCCTCGACCCGCAACTCGATGCCGTGGACGACGGTCAGGCCCTCGAGGGTCGCCACCGGCGTCCGGAGGTCCGGATGCAGGCGGTCGTGGTCGGTAACGGCGACGGCGTCGATTCGGGCCGTCTCGGCGGCGTCCGCGAGCGTCGACAGCGTGAGGCTCCCGTCGGAGTTCGTCGTGTGTACGTGGAGGTCCGCGACGACCATACCGCACCTCGGCGCTCGGGGGGCAAAGCCCCGGCGCTTTGCGTCCTAGAGGTGATTAAATCGGTTGGCAGTAATTATGGATAACGTTCATTAATGACCGGTCGTACACTCTACGTATGCGACTGCTTGCGAAAGCCGGCGAGCGGATGAATGGCCACAGCTACCCCACGACGGCGGAGGACCTCATCGCGGAGTACGGTGACCTGGAGCTCGCGCTGCCGAACGGTGAGGAGACGATCGGGGAGGCGCTGGGTCGCCTGGACGCCGAGACCACCCTCGAGAGCGCCGAGGACGCCCGGACGGCCGTCTACTCGGCCGTCTCGAAGAAGGCTATCGGGCGGGCGAACTACTCGGACCGCGACTCGCCGTCCATCGGCGAGGACGGCCCCGAAGAACTGTCGTTCTGATACTGCCGGCTGTCGTTCTTTCGAGATTCCTCGGCGATGTCCGGCCGGATACCGTCGAGACCCCGATTTTCCGAGTAGGACTACCTCATGTAGTTACAGCCGGTAGTACGAGCCGTCACTCGCCGGACTCCCGGCGGAATCGCGCCCGGGAGCGCTCGTAGTCGACGCTGACGGGCAGGCAGGTCTCACAGAACTCAACACCGAGGTCGGTCAGGTAGAACCGCCCGTAGACAGTCTTGGGCCGCCGCGCGGACTCGCGGGCGGCCTCGATGTGTGGCTGGGCCTCGAGCACCTGGTACCGCTTGAGGTCGTCGACGGGGTTCTGCTCGAAGGTGATGAGACCGAGTCGCTCGAGATTCTGCAGGTAGACCGGCGTCCGGTCGGGGTGGCGACAGCCGGCGTCGGCGCCCACCATGGTCATGTGCTCGGCGACCAGTTCCGTGGTGAACGGGATGTACCCGCGGTCGCGGACGTCCATGTACGCCTGGGTGTCGTCGTCGGCGAGCAGTCGGAGGATACGGGCCTCGTCGGCGGCGAGTTCGTCGAGGATGGATGGGTAGGCGGGGTGGAGGGTCTCGCCGCGGCCGACCTCGGCGGACTGCGACAGCAGGCGCTCGCCCCGTTCGCGGAGCGCCTCGGCGGTCAGGGGCCGCCGGTCGACGAGTTCCTCCTCGTGGGCCTCCAGCCAGTCGGACTGTTCCTCGCCGATGTCGATGCCGGCCCGCTGGAGTTCGTCCAGCGCGATGGCCCGCGTCTCTGTCAGCAGGTCGGCGGGGGACTCGGAGGTGGCGGCGGCGTAGGCCATCCGCGTTCCCGTCCGGATGCCGGACTCCATTGAGTAGCCGGTCGCCCGCTGGGTCATCGCCGTCGCAACCCGCGCAATGCGGAAGGTGTCCGGCACCTCGTCGTCGTCCCCCCCGACCTCCCGGGGGTCGGCGCTGGCGCCCCCGGACGCCGGGGACGGGTCCCCGAGACTGTCCCCGGCGGGGCCGGTCAGGTCGACGAGGGCGCTCTCCAGTCCCGCGCGGAACCGCTCTACGTCCTCGGGGTCCAGCCCCGTCGGGTCGGTGAGGCCCTCCTCGAGGACGCCGAAGACGTCCTCGACGTTCTCGGCATCGGCCCCGGTCGCGCCGCCGACGGCCTCCTCGAGGACGCTCAGCAGGCCGTCGACGTCGTCGAGGTCGTCGGGGGCCACCACCACTTCCTCGAGGACCGAGACGAGCTCCGCCAGCGTCTCGGGGTCGGTGTCCGCGGGGCTGGCTATCGCCCGCTCCAGCACCGACAGCAGCCGCTCGGCCTGCAACTCCCCGACGGCGTCGCCGGTGAGCGCCTCGTCCATCACCGAGAACACGCGGTCGACCTCCTCGGGCGGGAGGTCGGCCTCCTTCGTGGGGTCGGGCGGCTCCTCGGGGTCGGCGAGGAGGTCGGGTGGCTCTCCCGAGTCGTCCGGCCCGTCATCGGCTTCCTCGCTCACGCGGCGGTCACCACCGCGAGCTGTATCCAGCCGGCGACGAACCCGAGGGCGGCCCCGAGCAGGATGAGCATCCACTCGTCCTCGACGAAGGCAGGCCGCAGCAGGCCGACGAAGTCGCGGGGCGGGAGGTCGCGTATCCGCCCGGTGATGAGCTCCCGGATGGCCTCGCTACGCTCTTCGTTGAACTCGGCGTCCTGCAGCGGGTCGGTGGTCCGGTCGACGCTCTCGGAGGCGAACGTCTCGCGGGCCGCCTCGTACTGCTCGCTGCCGGTCATCAGCCGGACGACGGGGCCGGCGAGACCGACGGCCCGGTCGACCTCCGGCCGGATGGCGTCGCGTATCATCTTCCGGGTCCGGTCGGACTGGCTGCCGTACATGAGGTTCTGTGCGACGTTGCCGATGGTGACGATCTCGTCGGCGACGATCACGGCGTACTCCTCGGCGACCTCCGGCTGGCGCTTGATGAACAGCCCTTGGAGCCGGAGCGGCCCGAACCTCCGCTCCTCGATGGGCAGGAAGATGATCTTCAGTGCAATCCAGTTGGTTGCGTAGCCGACGGCGACCCCACAGAGGGGCAACACGAGCGGGCTGTCGATGGCCAGGAACAGCGGGATGGTGAAACAACCGAGGAAGCCGCCGATGAGAAAGCCGGAGTTGACGATGAACTTCAGCTCGCGGTCGCCGACCTCGAGGAACAGCCGGTTGAGCAGTTCGGGGTTCTTATCGAGGTGGTCGGTTATCATGAGGTTGATGTCGAGCAGTTCGTCGATGTTCTCGCCTATCCGGTCGGTTATCTCGTCGGCGATGCGGGGGAGCCGCTCCTGGACCCGGCTGTGGACGAGTTGCTTGACCGGCTCGGGCGTGTTGTGCCACAGTTCCGGATACTCCTCGCGGAACACGTTCTCGGTGAGTTGCCGTATCTCCTCTCTGGAGTTGTCGACCATGTAGGTGGCGATGCGCTCGGGGTCGAACTCCTCGTAGAACTCCCGCTCGGTGGCTATCTTGGCGATTCCCTTCTCGGCAGCGATGGTGCCCATCCGGGCCGACCGCGAGGGGATGATGCCCTGCCAGCCTACCCGGCCCTCGACGACGCCGGGAATCTGCTTCAGCTTCCGCGGAAACGAGGGCGCCAGCTCCTTCATGCCTGGGAGGCGGACCCCGACGAACCCGATGGGGCGGAACAGCAGCTGGATGGCGACCCAGTTGGTCCCGTAGCCGATAATGCCGGTTATCAACGGGATGAGCAGGAGTCGCCACTCCAGACCGAAGGGCAGGCCCGGCAGAACGAACGCAAGGGGGTTCACGCTGTCTCGGTCACGCTCCGTTGTCTCGGGAGGCCCGCGACCGGTCCGGCCGAACGCCCGGACGTGGCGCCGCCCTCGCGGGCCTCCCTCCCGGTCACAGTTCGATATGACAGTTGTGAAACTTTAATGTACGTTCTTCGCCCGGGGTCTCGTCGCCCATCGTCTCCCCTTACTATACCATCTGATGAAGTTTGAGCACATTTAGTGGTCGAAGATGGTGGATGAGGGCAAAAGTTAAGTGATCCGGCGTCCAACTTCCGCTCGGACGGAGACCCCCGATCATGAGCGACGACAACTCCCCCCTCACGACCCTATTCGAGTTGCAGCACAACACCATCAAGCAGACCGAGGACGCCCTCGAGACGGCTCTGGAGATGCCTGGCGAGATGAGCAACACCGTCTACGGCGGCCTCGACACCCAGCGGGATGTCCAAGAGCAGATGCTGGAGATGACCCGACAGTCCATCCACACGTCGCTGGACGCCGCCGAGTCGGTCACCGCCCAGTCGGCCACGCTGGACGACCTGCGGAACTCCGTCAACGACACCTTCGACACGCTGGAGGACCAGCAGGCGGAAGCCTTCGACACCGTCGACGACGAATACGAGTCCATCACCGAGAGCTACGAGGAGTTCAGCGACGACGCCATCGAGAGCCTCGACGAGCAGCTGGACCTCGTGATGGAGCTCAACGAGGGCATCGAGGACCAGCTGACCGACACCGTCGAGGAGATGACCGACCAGCTTGAGGAGCTCGACGAGCAGACCGAAGAGGCCCGCGAACACATCTCCGAGCAGGCCGAGGAGCTGACCGACCGCTTCGAGGAGCAGCTCGAGGAGCTGTCCGAGCAGTTCGAGGAGCAGGCCGAGCGGTTCGAGGACCTCAACGAGCGCATCGAGGACGTCGGCATCGACGTCGGCGACGACGAGTAACGGCGACCCTTCTTCTCGGCTGAGCGCCGGTCACGCCTCGCGCAATTGCCGGAGCACGTCCGGCGCGTCCGCGAGGGCGTCGTCCAGCGCCCCGACGTCGGGGCCGCCGCCCTGTGCGAAGTCCGGCGGGCCGCCGCCGCCGCCGCCGACCTTGCTCGCCAGCTCCGAGACCACCGCCCCCGCGTTGAGGTCGACGCTCTCGGGAACGGCGACGACGAACGTGGCGCCGTCGTGGCCGCTACCCAGCACCGCGACCGTGCCCTCCTCGACGAGGGCGTTAGCCGTCGCTCGCAGTTCGTCCATGTCGGCGTCGACCCGCTGGACGACCGCGGTCGCCGCGGTCCTTCCACTCCTCGAAGAACCGCTCTGCGGTCTCCGGCACCTCCCGGGGGGCGACGTCGAGCGTGTCGGCGGCCGCGTAGAGGGCGTCCTCGGTGCGCTGGGTGGCCTCGATTGCGGCGTCGCCGGCCGCGAAGGTGAACCGCTCGACGCCGTCCTGGACCCGCTCCGTCGAGAGTATCTTGATCGCGCCGACGTCGCCCGTGCGGGTGACGTGGGTGCCCGCGCAGGCCTGGACGTCCTCGGCGACGTGGACGAGCCGCAGTTTCTCGCCTGGCGGGATGCCGCCCTGGTAGAGGTCGAAGCCATACTCCTCTTCGGCGTCGGTTCGGCTCGGCCACTCCTGTTCGACCGGCAGGTTGTCGGTGATCACCTCGTTTGCGACCCGCTCGATGCGTTTCACTTCCTCGCGGGAGACCCGCTCGTAATGGCGGACGTCGAACCGCGAGGAGTTGGTCCCCTTCCGGGCGCCGGCCTGCCGGACGTGATCGCCGAGCACTTGGCGTGCGGCGTAGCCGACGATGTGGGTCGCGGTGTGGTGCTGCATCAGCCGCTTTCGGCGGGTGCCGTCTATCTGCCCGCGGACAAACTCCCCCTTGCTGGGGCTCCCGTCGGTCCGGTGGAGGACGACGCCGTCGACCTCCTGGATGTCGGTCACCTCGACGGTGACGTCGTCGGTCGACAGCGTCCCAACGTCGGCCGGCTGGCCGCCGCCCTCCGGGTAGAACATCGTCTGGTCCAGCACGACGTCGCACCCGTCGTCGTGCTCGATGACGTCGAGGACGACCGCCTCGAACTCCGTCCGCTCGGGGTCCTCGTAAAACAACTTCTCGGTCTCCGGCAGGTCGGCGACCCGGTCGGCGTCCTCGCGGTCGCCCGCCTCGTCGACGGCCTCGCCGCCGCCGTGACGAGCCGCCACCAGCGAGTAGAAGTCGTCGGGAATCTCGACGTCGGCGCCCCGCTCTCCGGCGATTTCCTCGACGGTGTCCGGCTGGATGCCGTGGCTGTCGTACAGTTCGATGACCGCCTCCAGGGGAATCGGCTCGCCGCGGTCGGCGTACTCGCCGGCGAGCCGCTCGACCTGCCGGCTCCCGCGTTCGAGGGTCTCGCGGTACTTCTCGACCTCCGTGCGAACGATGTCACGGATGGTGTCGCGGTTCTCGTAGCCCAGCCGCTCGGCCTGCATGTCGACCAGTTCGTCCAGCGGCGCGTCGACGCCGAGGCCGTCACAGAGCCGCTTGGTGCGGCGCAGCACCATCCGCGCCAGGTAGCCCGTCCCGACGTTCGAGGGGACGATGCCGTCGCCGAACATGTATGCGAGCGTCCGGCAGTGGTCGGCGACCGCGTAGACGTCCTCTAGTGGCTCGACGAGTTCGCGGAGACGGTCGGTCGAGACGCCGAGCTCGTCGGCGATGTCGCCGCGGGCGGCCTCGACGTCGTCGACGTCGTCGATGTCCAGCTGTCCGGAGAGCCGCGCCGCCCGCCCGACGAGTTCGGCCTCCTCGTTGCCGTACTCGATGCCGGCGTTGTCCTTCAGGAACTCGATCATGTCGGGGTACACCGCCTCGTAGACGGTGGCGGTCCCCTGGGACATCCAGGTCCACCGCTCGAGCCCGTAGCCGGTGTCGACGATGTAGGTGTCCATGTACGAGTAGGTGTTCCCGTCCTTAAGCTCGTACTCGCCGTCGGGGTCGGCCTCCATGCACATGAACACGAGCGTCGCAAGCTCCAGGCCGCGGTAGATGACCTCGATTGCGGGGCCGGCGTTGCCGCCGCCGACCCACGGGTCCTCGATGTAGGTGACGTCGGTGATGTCGGCGCCCATCTCCTCGAGCAGTTCGTCGCAGTGCCGCACCGTCTCGGACTTCCAGTACACCTCCCCCTGGTAGGCGTACTGCTCCGGGTCGTCGAGGTCCTCGCGGGCGTTGAACGCGTGGTGAGCCATCATCTCGAAGGCCATCGTGTGCCGGCCGGTCTTGCCGACGTTGTCGATGTCCTGCATCCGGATGCAGGGCTGGCTTATCGCGAGTGGGTTGGCCGGCGGGGGCGTCTGCCCCGAGGTGACGAGCGGCTGGAAGTCGTAGACGGACGCCTGTGTCAACAGTACGTCGTCGCGCCAGCGGTTGGCCGCCACCGGGTAGGGGTCGATCCGCTCGTGGTCATGGGCCTCGAAGAACGAGAGGAACGCCTCCCGCATCTCCGCTAAGCTGTGCGGTTCGTCGAGTCCCGGGTCGTCGATGAATTCGTAGTCGGCACACGGCGGCTCCCCGCACAGGTCGCGGTCGGCGTCTCGCGTCCAGAAGTGGTCGCCACAGGACGGGCACTCCCGCCGGACGAACCCCTCCTCGTGGAAGTACTCCAATTGATACTCCTCTTCGAGGTCGCTCATTGCTTTCCCCTTCGCCCGTCGCCGGATAAAGGGTTTTCGAGGGAGCCGCCGCCGCCCAAACGGCGGCGAGCGCCCTGCAACTGCCCGCAGATGGGCCAGGCGTCCGCACGCTCGTGCCGCCCGCTATTACTTTCACCGCGCTGGCCGAACGCTTATGCGCCGAAGCGCCGAACCAAGGGGTAAATGGCGACCGCCGCGGACGACGCCGAGCACGTCGAGTGGCCACTCGTGACCGACGGCCTCCTCGAGGAACGGGACTACCAGCTCCAGCTGGTCGAGACCGCGGCGGCCGACCACGCGCTCGTCTGTCTGCCCACCGGTCTCGGCAAGACCGCGGTGAGCCTGCTGGTCACCGCCGAACGGCTGTCCGAGGCGGGCGGCCAGTCGCTCCTGCTTGCCCCGACGAAACCGCTCGTCCAGCAGCACGCGGCCTTCTACCGGGAGGCCCTGGAGGTACCCGACGACGAGGTGGTCGTGTTCACCGGTGACGTCCGGCCCGACGACCGCGCCGACCTGTGGGAGGAGGCACGGGTCGTCTGTGCGACCCCGCAGGTCATCGAGAACGACCTCGTCGGCAACCGCGTCTCGCTGTCGAACGTGACCCACTGCACCTTCGACGAGTGCCATCGCGCGACCGGCGAGTACGCGTACAACTACATCGCCGACCGCTACCACGCCGACGCCGACGACCCACTGGTGACCGGGATGAGTGCCTCCCCAGGCGGCGACAAGGAGGAGATTCTGCGGGTCTGCGACAACCTCGGCCTGCGGGAGGTGGCGGTGATGACCGAGGACGACGCCGATGTCGAGGCCCACACCCACCACACCGCCGTCGAGTGGGAGCGCGTCGAGCTGCCGGAGACGGTCATCGAGATACGGGACGCGCTCAACGACGCTCATCAACAACGACGACAGCGACGGCTACTCGGGGATGAGCGCCCACGCCGAGATAATGAAGCTCCGGCGGGCCGTCGAGCTGGTCGAAACCCAGAGCGTCGAGTCGCTGCGGCGCTACTTCGAGCGCCAGCGCGACGCCGCCCAGTCGTCGGGCGCCTCGAAGGCCAGCCAGCGGTTCGTCTCCGAGCCACACGTCAAGGAGGCGACCCGCCGCGCGGAGACGTTCGACGACCTGCATCCGAAGTTCCGCCGGACGCGCATCCTGCTGGCGCAGACGCTCGGCGTCGAGAACGGCGAGCGGGTCATCGTCTTCACCGAGTCCCGCGACACCGCCGAGACGCTAACGGAGTTCCTCGGCGAGCACTTCGACACCCACCGGTTCGTCGGCCAGGGCGACAAAGAGGGCTCCGACGGGATGACCCAGAAAGAGCAGAAGGAAACCCTCGAGTCGTTCCGGAACGGCGAGTTCGAGGTGCTGGTCTCCACCTCCGTCGCCGAGGAGGGACTGGACGTCCCGGACGTCGACCTGGTGCTGTTCTACGAACCGGTCCCGAAGGGCATCCGCTCCATCCAGCGGAAGGGCCGGACCGGCCGCGCCAGCGAGGGCCGCGTCGTCGTCCTGCTGGCCGAGGATACCCGCGACGAGGCGTTCTTCTGGATGTCCAGAAACGAGGAGAAGAAGATGGAAGAGGAGCTCCGGAAGCTGAAGAGCGTCGAGGGCGAAATCAAGGCGGAAATCGCCCAGCAGGCCGGTCTGGCGGAGTTCGAGGACGCCGAGGCGACCGGCGACGACGGCAACACCGACGAGGCAGGGGACGGCGAGGCGGCCGGCGACGAGGGCGTTGTGCAGAACGACAACGGTACGGCGTCCGACGGCCAGGCCGGGCTCGCGGAGTTCGCCGGCGAGACGGCGGCCGGACGGGACGACGACACGGACGATCTTGACGGCACCGTCGCCGAGGCCGACCCCGACGGCGAGACGGTCGAGGTGGTCGCCGACCAGCGGGAGCTGGACTCCCACATTGCCCGCGACCTCTCGACGCGGAAGGGCGTCGAGACGCGGCTGGAGACGCTCGCGGTCGGCGACTACGTGCTCTCCGACAGGGTGGTCGTCGAGCGGAAGTCCGTTGAGGACTTCCTGGACACGCTGGTCGGTGGCGACCGCTCGATGTTCGAGCAGGTGGGCGACGCCGCCCGCTTCTACGCCCGGCCGGTCGTGATACTCGAGGGCGAACGGCTGTACGAGACCCGCAACGTCCACCCCAACGCGGTCCGGGGCGCCCTGGCGTCGCTGGCGGTCGATTTCGGCGCCAGCGTTCTCCGGACGGCCGACCCCGAGGAGACCGCCGACCTGCTGGAGGTCGTCGCCCGCCGCGAACAGGAGGCCGACGACCGCGAGGTGTCGGTCCACGGCGAGAAGGGCGGCAAGACGCTGACCGAGCGCCAAGAGTACGTCGTCAGTTCCGTCGCCGAGGTGGGTCCGGTGACGGCACGGGCACTGCTCAAGCACTTCGAGAGCGTCGAGGCCGTGATGACCGCCGACGAGGCGGCGCTCCGGGCGGTCGACGGCGTCGGCGAGGTGACCGCAGAGCGAATCCGCGAGGTGACGGGTAGCGACTACGCGGGCTGACCCGTCCCGGTCCCGTCGGCGCTACGGTGACTGCTGCAGGTGAGTTCGGTACTGTCCGCACGGAGGCGTGCGGTTGAATCGGGGCACCAGTACGGCAGTCACTATCTTGATTCAGCGAGAGAATCCCGCCCTTCCCGCGAACGATGAGTGTTCCGACGCTCTGTCGGAACCGAGGACTGAGCAGGGTGGGAGTGAATCGCGTAAGCTTTGGTGAGAAACCGCCGTTTCACTGCTGGTCTTGAGTCTCCAACGCTTCAAGACCTGCTTCTAACACCTCTGCATACGCTTCTGAAAGCTCCAAGTCATTCGCCTCCGCGTAATCTTTCAGACGACCGTGCAATCCGTATGAAAGGTCAATTGCTGGCCTCATTGGACTCTCCCGTACTTCTCGTAGCAATTTTCAGCATGGTGCGGATTCTCCTCTTCGCACTCGGGACAGATGAACAGATAGCTGTCCGGGGTCTCCCCATGCTTTTCTTCAAACCGTTCTCCTGCGGCCTGTCGGTCCTCAAAACAGCCAATCAGATCCACAGTCGTCCAATCGTCTGTCTCTCCACAGATGTAACAGGTGAGCGGTGTGTCAACAGTCATGTCTCACAAGACTTATTTGACGCGAAGACATAAAAAGAATTGTGGCATGAAGCGAACCAACACGTTCGCCGTGCGACCGCTCACCGACGACGATGAGCAGGTGCTACGGAACCTGTTGGACGCTTCCGCCGCTCTCTGGAACGAAATCAACTTCCAGCGCCTTATGCGCTACAACGACGAAGACGGCTTCGATGGCAACGTATGGGACGCCGATACCGGCGCTCTCGAAGGCAAATACAGAGACGTTCTCGGCGCGTCTACCGCCCAAACGGTACGGCGAGCAAACACCGAAGCGTGGCGCTCGTTCTTCAAGAACAAGAACGCATACCATGACGAGTCGAACACGTCGGTCACGGAACACCCGGAACCGCCGGGATTCCGTGGTAACGAGGATGACGGACGTGTTCTCAAAGGCGTCATTCGCAAAGACGCATACACCGTTGAATGGGGCGACCGCTCCCGACTTGAGATTGTCGTCGGAGAACAACTCCGAGACAGACACAACAGCCCGAAAAGCCGGTTCCGGCTGGAAATCGTGGGCGACCCAAACTGGCCTGACTACGAGGACCAGAGCCGGTTGGAACTGTGGTACGACGAGACAGACAGCACCGTCCGAGCTTCGCAACCCGTGACTGTTTCTGACGATGCACGGGACACTCCACTGGCCTCAGAGACGGCCGCTCTGGACATTGGTGCAAACAATCTCGTCGCCTGTACCACCACAACCGGCGAACAATACCTGTACGAAGGCCGCGAGTTGTTCCAACGATTCCGTGAGACAACACGGGAAATTGCCCGGTTACAGTCCAAACTACGGGAAGGTCGATACAGTAGCGAGCGTATCCGGCGACTGTACCAGAAACGGACACGTCGCCGGGACCACGCACAAGAGGCACTGTGTCGTGACCTACTGGACCGACTATACGCCGAGGGCGTGAATACGGTGTATATCGGCGGGTTGACCAACGTGCTGGACACGCACTGGTCGGTCGAGACGAACGCCAAGACTCACAACTTCTGGTCGTTCAAGAAGTTTACCGAGCGACTGGTCTGTACCGCCGCAGAATATGGTATCTCAATCGAAGTGCGGTCAGAGGCGTGGACCAGTCAGGAGTGCCCGCAGTGTGGCGGCACAGACCGAACGACACGGCATCAGGACACGCTTACCTGTCCGTGCGGGTTCGAAGGGCACGCTGACCTTACAGCATCAGAAACGTTCCTGAGACGTCATCAGAACTCGGAGAGT
>PXSL01000056.1 GCA_003022815.1 Halobacteriales archaeon SW_5_68_122 | reverse complement strand
AGGTACACGCCGACCTTGACCATCGTCGCCGAGTGGAGAAACGCCGAGACGGGGGTGGGCGCGACCATCGCGTTCGGCAGCCAGAAGTGCAGCGGCACCTGGGCGGACTTGGCGCCGGCGGCGACGGCCACCAGCAGGAGGACGGGGACGAACAGCCCCCGCTCGGTCAGCGCCGTCCGCATCGCCTCGCTCTCGGCGAGCATCGTCGCCAGGTCGAACGTCCGGCCGCCCAGCGCCGGACCGCTGGCGACCGACAGGAGCAACAGCGCCACGAGCAGACAGAGCCCGCCGCCGACCGTGATCACCATGGCCATCCGGGCCGAGTAGCGGGACTCGGCATCGTCGGTGTGGTAGCCGATGAGGACGAACGAGCAGACGCTCGTCAGTTCCCAGAACAGGAATAGTGCGACGAGGTCGGACGCGAAGGCGACGCCGAGAATCGAGCCCATGAACGCCGACAGCGTCGCGTAGAACCGCGAAAGGTTCGGCTTGCCGCGCATATAGTGGGCGGCGTAGGCGAAGATGAGGACGCCGATGCCGCTGGCGAGCAGGGCAAAGAGCAGCGCCCAGGCGTCGACCCGCAGGCGGAGCGCGACGTCGAGGGACGGAATCCACGCGACTGCGCCGCTCCCCGTCGTGCCGACCCGGGAGACGACCAGGCCGAAGGAAACGGCGGCGACGGCGACGCCGACGTAGCCGACGCGGTCGCCCAGCAGGCGGGACAGCGGCGGGATGACCCCTGCGGCGACGAACGGCAGGGCGACCGCCAGGAATACGGACTCCATCGGTCGTTTCTAACCTGAGCCACACAGTCCTTAACGGTACCGCAGTACGAGCGAAACTTAGGCGGCGGCGCCGGACCCGGCGCCGCGGTCGCCGATGAACACCGTCTCGACCGACTCGCCCGCCGGCACCTCCACCTCGTGGGTGTCGAACGCCGTCGCCAGCGTCACCGTCGTCGGGGCGTCGCTCTCGACTTCGAGAGCGATTTCGTCGTCAACGTCGATGCCGGCCTCTTCGACCCACAGCGTGACGGCGTCGACGCCTTCGAGGCGGACCTCCAGGCGGTTCCCCGGGGCTTCACGGGCGTCGATGGACGGAGTCTCCCACTGGACGCCGCGGCTAAAATGCCGCCGCGGTTCCCGACCGTACTCGGTGAAGTTGCCGACCTCAGGCGGGGCGTACCCGTCGGCGAAGGAGACGGCATCGACCAGCCCCGAGTCGCGGTCCTCGCGGGTGTCGATGTCGGAGACCCAGTAGGCGCCGTCGTGGACTAGCCCCACCTCGGGGTGGTCGAGGTCCGGGACATGTCTGTACGTGACCCGGCGGGGGTTGCGGATGACCGTCTCGGCGGGGAACACGTCGAACTGGTGGCGGTAGCCGTGCTGCTCGAGGCGGCGGGCGTAGTTATCCGGCGAGACGACGGGCACGAGCGGGTCCCCCAGGCCGTTCCAGATGAGCATCGGCACGTGCCGGAGGTTCTCGCTTATCTCGAGGGCGCTCTCGGGGCGCTCGGTGAACACGTTGAGGAACTGGCCGCCGCCCTCGCCGCCGAAGAGGTCGGTCGTCAGCGACGGCGGGGACTCAACGAGGCCGCCGGTGAGGCCCTCGATGGGGTCCTCGGTGGGCGGTCCGACGATCGAGAAGCCGCGGCCGAACAGGTCGGGACACTGCGCCGCCAGCACGCAGGTGCCGAACCCGCCCATCGAGTAGCCGCCCAGCGTCACCCGGCTCCGGTCGACGTCGATGTGGGTCTCGAGGTCGCGCCACGCCTCGAAGACGTCGAGTTCGGCCTCCCGCTTGTACCACCGCCCCGGCCCCCGCGCCTGCGGCATCAGCACGACCGCGCCGTTCGGCTCGCTGATCTGCTTTACCAGATTCGGCGTGTAGACGGCGTACTGTGTGTACGAGCAGCTCAGCGAGTGCAACAGCATCACCATCGGGGCGGGCTCCTCGACCTCGTCGGGGACGTAGGCGTTGTACGGCTGGATGCGCCCCTCGAGGACGTCGCGGTCGGTGTCGATGCCCTCGCCGAGGTAGTACCGTGAGGGGTACAGAAGCGAGAGGATACCCGACTCGGGGACGTTTCGCTCGGTGACGCCGTCCCGAAGCTTCCCGAAGTCGACGTCGGCGCCGAACCCCGAGATGTCGCGGTCGGCCAGCGCCATCGCCTGGCCGTGCTCGCGCCAGTTGCCCTCCCCAAGGACGCGCGGCGAGCGGTCCAGAACCATCTCCAGCAGGCTGTGGCCGACGCCGGTCACGTCCAGCAGGTCGAACAGCCCGCGGCCGACGTCGAGCGGGCCGAGGTTCCGGTCGTACGGCTCCTCGACTCGAAAGCCGACGTTGAACACGGGTGGCGTGTCGTGTCCCTTCTTGGCGCCGCCGGGCGTCTCCTCGTCGGGGTCGACCGCTATTTGCTTGAACTCGCGGGCGTCGGCGTCCCAGAGACCGACGACGACGTAGTGGCGCCAAGTCTCCTCGCCCGGCGAGAGCGGCACCTCGATGTCTATCTGTCGCCGCCGGACATCGATGTCGACGCGGTCGTCGTCGAGGGGTTGGCCGTCGAGTTCGGCGCCGGTGCCCCAGGTGAGGAGCCGGTGGTCGACGGGCGCGCCCAGTTCGCCGAGGCCGTACCCCCAGTCCGTGCGGCGACCCTCGCCGCGGACGACGTCGGGGTCGGCCTCGGTGTCGATGCCGACGGCAATGGCGGCGGCGTCCGGCTCCAGCATCGTGTTCAGGGTGATTCGATAGCGGACGCCATCGTCGGTCGGCTGTGCGCGGAACTCCAGTAAGTCGGCAGCGTTGTACCCGTACCGCTCGACGTCGTTGGGGTAGTGGTAGTCGCCGGTCGGTTGCGAGAGGACGCCCCCCAGCGAGTTGGCGTTCGACGGCGCCCCTGACACCCACGAGCGGGTGTCGGCGCCGCGGTCGTCGTACACGTAGTCTTGATAGAGGTACTCGCCGTCGAGGTAGGCGTCACAGCCCGAGATCATCAGGGGTTCGGCCTCCCAGCCGGGGCCGTTCTCCAGCTGCGGCGGCGTAGGATTGTCGCCGTACAGCGCGTCCGGCCCGGGACGGGGTGACGACGGTGCCCCTCCGTCCGTACTCCCCTCGGGTGCACCGTTGTCCTGCGACATGTCGCTACGGAGTCCCCCGACGGGTAAGTGCCTTGACCCGCCGAACGCTTGTCCATTGAAGTGCGACCATTTTCAACGACGTGTAGAGTTCAAATGTACTTAAATACATATCCGGCTCACTCCAGCGGCTCGACGACGACCGTCGATACGCCGGCCTCGAGGTCGAGCGTCCGATTCTCGGAGGTGCCGCGGAGCGTCACCGTCGCTGGGGCGTCGGTCTCGGCCTCGACGGTGAACTCCTCGGTCGGGTCCAAACCGGCGGCGTCGACCCAGACGGCGACCGACTCGACGCCCGACAGCGACAGTTCGAGGGTATTCGCGGGACCGCGTTGCTCCTCCTCGGGGTCTTCCCACTTGAGGCCGCGGGCGGTGTAGGCCAGCGGCCGCGTGCCCGACCGGGTGTACGTCTCCGTCGACGGGTCGGCGTAGCCGTCCGCCAGCGAAACCGCGTCGACGAGGCCGCTGTCGGCGTCCGCGCGGGTCTCGATATCCTGCACCCAGTAGGCGCCGTCGTGGTGGAGGTCCAACTCGGGGTAGTCGAACTCGGGAACGTGCCGGAAGGTGACCCGCGCGGGGTCCCCGGGGCGGTCGGTCTCGGCGAGGTACTCGGGGCCGCGCTCCCAGCGGTCCTGCAGCGCGAGGAAGAAGTGGTCGGCGGTCGGGAACACGTTTATTCGGTGGCGATAGCTGTGCGAGCGGAGTTTCGAGGCGTAGTTGGTCGGCCCCAGAAGCGGCACCAGCGGGTCGGTGCCGCCGTGCCAGAGTAGCATCGGGACGTGCCGGAGGTTGTCGGTCACCCGGAGGGCGTTCTCTGGCTCCTCCGTGAAGATGGAGAACAGACGGCCGCCGTCCTCGCCGCCGAAGAGGTCGTCCATCAGCACCGACGGGGTTGCGAGCAGATTGCTGGTCGGCCCCTCTAAGGGGTCCTCGGCGGGCGGCCCGACGATGCCGAAACACCGCCCGAAGCAGTCGGGGTTCTTCGTGGCCATGATGATAGCACCGAACCCGCCCATCGAGTAGCCGGTCACCGACACCTTCGAGCGATCGACGTCGACGCGGGTTTCGAGGTCGCGCCACGCCTCGAAGACGTCGAGTTCGGCCCGTCGCTTGTACCAGATGCCCGGCCCGCGTGACTGCGGCATGAACACGACGCCGCCGGTCGCCGCCGCCAGCGCCTCCACGTAACCGGGCATCCAGACCCGGTACTGAGTGTAACAGTTGCCCAGCGAGTGTAGCGCCGTCACCATCGGCACGTCCTCGCCATCGAGGTCGACCTCATCGGGCACGTAGACGCCGTACGGTTGGATGCGACCCTGCAGGACGTTCGCGCGGGTGTCGACGCCGACGCCGAAGTCGTGCCGGGAGGGGTACAGGTAGGTCACGAAGCCCGAGTCAGGAACGTCCCGCTCGGTGATGCCGGCCCGGAGCTTCCCGAAGTCGATGTCGGCGCCGAACGCCGAGATGTCGCGGTCGGCCAGCGCCAGCGCCTGGCCGTGCTCGCGCCAGTTGCCGATACCGAGCACGCGGGGGACACCCTCCACCTTGCCCAGCAGCCAGAACCGGTCGAGCTCGTTCAGCAGCTCCGAGAGCCCGGTCGCCTCGAAAGGGTCGAACGGGCTGCCGAGCGGGTTCAGCAGGTCCAGGGGGTCCTCCAGTTGCTCGAGCAGGTTCGCGGTCCGGCCGAACCGCTGGAGCGCCTCGAAGGGGTTCTCGAGTTCCCGGAGTACCTCCTGCGGGGCGTTGGCCAGCACTGTCGCCAGCCGCGGGACGAGCGTGTCCAGGTCGACGTTGCGCTCCATCGGCTCCTGGTCGGGTGACCGGAAGCCGACGTTGAAGACGGGCGGCGCCGAGCGGCCGGCCTTCCGGCCGCCGGGGGCGTTCCGGTCGGCGTCGACCGCTATCTGCTTGAACTCGCGGGCGTCGGCGTCCCAGAGGCCGACGACGACGTAGTGGCGCCAGCTCTCCTCGCCGGGCGAGAGCGGCACCTCCACCTCGAGCTGGTTGCGGCGGACGTCGATGTCGACGCGTTCGTCGTCGAGGGGTTGGCCGTTGAGTTCGGCGCCGGTGCCCCAGGTGAGGAGCCGGTGGTCGACGGGCGCGCCCAGTTCGCCCAGCCCGTACCCCCAGTCCGTGTGGCGGTCGCCGCGCTCGTCGTCGGGGTCGGCCTCGGTGTCGATACCGACGGCGACGGCGGCGGCGTCCGGCTCCAGCATCGTGTTCAGGGTGACCCGGTAGGCGACGCCCTCGTCGGTGGGGCGGGCGCGGAACTCCAGTAAGTCGGCGGCGTTGTAGCCGTAGCGGTCCGGGTCGCTCGGGTAGCGGTAGTCGCCGGTGGCCCGCGAGTAGAACCCGCCCATGGCATTGCCCTCCGGCTGCTGGTCGAACACCGAGCGGGTGTCGGCGCCGTGGTCGTCGTACACGTAGTCCTGATAGAGGTACTCCCCGTCGACGTGGGCCTCGCCGCCCGCCACCAG
>PXSL01000055.1 GCA_003022815.1 Halobacteriales archaeon SW_5_68_122 | reverse complement strand
CCGCCCTCCGCGTAGGCGTCCAGCAGCTCGAAGGCCCGCTGTTTGCCGACCTCGGTTGTTCCGGTGGCGTCCTCGCGGCCGAACCGCCAGGTCCCGAACGCGATTTCGGAGACCTGCAATCCCGTCGACCCGAGATAAACGGCGTCCATGCGACGGCATAGGGCGCGCCGACGTATGGCTGTGGGGGTCCGGCGGTCACCGGCGGTGATCGTGGCCGACGACCAGGGCGGCGACATAGAGACCGACCACCCGTGCCATCGTCGGCAGGGTCGGCTCCATCTTCCCGACGGCGACGAGCGCCAGCGCGCAGAACGGCAGGAGGACGGCCGTCCAGAACGCCGCGGCTCTGACGGGCCGGAGGAGGACGGACGCGGCGACAGACATCGGGTGCCTGGTCCGTGGATTGGAGGCTCCCATCGTGGCCGGGAGATGGATCGGTACCACCATATAATGGGCACAGGATTTCCGTTAATTTACACACTTCGGGGTCGGCAAAAACGTTTCACGAACGGCGCAGAGCCGCCAAGACGTTTTATTGACACCGCTGTGTCCGCCGATTGTCGGCAGTTACTCCAGTACCGCGACTTCCACCTCGCGGGGGCCGGCGGGCGTCTCGACGGTCGTCCGCCCGAGGACGGCCCCTCGGACCGACGAGCGCCACGCCGCTAGGGCCTCCTCGTGGCGTCGCCGGTGGATCTCGGGGTCGTACTCGCGGTCCGGGTCGGCCCTGAGCTCGTCCTCGGTGTCGTCGGGCGTCGGCATCGGCGGCGGCGAGTCGACGAACCGCTCCGGGGGGACGTGGAGCGGTTCCGGGTCGCCATAGTCGGTCTCCGCTCCCGAGCGGTGCAGGCGGGCGCGCATCCGGCCGCTGAACGGCGGCGTCACGCGCAGGACTGCCCCCGCCGACCCCTGCTCGTTGGCCTCGAGGGCCGCCACCACGTCGTCGACGGTCACCGCGAGCACGCGAATCTCGGTCGGGTCGTCGGAGGCCACGGTTCGATTCGGGCGGCGCCGATAAAGAGCGTGTCGACGCGCCGGCGGTCAGTCCAGTCCGGGTTCGAACCCCTGGAAGGCCTCCCGCCACTCCGCCGGGAGCGGTCGGGACGACTCGCCGTCCCGGGCGACTTGTACCGACTCGCCGGTCGCGGCGGGCGAGTCGTCGTCGCCGTACACCCGGTAGCCCATCCGGAAACTTGACTCGCCCATCTCGAGGACGCCGCACTCGACCCGGACCGACCCGGCCTCGAGCGTGACGGGCCGCCGGAAATTTATCTCGAGGTTCGCGAGCACCATTCCACCGTCCGTCACGACCGACCCGAGGAGGTGGTCGACGTAGCGGGTCCGCGCCTGCTCGAGGTAGGTGGCGTACACCGCGTTGTTAACGTGGTCGAGCGTGTCCAGGTCCCGATACCGGACCGGTAACTCGACGTCGAACCGGAACTCCGCGTCCATGTCGGACGCCATCGACCGCCGGGCGAAGGGCGTTGCGCTTCCGTCCCGTCGCGGTACCGGGGCGGCCGCCGCGGGCGCTCGGAGGCATCGCGTTGCCGGTGACGCCGAGGCTCATCCCCATGTCCCCGACGACGACCGCCAGGGCGACGCTCACGTAGCCCAGCGGGACGCCGACGGCCAGCAGGGCCTTCGCCCCGAGGCTGCCCCAGATGTTCTGTCTGATGACGTCGTTGGCCCCGTTCGAGAGGTCGTACAGGTACGGCAGTTTGCCGATGTCGTCGCCCATCAGCGCGATGTCGGCCGTCTCGATTGCGGTGTCGGTGCCGGCCGCCCCCATGGCGACGCCGACGTCGGCGGCCGCCAGTGCCGGCGCGTCGTTGATGCCGTCGCCCACCATCGCCACGTCGCGGTCTGTCGACTGTAGCTCACGGACGGCCTCGACCTTCTTGTCCGGCAGCAGTCCCGCGCGGTACTCGTCGACCCCCACCCGGTCGGCGATGGCGCGCGCCGTGCCCTTGTTGTCGCCGGTCAGCATCACGACCTGGCCGACCCCGAGCGCCCGGAGGCGCTCGACGGCGCGTCGGGAGGCCGGCCGCACCTCGTCGGCGACGGCGACCGCGCCCAGAAGCGTCGCTTCGGTTCCGACGAGCACCACCGTCCTGCCTGCCCGCTCCAGTTCCGCGATGTGGTCGGCGGGCGCGTCGGCTGGCGCCTCGGTGCCCTTCAGGGCGCCGCCGTCGGTCGCACGCCGCGGGAGGTCGAACCCCAGGTCCTCGAACAGCGCGGGCTTGCCCACGTAGTACGTCTCACCGTCGATGTCGCCGCGGACCCCCCGGCCGGTCAGTCCCTGGAAGCCGGACGGCTCCGGGAACGGCCCCAGGCCGTCCCGGTCGGCGCGGGCGAGCACCGCCTCGGCGATCGGGTGCTCGCTCCGGCGCTCGAGGGCGGCGGCGTACCGCAGCACGTCGGAGCCGGAGCCGTCGCCGAACGGGACTACGTCGGTAACGGTGAGTTCACCCTTCGTCAGCGTGCCCGTCTTGTCGAGGGCGACGACGTCGACCTCGCCCATCGCCTCGAGATGGTTGCCGCCCTTGATAAGGACGCGCCAGCCGCCGGGCAGGACCACCTCGAAGCCGGCGAGGCCGACGGCCGCCCCCCCGTCGACGAGAAGCGGCGGGAGCGCCGCCGTCAGTATCGCCGCGGCGACCACCACGGGCGTGTAGTAGCCCGCAAACCGGTCGACGAACTGCTCCCGTTCGGTCCGCTGCTGTTGGGCGCCCTGCACCATCTCGATTATCCGCGACAGTGTCGACTCGCCGGCCGTCGAGGTGACCCCGACCTCGAGATACCCCTCCTCGTTGATTGTCCCGGCGTACACCTCGTCGCCGTCAGCCTTGTCGATGGGGACGCTCTCGCCGGTGATGGGCGACTCGTCGACGGCGCTCTCGCCGTCGGTGACCCGGCCGTCCAGCGGTATCTTCTCGCCGGGCCGGACGAGCACCGTCTCGCCGACCGCCACCTCCTCGGCCGGGACGGTCACCTCCTCCCCATTACGCCGGACGGTCGCCTCGTCGGGCGACAGCTCCATCAGCTCGCGCAGCGAGTCCCGCGCCCGGTCCATCGAGTACTCCTCGAGCAGTTCGGCCATGCTGAACAGCACCGCGAGCGTCGCCGCCTCGACGAAGTAACCGATGCCGGCCGCCGCGAGGATGGCCGTCCCCATCAGGAGGTCGATGTCGAGGCTCCGGTTCCGCGCCGAGTAGTACCCCCCGCGGACGACTGGGTAGCCTGCGACGGCGGTCGCACCCAGGAGGAGCGCGTCGGCGGGCGTCAGCGGGTAGCCAAGGACGCCCGCAACCTCGGGGTTCAGCCCCGCGAGGAGAAACTCGAGCAGGAGGCCCACCGCCAGCAGGACCGCGCCGGCCCACGTCTTGACCGCCCGCGAACTCGTCCAGACCGCAGACGGCTCCGCGATGGCGGGGCCGTCGGTCGCGTCGCCCTCCCCGCCGACCACCTCGTAGCCCGCACCCTCGATGGCGGCGACCACGTCGTCCCGCGAGGCCCGACCGGAATCGAACGTCACCGTCGCCGAACCGGTGGTGGGCTGTAGCGTCGACTCCCGGACGCCGTCGACCCGCCGGAGGCCCTTTTCGACCTTCGTCGCACAGGAGGGACAGTCCATCTCCGGGACCGTGAGCCGGACGGTCAGCTCCCCGCCGTCGCTGGACGTGCCGCCGGCATCGATGTCCTCTCTCATTGCCCGGAGGTAGGGCCGACATCTCGATAAGCCTTTGTTGGAATATTCCAACTCCGGCGTCAGGGAGGCCGCGACAGACGCCGCTCGTCGGCGACGTGTCGCTTCGCGAGCGCCGCCTCGGCCCGCCGTAGCCGGTAGGTCAGCGTCGACCGCGGCACGTCGAGGTGGGCCGCGAGTTCGCTCACGTCGACCGCTCGCGGGGTCTCGTAGTAGCCGTGTTCGACGGCGGCCCGGAGCGCGGCCTCTTGCTCCGGCGAGAGCGTCCCCGGGTCCTCGTTGATGCCGCCGGTGGGACCGTCGGTGCCGGCGCTCCGGAGCATCTCCGTCCGGGCGTCGTCCCCGATGGCCGCCTCGATGTCGTCGAAGAACGCCCCGGCGTCGCCCGCTCCGGAGTGGATAACCCGCCAGGTGTAGTGGCGGCCCTCGTGGTTCGTGTCGAACAGCAGGCCGTCCCCGAGGTGGTTCCGGGCGATGTGCGGAACCGACGCACAGGCCGGCGACCGCTCCCAGTAGGAGTACAGCACGAGCGTCTCCTCGGAGTGGTCGAGCACCTGGGTGCGCTGGCTGGCGCCGCAGTCCGCCGTTGCCAGGCAGTCCGCGTAGTAATCGGCCTCGAGGAACGCCGCCTCGATGTCCTTGAGTGCCTCCGGCGGCCCGGTGGCGTGGTCGACCCGCCAGAGTCGCTCGTCGGTGACGTGCAGCGACAGCGACCGGACACGAGAGCCCGGGTGGTCGGCGAGAGCGTCGGCCACCCTGTTGGCCCCCGGCTCGAACTCCAGGGCGAAGGCCAGTTCGCGCATGGCCGACGTACGGACCGACGAGATAAAACACGTCGGCCGGCAGGCTCTCGCTCCCATAGCTCCGCCGGAAGGCGGGCCGTTTTGGTCGTCGAGCCCCTCCGTTCGGCAATGAGCGAATCCCCAGAGGCGCGCGCGGGCGTCGCGGACGTGGACTGCACCGGCAGGCAGGCGCTCGTCACCGGGTCGACGAGCGGCATCGGGCGAGCGGCCGCTGTCGCCCTCGGTCGGCTCGGCGCCGACGTCATCGTCCACGGCCGGGACGTGGCGGCCGGCGAGCACGTCGTCGAGGACATCGAGGCGGTCGGCGCCGACGCGCGGTTCGTCGCCGCCGACTTCGCCGACGTCGCGGCGGTCCAGGAGCTGGCCGAGACAGTCCGCGCCGAGACGGACGGTCTAGACCTGCTCGTGAACAACGCCGGCGGCCTGTTCCGCGACGGTCGGCTGACCGACCTGGGCATCGAGTACACCTTCCACGTCAACCACCTCTCGCCGTACCTCCTGACGACGGAACTGCTCGACCACCTCCGGCCGGGCGCCCGGGTGGTCACCACCGCGTCGGCGGCCCACCGGGGCACCTCGCTGGACCTCGACGCCGTCCGGAGCGTCGACGGTCACTCCGGGACGCGGGCCTACGGCCACTCGAAGCTCGCGAACGTCCTCTTTTCGGCGGAGCTGGCGCGGCGCCTCGAGGCCGACGGCCGCGAGGTCACCGCCAACAGCCTCCATCCGGGGGCGATTCCGGGTAGCGGATTCAGCCGGTTCCTCCCCGGGCCACTCCCAGGCCTGGTCCAGTTGCTCGAGGCCGTCCCGGGCGTCACGTCGGTCGAGGACGGCGCCGCGGAACTGCTGTTCGCGGGCGTCTCGCCGCGGACCGCCGACGTCTCCGGCCGTTACTTCGCCGACCAGCAGCCCAAGACCCCCTCGAATGCGGCCCGCGACCCCGAGGCCGCCCGCCGCCTCTGGGCGTTCAGCGCCAAGGTGCTCGACGTCGACGAACCGCTCGCCGAGGCCGCCGCGCCGGCCGGCGGCCCATGAAACACGACCGTATCCACGCCCGAGAGCCAAGCCACCACGTCGACCGGTGGTCGATCGGGACCGTCGAGGCCGTCGAAGAGCGAGACGGCCACTGCGTGGTCACAGTTCGTCCACAGGACGGCGACCCGGTTGAACTCGTCGTCACCGTCGCCGTCCGTGACCTGTTCGTGAGCCGGCTGGACGCCGACTCGCCGGTCGGCGAGCGGGTCTGGTACCGGAAGAAGGGCGGGTGAGAGTCGACGCCGGTTGCGACCGTCGCGTCTTGAGTGAGTGGTAGTGCCCAGAGACGGAACACTGAATGAGTCCCCCGCCGTGTAAGGCAAAGGACTATTACTGTCGCTCACACACTAACGTGTATGGGAGAGAACAGGCCTCGGAACGACTCGGGACAGTACGTCGCTACACGCTCGCCTGACGACGTACTCGCCGACATGGAACCGCTCGAACCCTACACCACGGGTGAACTTGCGGACAACCTCGGCTGGCCGCGCAGGACTGTCTACGAACTTCTCACGGCGCTCGAAGAACGCGGTGACGTGCGAAAAAAGAAGCCCGAACCCCGACGGGCGATCTGGATTCAACCGGAGGACACAGCATGAGCACCGACTCAAGCGCGAACCACGGCCCGACGAACACCAAAATCACCCTCACACGGAACGACGACGGATGGTGGACGGCACGCGACGAAACGCGGGGGTTAACGATACAGGGCGAGACGCGCGACAAGGCCCTGGCGAACCTCGACGACGTGATTGATGCCGTCGAGAATGACACCGGTCGACCGCCAACCGACGAGGAACTCCGAGCGGCCGGGATCGACCCCGAGGGCAACCGCCAAGCGGGGAGTGGTGAGCTTCCTGACGTACTTGAATAGTCCGAGAACTGTATGGTCACACACGGGATTTCAGCGGCTACGACGTGGCGAAGGTGCTCGCCAACAAAGGTAATTTCCGGTGGGTGAACACGCAAGGCGATTACGCGATCCTGAAATGGGAACATCCTGACAGGCCAAATGTCGAAAGGCGGACGGTGAGCATCCCACTCCACGACCGTGTACGAACCGGGACGCTTCGCGGGATCGCCGAGGACGCTGGTGCGAAGGATTTCGACGAGTTCTGCAAATGGATAGACCGGAGTCCCAGGTACGAGACGCAGGCGACGTCTCGGGACACCGCGGGTGCCGCCTCGTAACCCTATGAGTGCGGCGCTATGTCCAGCTAAGCCACCCGGGCTCGTCTCGGGGTAGCCCGGTCGCGCCCTTCAACCTTCCTATCTCCCTCGGTCGATTCTTCGGGAGCGTGCGCCGCGACCCCCTGTTTTATGCGGGTCTACCGGCACACCACACGCATGGACGAGATTCCCGGCCGACTGCGCGCCGCGGTCGGCGACGAACCGGCCATCGAGACCGTCGACATCGGCGGCGGCGACGCGCTGGTCGTCACGCCCGAGGAAACGTACCTCTACCGCTCGGAGGGGCTACTCTCCGACGAGAGCGTCGCCGCCTACCCCCACGACGTCGACCGCCTCGCCGTCGAGTCGGGGCGACGAAAGAACGCCGTCGTGCTAGAGTCCTACGAAGGCACGCGGGAGTTCACCGTCCCCGCAGACGTGACGGACGTCGTCGTCGCGGCAATGCTGGAGGGCGTTCTCCGGACGACCGGCGTGGTCGGCTCCGAGGAGGCCGTCCGGGCGCAGTTCCGCTTTAGCGACCTCACGCTGGTCGTCACCGACGAGAAACTGTTCAAGCACGTCGGCCCCTCGGTCTGGAACGAGGACTTCGAGATGTTCGATTACGAGAGCCTCACCGACCTCAACTTCCAGGAGGGCAGCGTCGCCACCCAAGTCGTCCTCGAGATTCAGGGCCGCCAGCACCGCGTGAAGGTGCCCAACGAGCAGGCCGGCCGCGTCCGCCGGGCGGTCCAGAGCGCCGTCTTCGAGCACCACGGCGTCTCCTCGCTCGGCGGCCTTCGGGAGAAGATCGCAGTCGAGGAGCCCGAGCCGGGGTCGAAGCCGGACGAGGCGGCCCCGGGTGCGGTCTCCGACCCGGTCCCGGAGACGGATGAGACGGACGATAACTCCGGAGGCGTCGACTGGTCGCCGCCGGCCGACCAGGACGTCACGGGTCCCCGGGGCAGGCCGACCGACCCGGAGGCGGACGCTCCCTCCGCGGCGGCGGTCGGCGACCGGACGGCCGGCCGGGCGACCGGCGCCGGCGACGACGAGGGCGAGGACGTCAGCGACGCCGGCGCAGGCGCCGGATCGGGAAGCGCCGAGAACCTCGAGGCGCGCATCGACGACCTCGAGGCGCAACTGGAGCGGCAGAACGACCTGCTGGAGTCCCAGGGGGAGACCATCGAACAGTTGGTCGAGGAGCTCCGCCGCGGCCGGTGACGGTCACTCCCGGCCGGTCACCTTGCGGATGCAGGAGGAGCCGAACGGGCCGTGCTCGCCGGCCTCGAGTTTCATGAAGTAGCCCGTCGATACCGAGGCGCCACAGCGCCGGCACTCGAACTCGCCATCCCGGGAGACTACCTCGCTCTCGAAGCGGAGGAACCGTCCGCCGGCCGGCTTGACCGTCTCGCCCTCGCGGACGATGTGGCCGCGCTTCTCGGCCTCCTCCAGTATCGCCCGCGTCGTCTCCGGATGGGTCGTGATTGTTTCGATGCGGTCGATGACCGCCGGGAGCGGTAGCTCGCCGCCCTCAAGGCGGGCCAGCATCTGGACGCCCAGCTCGACCGGGTCGGTCTCCCCGTCCACGCCAGGGTACTCGGCCGCGGAGGTCAAAAGTCACCGGCAAACACCACAAGGCGTTTGCCGTCCGAGCGACACCTCCGGGCGTGAAGCGAGCGTCGCTCCGCCAGCTGGCCGGCATCGCGGCCGTTCTCGCGGTGGCCGGTGCCGCCGCCCTGACGATGTCGCCCGAGGCGCTTTTCGCGAGCGCCGAGCGACTCGCTGAGCGCCCCCTGCTGTTCGCCGCCGTCGTGGCGGGGGTGTATCTCGCGCGCCCGCTTCTGGCATGGCCCATCAGCGCGCTGTCGGTACTGCTGGGGTACGTCCTCGGCCCGGCCGCGATTCCGGTGGCGCTGGTCGGCGCCGTCGTCACCGCGCTGCCGGCCTACGTCGTCGCCCGGTACCTCGGCCACGACGCCGGCCTGCTGGCCCGCGTCGGTGACGCCAGCGTCGCCGTCCGGCGGACGACCGGCGACCTCCGCGGCATCGTCGCCGTCCGGCTGGCGCCGCTGCCGACCGACCCCGTCTCCTACGCCGCCGGCCTGGCGGGCGTTCCCCTCCGACCGTACGTCGCCGGAACCGCCGTCGGCGAGGCCCCCTGGGTCGTCGCCGCCGTCCTACTGGGGGCCTCCGCCGGCGAGCTGACCCGGGCCGGCCTCTCGGCGGACCCAATTGTCCTCGTGACCGCCGTCGCGCTGGCGGCACTGCTCGCACTCTCGGGGCCCGCCTACCGCCGAGTGAGCGGGTCCGACACCGACGCACTCAGAAGGTAAACGGGTCGCTACAGTCGACGACGACGCCGTGCTTAGGGCAGACGTACTTGCAGTGCCGTTTGTACATCCCCGTCCCGCACATCGGACAGGACCGTCCACCCCGCTCGTCGGCGTCGTCGCCCGCCATCGTCCGTTTTCAGCGACCGGATTGCGATAAGTTTGTCCCCGACGACGGAGGGTGGCCCGGCGGTGGCCGCGGGCAGCAGCGACGTGCCGCTGGCATTCCCGTCGGGCCCCGGAAAATCGGCGGTCGCGCCGCTACCTCAGATCAGCACTCGCTCCAGCCACAGGACTCGCACGTCTTGCATCCCTCGGAGTAGTACAGCGTCATGCTGGAGCACTCGGGACACTCAGGGGACTCCCCGGAGTCGATGAGCGACTGAGTGTCGCCGGTCTCGCCGGGCTCGGGTTCGGTGGCGCCCTCGGCCGTCGGGGGCGCGCTTGCGGCGCCGCCGTCGGTCTCCCGGGAGGCCCTCCCGCGGGGTTCAGTTTCGTCGGTCTCTTGTGCCTGCTGGGCGGTCTCGTCGAGGGTGGCCTGGTCGGGGTAGGCCTTGTCGACCTCGCCGTCGAGGTACCGCCGCATCGCGGTGCCGACCGCGTCCGG
>PXSL01000054.1:1377-19921 GCA_003022815.1 Halobacteriales archaeon SW_5_68_122 | reverse complement strand
GCGCGGCATCTCCTCGTGGAGGGGTTCCTCCTCGCTGATGACGCCCTGGACCAGCTCGGTCGCGGAGGCGCCGGGACCGGTCTGGGTCCGGATGGTGATGGCGTCGCGGTCGACGCCCGCGTCGGCCTGGACCTGCCGGATGGCCTCGACGATGGTCTCCGCGAGCGCCGCGGCGTCGATGTCGCCGGTGCCCTTGCCGGTCATCGAGGACTCGGCGACCGCGGCCAGTTCCTCGTCGTCGACGTCGTCGGCCAGCGCCTGCTCCTCGATGGCCTCCAGGGCGAACTCGGCGGCCTGCTGGTAGCCCTCGACGATGGTCGTCGGGTGGACGTCGTCGTCGAGCAGGTCCTCGGCCTGTGCGAGTAGCCGCCCGGCCAGCACGGAGGCGGTCGTGGTGCCGTCGCCGACCTCCTCCTCCTGTGTCTCGGCGACCTCGACGATCATCTGGGCTGCCGGGTGTTCGATGTCCATCTCCTGGAGAATGGTGGCGCCGTCGTTGGTGATGACGACGTCCCCGGAGTCGGAGACGAGCATCTTGTCCATCCCTCGGGGGCCGAGCGTGGTCCGGACGGACTCGCTTACGGCCTTGCCGGCGGTGATGTTTGACGACTGAGCGTCCTTGCCTTGCGTCCGCTCGGCATCCTCGTCGAGAATGAAGAGCGGCTGTCCGCGCCGCTGACCCATCTGCTGTGACATAGTCGTCTAATATGTCGTCAGCGGTTCTATATAAACATTCCGTAACGGGCCCGCCGCATGGGTGGGTTTGTCGCGCGTGCCGGGGCAGTTTTTATCGCTTGTCGTACACCGCGACGGCCCGGTCGGCGCGGGTGCTCCAGCCGGAGGGGTTCCGCTTTGGCGAGCGGTCGGCATAGCGGGCCCGGATACCGTCGGCGTACCCCCCTGTGGCCCCGACGACGATGTTGCGGCCGTTGCCCAGCCAGGTCGTCGGTCGGGCTTCCCCGCCGACGACATCCCGGAGTGTTGAGGCGGCGTCGGCGACGGCGTGTCTGGCCGTCCGGTAGGGGACCGTCGGGTGGAGACCGTAGTTCTTCGCCAGCCGGTAGGCCAGAGACCGGTAGCGGTCCCGCCAGTCGCGCTCGGCGGTGCCGCCGTCGGCCGCCGCCTCCCGGGCGACGGACATCTCGGCGGTCCACGCGACGCCGTAGTCCAGCCCCGCGATCCGGTGGGCGGCGTCGCGGGCGCCGCCGGTCCGGAGGTTCTCGTCGAAGCCGTCCAGCGCCTCCAGCACCTCCCGGGAGAAGGTCGCGTTGCCGCCGCTGAAGTAGGTCACCGACCGCCCCCGGATGTCGCGCGTCTCGACGGTGTCGGCCGCGACGCCGGCCCGCAACTGCTCGTGGGTCGGCCCGGTGGCGACGTCGGCGTCGGCGAGCGCCTCGGTGGCGGCCGACCGCCATCCCTCCTCGACGCGGACGACCGGCGAGAGGAAGGCGACGGCGTCGCCGGCCGCCCGGTCCAGTCCCGCGTTTCGGGCGGCATTGACGTTCCGGTCGCCCACCTCGACTAGGACGTCGACGTCCGTGCGGTCCAGCACCATCCCGCTGGTCCCGTCCGTCGAGGGACCGTTGACCACGACGACCTCTGCGGGGGTCTCCTCGGCAAGGGCGTCGAGACAGCCCTCCAGGTGGTTGCGCTCGTTTAGCGTCGGAACGACCACCGAGAGCTCCATACCTACGGTACGGACACCCGAGGGTTAAAAACTCCGTGTCCAGCCGGCGGGTAGCGTTCAAATAAGGGACGTGGAGTTGGCGTGGGGGTAGCGAGGAGTTCGAAAGCCCCCCGGCTCTCAGTCCCTCCCGATGAGGTGTGTTCAGCTGGTCATCGGTTATCCAAACACCGCCGGCCGGCGCGGCCGTTACTCCGGGACGTGGGCTTCCCAGTAGGAGACAGAGGCGAGTCTCGGACCGACGGGACTCCGGACGACGGCGGCGTCCAACGCCCGGAACGGGTCGGCGACCCACCCGGGGACCTGCCGGTAGAAGCCGTAGGGAACGAAGAAGTCGTGGTTAGCGCCGGCCAACTCGAGGCCGGCGCCGATCAGCAGTTCCCGCACCTCACGCTCGGAGTGGAGCCGCGACCCCATCGGGAGCGCCCAGTTGTAGATGGAGCGCGCCGAGTACCGCTTGAACGTGTCGAAGAACACCTGTTCGCGGGAGACTCGCCGCAGTTCGGCCATGAACTCCTGGGGGTCGGGCGCGAGGTGGAAGAACCGCATCGCGAACACCGAATCGAAGTAATCGTCGGGGAAGGGAAGCCGACCCGCGTCCGCCTGCATGAACTCGATGGCGCCGTTGACGCCCGCCGCCCGGGCCTTCCGGCGGCCCTGTTCGAGCATCGCCTCCGAGATGTCCACCCCCACAATGTCCGCCCCGCGGTCCGCGAGCACGGTCGTGAACCGGCCCGTTCCGCAGGCCACCTCCAGAATCCGACTGTCGTCGATGGGCGACAGCGCATCGACGACGGCCTTCTTCTCTCGGCGGTCGATGACACGGCCGCCCTGCGAGAAGCGCTTGTCGTCGTACGCCTCCGCAATGTCGCGTTCTTGGTACCACTCCTGTCCCTTCACGCTACCTGAACCGACCCGCCGGCAGCATAAAAGGATGCTGGATACGCCGGAATCGCCCGAGTGCGCGTCACTGCTCGTGGGCGACGACGTTGTTCGGTCATATCTCGAGTATCACCCGTGGCCCCGACCCCTCGCCGTGGTTCGGGTACTCCTCGAGGCCCGTGTACCGACGGGCCAGCGCGTCGATGTGCTCGACGGCGCCGTCCTCGGTCAGTGCCGCCACCTCTCCCCGGGCGGAGGCGTACCGGTAGGGGTCGTCGGGGGTCGCACGTGCTCACGCCGACCTTCGGGTTCGCCCGGACGTTGCGCTCCTTGTCACCTACCTCGGCGTGAACAGAGAGGGATCGAAGATCCCTCAGGCAGTCGGGCCAAAGCCCGACGACGCCGAGGCTCGCGTAGCGGGCGGGAGGGAGGGAAGCTCCCTGCCTGTTGCGCCCTTTGGGTGCGGGTGCGGTGGGCCGACAGTGGCAGTTTAATTATCGGTGTCCTCCACTCTATCCCCGGTCGACACCGGGCAGCGGAGAGGCACATGGCGTCACGCTCACTTCGACGGACCCGACTTCGGGGCCGGGTGACACCGGCCCATCCAGCCGGAGAGGAGGCGACCTGTCCCGCAGGATTGGTCGCCCGCCCGTTGCCGGGCTATCGCACGTGCGCCCCGACTGGACGTGCCAACATGTACAATCCCCGAGCGGAAATAGCTGACGCGATTCCCGCCCGCCGTGAACGGCGGAACTCCCTCGCTGTGAAAGGTGGCGGCCGCGAGCGGTATTGACCAGCATCCGATTGGCGTCAGCGTTGTAGTCCACCCACACCGGCATCGAGTGCGGGGCAAGCGTCGACAGGTGGGCGAACGTTCGCTTCTCGAAGAGGTCATGGAACTTCTCGGGAATCAAGGCCATGTCCCGAAGTCCGCGACCACCCATGTCCGCCTCGCGCGCTACGGGTTGGTACCGCGCGCGAGACGCAGATGAGGGAATCGGCCCCGTCTCGCCCCGAACCCCGCCGGGCGCCGACCCGCGCCCGCGACGCCCCGTGACGCTCCGCGACGACACCGGAACTCTCCGGGAGCTGAGAGGAACTGTCGAGCGGCCCCAGCCGTCGCGCCGGGGAACGTCGAAGTATAAGGGGTCATTATACACACTTGAGTGTGGATATTGTTTTGTCACACATGTAGCGAACCTTTACCAGTCGGTTTCTCGGAGGGACGTACATGAGCACGACCACGGAGGAACGCTCACGCCAGGCCGACTCGCCGTTGGCGGACCCCGAGTTCCGGGACCGCCTCCGCAAACTCCCCCCGAGCGCGAAACTCGTCGCCAAGGTTTTGGAGGGTGCCTCGCCGCTCTCGCAGGGC
Organism: Halobacteriales archaeon SW_5_68_122; assembly: GCA_003022815.1. The sequence continues at coordinate 15,980 of PXSL01000054.1, read as the reverse complement.
CAGCTGGCCGAGGAGTCGCTGCTGCCCGACCGGACCGTTCGCTACGCGCTGAACCGCCTCGAGGAGGAAGACCTCGCCGACTCGCGGTACTCCTTCCACGACGCCCGCAAGCAGGTCTACTTTCTCGTCAACTAGCGACCTTTTGCACGAGCCGGCAGAGCCGCCCTCGCGGGTGCAGACGGTGTCTCCGGTTCCTGCTTGTTGCCACGAAACGCTCGTTTCGGTCGAAGCAGCGTGATTTCGTTTCCTGCCGCCCACCACTTAAGCCGTCGCCGTCCCTCCCGCCGGTATGCACGTCGAGCGGATTCCCGTCGCCGTCCCGACCCGGGCGCCGACGGGACGGACCGCCTGCTACGTCCTCGGCCGCGAGGAGGCGCTGTTAGTCGACCCGCCGGCGCCCGACGAGCGCGTCGAAGCCGAACTCAACCGGGTCGAGAACGTCGCCGTCACCCACCACCACCCCGACCACGTGGGCGCGGTCGCCGAGTACGCCGAGGCCGCCGACGCGACCGTCTGGTGTCGACGGGGACGCCTCGAAGCCTTCACCACCGCGACCGGCATCGACCCCGACCGCGCCTTCGCCGAGGGCACCGAAATCCCGACCGACGAGGGCCCGGTCGTCGTCCGTGACACGCCGGGCCACGCCCCCGAACACGTCGCCTTCGAGACGCCGGAGGCGCTCGTGTCGGGCGACCTCGCCGTCGCCGAGGGCAGCGTCGTCGTCGGCGACCCCGAGGGCGACGTCCGCGCCTACCTCACCTCCCTGCGCCGGGTCCTCGGACTGGCGCCAGACCGGCTCCTGCCGGCCCACGGGCCCGAGATCGAGGACGTACGCGCGACCTGCGAGCGCCTCATCGCCCATCGGCTGGACCGCGAGCGCCGGGTCCGCGCGGCCGTCGAGGCCGGCAACCGGACCGTCGCCGACCTACTGGAAGCCGCCTACGACAAGGACCTCACCGGCGTCGAGGACCTCGCCGGCGCCACTGTCCGGGCACACCTCGAGAAACTCCGCCACGAGGGCCACGTCCGGTGGGACGGCTCCCGGGCCGACCCGGCGTAGGCCGCGACAATTAAACCCGCGGAGCCAAATCCACGGATATGAGCCTTGAGGCCGAACTCCGGCAGGCGCGGGAGCTGTCCGTCGCGGCACTCGCCGACGCCATCGAGTCCATCGGCTTCGAGTGCACCCGCTGTGGCGCCTGTTGCAAGGCCGTCGAGGGCGACGACGGCCGCGAGGACCACACCGCGACCGTCTTTCCTGACGAGGTCCGCGACCTGCAGGAGGCCGGCGACTACGACTGGCGGGACGTCGCTCGCCCGATGCCGTACGGCGTCACCGAGGGCGACGACGGCCCAGAGGGCGAGACATTCGAGTGGGCGCTCGAGACCGACGCCTGCGGCGACTGCACCTTCTACCGAGAGCGGGAGTCGCGGAGCGACTCCGAAGAATCGAGCGGCGGCGAGCCGCGAGACGACGACGGCACCGGGGTCTGCACCGTCCACGGCGACCGGCCGCTCATCTGCCGGACCTACCCGTTCAGCGTCGTCCTTGAGGGCGACGAGGAGACGGCCCTCGCCCAGCCGATGGGAGCGGCCGTCGACCGCGAGAACGCGGTCCAGGCCCACGAGTGCGAGGGCCTCGGCCGGGACATCGACCGCGAGGACGCCGAGGAACTGGCCGCGGCGCTCAAGAAACGCGCGATTCGGGAACTCAAGGAGGCCATCGCCGTCCGGGAGCGCTACGAGCCCCACCCCGACGCCGACGGCGTGGTCATCCACGACTCGGAGGGCGCAAAGCGCCCCGACGGGACCCTCCTCGACAGTCGGTAACTTCTATAGGGTGCCCTCGCATGTCGGACGCGAGGGTCTATGGAAATCTCAGACGAGTTCCTGTGTCTGTTCAGCGCCGAGGTCGAGGAGACCGAGGACCGGTTCGTCGTCGAGGTCCCGCGCAGAGAGGTCGAGAACGGCGCCGTCGCCCCCGGCGACACCTACCGCGTCGCGCTCGTGGCCGGCGAGACTGCCGGGCCGTCGTCGGCCGCCGACTCCGAACCGAGCGGCGAACCGCAACCGCCCGTCGAGGAGGGCGAGATACGCTACGTCGAAATCGAGGACCTCGGCAAACAGGGCGACGGCATCGCCCGCGTCGAGCGCGGCTACGTCATCATCGTCCCCGGCGGCGAGGTCGGCGAGCGCGTCAAGCTTGAGATATCCGAGGTGAAGTCCAACTTCGCGGTCGGCGAGATTATCGGATGAGCCACGGCTGGTGTTTCCCCCTCGTACCAACCCTCATTGCAGGCGGGGGTCGACACCGGCCTCGGAGACGGGAAGCCGCACGACAGCGCGGTGTTGACCGACCGTACCAAATCGCCTTTTGTGGAGTGGCGTCTCTGCCCTGCAATGAGCGCGACCGCATCGACCGGGGCGCCTCGGCCTCTCGGCGAAGGAGGTCGGCACCAACATGACCGCCATCTGCGAGGGAGAGTTCGACATCGACGTCGAGAAGTGGGGCTACTCCTCGGGGACAACCTGGAAGGTCACGGTCTGAGTTCGAAGGTTCGCGACCGCCAAGGGCATTACCCTCCTGCGCTCAGTCGGCGCTCAAAACCTCCGTCCCCACTGATTGTCGCCTGCGTGTCGTCAAGCGGTAATAGAATGCGGCGTAAGGGGTCCTTGTAGAGATGAAATAGACTTTTTCGTTGGCTTCTCCATCAACCACCATGTCGGATAATTGGACGGAGTATCGTGAGGAGGTGACTTATCAGGAGGCACGAACGGTTATCGATCATCAAATCGCTACGCTGTCGGACATTGATGACAAGGCACTGCGGACCGTCCGCCTGACCGTCGTGCTGATCGGTGCCTTGGCGACGGCGATTGAATTGGATGTGGTTCAGAACCTCAATGATACACTGCTGATTGTCGGCGGCGGAATGCTGTTTCTCTCGATGCTGATCGGTATGATGACCTACGGCGAATCCGACTTGTATCTGGGGCCCGAACAAATCGTATATCAACACATTGGCCGACAATGACTTCGATGATGAAACGTGGGACGAAGACTTGCTGACGACGATGGGCGAGTGGATCGAAGACAACTACAATGAAATCAGCTGGAATGCACGACTGCTGACATATACACAGGCCGCGCTCTTGATGGGGCTTCTCTTTGTTTCTGGTGCCACAGTTTTTTAGTCTGTACCGCATAATACCTATACGATGACCAGCGACGAACGCAAGGAAGCGGCCGAGAAGGGGCAGCGGAGCGGGAAGGGCCCAGCATGGCTCTCGAAGCTGTTAGGCCGACGCCCGAAGTACGACGATTAGGCTGGGACCGGGTGTTGGCTGTCGCTGTTGGTGCGGCTTGCACTGATCTCTACCCAAGCCCTATTACTCTGTGTCGACGATTTTGACGGCACTCTAAGGGGACCGCCCGTTCGTCGGCAGCGTCCAATACTCGCGGTAAATGGGCGACGCCATTCAGCGCGACACAGGACTGATAGTGACTACTATACGTCATTTCAGCATCGACCGCACGACTGCAGGCGGTCGTGCCGGTGAACCAGGTACAGTAATCAGTATCAGGGGTCGTACGCGACAAGGTCGTCGGCCTCGCCGGCGAGGGCAACTGCCTTGGGGCCAAAGGAGTCGGCGTACCGGACCACGAGCGTCAGAAGCGTCTCCGGCCGCTCGACGGCGTAGCCGTCGGCCCGCGAAAACAGCCCTGCCGACTCCAGTTCGGCGGCGTACTTCGAGACGGTCGACCGGGAGACGTCGGCCGCGGCCGCCAGGTCGCTCCCCGTCGCCGCGGGGTCCTTGAGTAGCGCGATGAGCATCCGCCGCGGCGTCTCCCGGCGGAGGTACCCCAGGGCGCGCTGTTCGAACGCCGAGAAACGGCCGGCCGGGAAGTACCGCTTGTAGTCGCCGTCCTTGCGGTGGGTGACGGCGTCGTCGGCCGCCAGTCTGCGGAGGTGGTGCTGGGTCTCGCCGGTGCCGAGCTGGAGGTCGTCGCGGAGCTTCGAGAAGTGGGCGCCGGGCGTCGCCGCCAGATAGCCGACGATGGCCTCCCGGGCGTCGCTTTGGTCCGCCGCCGAGCGGCCGACCAGCGGGGTGGCGGCACCGAGCGCCGCAAACCGCTTCAGCGTCGCCCGCTTGCTCTCGTCGACGCCGCGCTCCGTCATTGGTCTCCGTTGGCCGCTCCGTGATAAAACCTCTTCGCCACGCTGTTCGGGGGCTTTTTAGTTCTCTTCGGCCTCGGGCTCGGCGTCGGCCGAGTCGCCCTCGCCGTCGGCCGAGTCGCCTCCCCCCGTCGTGCTGGTCCATCTCGGCGATGACCTCGTCGGGGTCCTTGATGTCGGCCGGGTCGGCGCCCTCCTTGATGGCCTGGGCCTCCTGCTCCATCTGCTCGACGTCCATCTCCGTTTCCTCCTCGATCTGGCCGAGTATCTCCTCGATGTCGTCCAGCCCGAGCATCTCGCGGGTCTCGCTGTCGAACTCGAGGCTCTCGAGCAGTTCGCCGTTGGTGGCGACGTCGCTGCCGGTGAGGTGCTGGCCGTACCGGCTCAGCAGCGACGTGAGTTCCTGCGGCAGCACGAACGTCGTCGACTCGCCTTGCCCGATTTCTTCGAGGGTCTCCATGCCGCGCTCGATGACGGCGCGTTCGCCCATCGACTCGGCGGACTTCGCGCGTAGCACCGTCGAGATGGCGTCACCCTGCGCCTCCAGAATCTGGCTCTGCTTTTCGCCCTGTGCGCGGATGATGTTGGACTGCTTGTCACCCTCGGCGGTCTCGACGGCGCTCCGGCGTTCGCCCTGCGCCTCCAGAATCATGGCCCGCCGCTTTCGCTCGGCGGAGGTCTGTTGCTCCATGGCCTGCTGGACGTCCTTGCTCGGGTTGACCTCGCGGACCTCGACGCTCTCGACCCGGATGCCCCACTCGTCGGTTGGCTCGTCCAGCTCCCGGCGGATGTGGGAGTTGATCTCCTGGCGCTTGTTCAGCGTGTCGTGACGGCCTTCTTGTAGTCCTCGACCTCGAGGAACGCCTTCCGGGCGTCCATCACCTTGATGTAGACGACGGCGTCGGCGGTCACCGGCGAGTTGTCGCGAGTGATGGCCTCCTGGCGCGGCACGTCCAGCGTCTGGGTCCGCATGTCGAAGGTGTAGGTGCGGGCGACGAACGGCGGGATGAAGTTGATGCCCGGTTCGAGCAGCCGTCGGTACTCGCCGAACACCGTCAGCGCCCGCTTCTCGTAGGCGTTGACTATCTCGACGGCCTGGTACACCGCCACCGCCGCGACCACCAACAGCAGTAAGGCGACGATGGGCAGGACGGTACCACCGAGCTGGAGGGGTGTGAACATGATTCGACTTCGGCCGAACGCCTGATAAGGGTTCGGACGCCGCTGCGTGCCGACCGGGTCAGGCCGGCTCGCCGTCGCCCTCGCGCTCCCGTTCGCGCTCGTCGGCCTCGCCCCGCTCGCGGTCGGCCGCCAGTTCCCGGTCGATGTCGTCCTCGAACACGGAGGTCGACTCGACGGTGATGACGTTGCCGCCGCCGGGGTCGACCACCATCACCTCCTCGCCCTCCGGAATCTCGCCGTCGAGGGCCCGCGCCTGGTAGTAAGGGTTGAAGCCGCCACTGTCCAGCTTCACCTCGCCGGTCGAGGTGGCGACCCGCTCGGTGACCCGGCCCGTCTTCCCGCGGAGCGAACTCGAGTCGGACGTCCGTCCGCTCCCCTTCCCGCCGTAGAAGTCGAACTGTCGGTAGCCGTACAGGGCCATGCCGCCGGCGGCGACGACCACCCCCGCGACCACCAGAAGCAGGATCGCCGCCGGGACGTTGATGCTGCTCAGCCCGATTCCCACCAGTCCCGCCGCGAACAGCGCGATGCCGACGACGATGAAGTGTGCGCCCGGGGCGAACGCCTCCATTACCATCAGCCCCGCCCCCAGGACGACCAGCAGAAGCGGCACCGAGAGCCCGAACAGCTCGAGCCCGGTCTGTGCGAGGACGTCGAACATACCCCGAAGTTGGGACCCCCGCCGGATAATGCTTCGGCACGGCGGTGTCAGCCGAGAAACAGCCGCGAGATGACAAAGAGCGCGAAGGCCACGCCCAGGAGGACGAAGGCCGCTCCCTCGAGCGAGGGGTCGCCGGCCTCTATCCGTTCCGGTTCGGCCGCCGCCTCAGCGTCGTCGGCGTCGGCCTCGGTGCGGGCCCCAGCGTCGTCGGCCGCCCCGTCGGCGTCGCCGTTCTCCTCGAACTCCGAGAGCGGAAACCGCCACTCCTCCTCTGCGGTGCCCTCTCCGGCGTCGTGGTCGGCCATGCCCGACTTACGCACCGAGACCGCAAAGGCGTGTTGGGTCTCTATGGGCCGGCCGGCGGCCGGGGCCGGCGCCGACCTATCGGACCCGCGTTCCCGGCACCGCGTCCTCGTGGGTCGTCAGCAGGTCGGCCCCCTCGCCAGCCGCCAGCAACATCCCGTCGGACTCGACGCCGAACAGTTCGCTCTTCTCGAGGTTGGCGACGACGACGATGCGGGTCCCTGGCAGTGACTCGAGGTCGTGTAACTGCTTGATGCCGGCGACGATTTGCCGGGTCTCGACGCCGATGTCGGCCTGAAGCCGGACGAGGTCGTCGGCGCCCTCGATGGGGTCGACCTCGAGTATCTCGCCGACCCGGAGGTCGAGTTCCGTGAACGCCTCGAAGCTCACCCGCTCGTCCGTGACGGGGTCGAGGTCGGCGGCCCCCTCGTCGTCTTCGGCCGCCTCGTCCTCGTCTTCGTCCTCCGTCGCGGCCTCGACGCGCGAGTCGAGTTTGGCGTTCAGCTCCTCGACGCGCTCCTCGGGAATCTTCTCGTACAGTTCGGTCGGCTCCTCGAACGCCCCGGCGGGCGGGTCCAGCGCCTCGGCGACCGTCGCCCCGCCGACGGCGCCGTCCTCGCCGAGCTGCGACCAGAGGCGCTGGGACTTCCCGGGCGCGATCGGCTCGAACAGCACGGCGATGGCCTTCGCTATCTGGACGCAGTCGTAGATGACCTGCTCGGCGATCTCGGGGTCGTCGTCGACGAGCTTCCAGGGCTCGTTGCGCTGGATGTACTCGTTGCCGAACGCCGCCAAGTGGGTGACGGCGTCGCCGACATCGCGGATGGAGTAGTCGTTGACGGCCGCCCGGAACTCGTCGACGGCCTCCTCGATGCGGCTTTCGACCTCCTCGGAGACGCCCTCGACGCCCTCGGGGGCGCCGCCGTAGTTCCGGCTGGCGAACAGCAGCGACCGGTACAGGAAGTTGCCGACAGTGCCGACCAGCTCGTTGTTGACCCGCTCGCGGAACCGGTCCCACGAGAAGTCGACGTCCTGCTGGAAGCCGCCGTTCGTCGCGAGGTAGTACCGTAGCAGATCGGGGTGGAACCCCTCTTCGATGTACTCGTCGGCCCAGACGGCGCGGTTCCGGCTGGTCGAAAAGCCCTTGCCGCCCAGCGTGACGAACCCCGAGGCCATCACCGCCCGCGGCTCCTGGTAGTCGACGCCGTGTAGCATCGCCGGCCAGAACACCGTGTGGTGCTGGATGATGTCCCGGCCGATGACATGGACGATCTCGCCGCCGCCGTCCTTATCGTCCTTCCAGACGGCCTCCCAGTCGTAGGCGTCGGCGCCGACCTGCTCGGTGTACTGCTTCGTCGAGGAGACGTACTCGATGGGCGCGTCGACCCACACGTACAACACGAGGTCCTCCGAGGACGCCCCCTCGTCCTCCCGGGCGGGATAGTCGATGCCCCAGTCCATGTCGCGGGTGATACACCAGTCCTGGAGGCCGTCCTCGAGCCACTCCCGGGGCTGGTTCTGGGCGTTGGCGGTGCCCTCCAGCCGGTCGAGGAACGAAGAGAGGTAGTCGGCGAACTCCGAGACCTCGAAGAACTTGTGGGTTCGCTCGCGGTACTCGGCGGGGTTGCCCGAGACGGCCGAGACCGGCTCTTCGATCTCGCCGGGTTCGAGGTGGCGCTGACAGCCCTCGTCGCACTCGTCGCCGCGGGCCCGCTCGCCGCAGTACGGACAACTCCCCTCGACGTAGCGGTCCGGGAGGTACTGGTCGTCGACGGGGTCGTAGGCGACCATGATCTCCTTCTCGTAGACGTACCCCTGCTCGTCGAGTTCGCGGACGATCTCCGCCGTCAGTTCGGTGTTGGTTTCGTCGTGGGTGTGGCCCGCAGACGAACGCGGCCGTCTGGCCGAGCGTCTCCAGGGCGCGCGCGTACACGTCGCCGCCGACGTACGTCCGGAGGTGGCCCACGTGCAGGTCGCCATTGGCGTACGGCAACCCGCAGGTGACCACGGCCGGGTCGTCCGTTGGGAACTCCTCGTGCATACTACCCATGGCTCCTTCGAGGGGCAAAACCCCGCTGGTTTTCCTGCGCCGTGGCTGGCGCCGGTCGGGCGGTCGGGCGGCCGGCGACATTGTTGCCGGCCTCTGTGCTGGCGGGTCGAACGGGAGAATCGCGGATTCGGCGCCCGGGCGCTGCGGTATGACTGGCCGGTTCGGACGCTCCACGCGCGGCTCAGAGGCTTCGCATGCGCACGCCCGGAGCGTGACAGACCCGACTCATCGGGCGACGTTCGGCCACGAACCGGCAAAAGCATTATTCCACGGCCGAAAGCGACGCAATTCCGGAGGGGACGCCGCCGGCGCCGAGCCACCCCTCGTCGGTCCGTCGTAGCAACTGTCCAGCGGTGGTCCCGGCGTACGCCTCGCCGTCGGCCGTCGCCCATGAGAGGACGAACTCCCCGGGACCGCCGGCGTACTCGACCGGCTGGAGGGTCTCGCCGTCGGCCCGGGACTCGTAGAGGGCGGCGTCGGCCCCCCGAGGGCCGTCCCACGTCGACGGCGGGCCGGCCGTCGCCGCCGCGAACAGCCGGCCGTCGTGGCGGCAGGCCTCCCGGAAGTACCGGCTCTCAACGTCGCGGTCCAGCCGCCGCCAGCTGCGCCCCCTGTCGTCGCTTCGATAGAGACCGTCGCCCGTCGAGGCGAACCACTGCTCCTCGCCGACGAGGACGTGGTGGACGTCGTCGTGGAGCCCCGAGCGGCGCTCGGTCCAAGTCTCGCCGCTGTCGTCGCTGACGTGGATGCCCCCGACCTCGATGCCGGCGACCAGTCGCCCCTCGCTAGCCGCCTGGAGGCCCCTGACGTGGGCCTCGTCGCGGTGCCGGGGCGTGTGCCACTCCGACCGGGAGGGCAGCGCCTGGAGGCGTACAGTCGCTCCTCGAGGGGGTGTTCGAGCACGGCGTACACCTCCGGGCGGGGCGTCTCGATGCGGGTCCAGGAGTCGCCGCCGTCCAGCGACCGATAGAGACCGCCCCGGGTCGCCGCGTAAGTCCGCGGGCCAAACGTCTGGAGCCGCATCACGCGGTCCGAATCGAGGACGCGGACCGCCTTGTCGAACGCCCCAGGCGGGCCGCGGTAGACCCCCGTCTGGGTCCCTGCGAGCAGGTTCATACGTGGGTGCTGTGGGCGGGGTATAATAAACAGTGCCGGCCTGTCTCGATTCAGCGGGAAAATCCCGCCTTACGGCGTGAACGAATCGCTTTGCGATTCGTTCGCATCTCGCAGGAACGAAGTTCCTGCGGACTCGTCGGAAATCTTTGATTTCCGAGACACCAGAAATCGAAGATTCCTGGGGACGTTGACGAGACGCGAAGCGTCTCGTTCAGACACCAGAACGCGTCATGTTCTGAGGACGGGCCACGAATCGATTGATATAGATGAGTGACGTAGCAACAGAAAATCAGAACATACCGGACTCTTGTCAGAAGCGGCGTGCAAGAATACAAAGGCTAAATGCAGCAGGTGACGTGCATTTTATTCCATATAATCATGGCTGAACGGCCGTGAGAACGAGGGTACATCTTTACAAAGTAACAATACCTACCGTAGACGTAATTTGGATATGGTGAGTCCCCGGCAAACCCACCGATACCGGCTGTCGTCGCTTAGTTACGGTTCAGAAGTCGTGATGGTTTTCAGAACAGCATCCCCGTCGTCCTCAGTGAGGTGACGGACGAAATGGAACTCGGGGTCTTTGAGAACGTAACCTCCGCTTCATAATCGATCGTTCCTGCACAATCACTGCCTTCAGTACTCGACTCAGAGTTAGGCGGCAGATGGAGGATTCGCACTTCCATCTCGTCGTTTGATCGATCTTCGAAGCCGACCCCATCTTTTGTTTTGACATAGAGGATTTGATCCGTTTGTGGGATCTGGATTGCCCCTTTCATTGTGACCTGGCTCGTATCCGCGCTGAACGAGACTGTCACACTGTGTTCTCCTGCATCTGTACAATTGCGAGCGAGGACGTCAATACGCTTCTGTTCTGTATCTGGTGCTTCCGTTGATCCACTGCGAGATGAACACCCGGCCACGATGGTACTCCCAAGTAGCGCGAGTGCTGCCCGTCATTTCATGGAAACTGTCTATGTATTCTTTGTTTTGGATAAAAAGTAAATTTCGATAAATTATTGTCTAATATACTGCCATACAACAAGTCACTCGTGGGCAGCTGACAGTGCGGAAGCCCACCCCTTTAGAAGTGGGAAAGAAGCGCGTAAGCTTGATGTGACTCCGAATCGAACGCATGTGTACGTCCCACATGCCCAGAAGTGGTCGGTGGGACGGGCTGTCCGTCAGCCAGCCCCAGAGTCAGGGGACACTGATTGAGTCCCTCCGACTCCTGACGCGGAAGCCACCTGAGAAAGCCCCGTGTTAGAAAGCACAGCGGCGTGGGGCTTTCGGGCCGGGAGCGCGACACTCGGGAGTCCCACTGACAAGCCCACGAGTTTACTCGTGGGCAGCTGACGTCCCGTCCGGGTCCGTCTCCACCCTGAACCCTTCCTCGAGTTCGACCAACACCAGCTCCGTGTCCGCCGCGAACGTCTCGTAGTGGTCGCCGTCGGGGTCGATGGTGGTCCGGCTCGAGATGAGGTCGCCTTGCCGGAGGGTGTTGAGCCGGCGGTACACCGTCGTCCGGGCCAGCCCCGTCGCCTCGACCAGTTCGCCGGCGCTCTTGGGCGACTCCTGGAGCGCGTACAGACAGCGGCGCGCCTTCCGGTCGCCCAGCGCGTCCAGCACGGGGTCCTCAAGGCCGGGCGGCAGCTCCGTCGACAGTTCGTCGACGAGCTCCGTCAGTTCGTCCCGTCCGACCGGCTTGAGGAGGTACTCGTCGAACCCCATCTCGACGATGTCCGCCTCCGGCTCGACGGCGGTCACCATCGCAACCGAACAGTCGTGGTCGGCGCCGCGTATCCGCTCGAGTATCTGCTTGCCGCGCATCTCCGGTAGCCGTCGGTCCAAGAGCGCGACGTCGACCTCCGTGTCCAGCCGCTCGAGAGCGGCGCCCCCGTCGTAGGCCGTCCGGACGAGGTAGCCCGCCATCTCGAGCCACTCCTCGTACAGGTCGGCGAGTTGGCGCTCGTCCTCGACTATCAGCACGTTCGGTCGTTCTGCCGACATCAGCGGTCCGGCGCGGGGTATGAGCCGCTTACTGAAAACGATTCGTGAGCCGCCGTCCCGGAGCCGGAGCGGCAGGGGCTCCCGGAACGACGACCGGTGCGACGCTGGACGGGTCCCGGCTCCCTCAGACGTAGCCTTCCTCTTCGAGACCGTCCATCAGGTCGTCGACGAGCGCGTCGACGCTGTCGTAGGGGTAGTCGCCCTGGCCGGAGGCCTCCTGGTTCAGCTCCATCGCGGTGATGGTCTCGTCGCCGACCTCGAACGTCGTGCCGGGGCCCTGCGGCAGCGCAGGCACGAGGTCCATCGGACTGTTGACGGGGTAGTCGGCGCCCTCGAACGCTTCAACGAACTGCTCGCGGACTTCCGCTCTGTCCGTCATGGTACGACCTCGATGTGCGGGCCGCTCCGGTTGTGCGTGGTGCCTCTCAATGCCGGCTATTTGAAACCGGGCCTAGTACTGGTAGTCGGTGTCGAGTTCGCGGCCGGTCTCGGACATGGCGACGGCGGCCTCGCTGTACTGCAACACTTTCTGCATGTCGCCCTCGATGTCGAAGACGCCGGACATCATGCCGTCGATGGGGCCGATGTCGCCCCGGTTGAGCGCGACCCAGTCGGAGTAGTCCCCGCGGTAGACGAACCCGGCGTCGACCTCGTCGGGGTCGTCTATCCCGCGGGCCTCCGTGCAGGTGCCGTCCTCAAGGCCGATGAAGAAGTAGTGGTCGTCGGGCAGCCGGTCGTCGGCCCGGACGTGGAACACGAAGTCGCCGTTGAACTCGGCGCCCCACCCCTGGCCCTTCTCGGCGTACTCCTCGTTATCGTTCAGTTGTTCTCGCCACTCCGCTATCCACTCCTCCGAGGGGAACGGCGTTGCCATGGTCCGTGTCACCTGCCGGCACGTGGGCGGTGTGTCGCATAAATGATTCGCCGCCGGCCGTGGTTTTAAAAACCCGGCTACGCCCCCCGCAACGTTTTATTGGATAGCCAAAGGAGAAACGAGTGGATGACCGTGACCTCAGGAGCGCAGGACGAACGAGCGGACGAGGGGGCCGGACAGGGATCGGTCCTCCGGGCGACGGTCCTAGCCTCGCTCGTCGCCGCCGTCGTTTCGGGGGTGTTCGTCTACGGCCTCCAGCGGCTGTACATGCGGTATCTCGGGGCCGCCATCGGCAACGGGTCGCCGGCGCTCGGGCTGGTCGGGTGGGTCCTGATGACCGTCGTCTTCGGCGTGATATTCGCCGGTCTCGCCGGGAACCACGCCGAGAGTGGTAACAGCACCACGGGCTACGGTCTCGTCTACGGCATCGTGCTGGCGGTGTTCGTCGGCCTGCTGGCGGTTCCGGCCGCCGTCGAGGCGACAACACAGTGGCCGTTCCCGTACACTCGGGTGAGCGTGAGCACGCTGGTCGGGTACGGGCTGTACGGACTCGTGCTCGGCTCGATATTCGGCAAGCGGATCAACCGCCGGCCGCTCCGACCGCTGTTTCTGGTCGGCCGAACCCGGTCGACGGTGGTCACCTCGCTGATCGCCGGGGCCGTCGCCGGCGCCCTCCTCGTCGTCTCGGCGCCCCATTACCTGGTGTATTTCGCGCTCATCGCCGGCGCCGGCGGGTCCGTCCCGGTCGGGTTCGTCGTTTTTCTCGCCTTCGCGGTATTCCTGGGATTGGGCTTTGCGGTGTATCCCGCCCGGCGCGTCGAGCGCCGGGACCTCCCCGGCCAGAGCGGTCTCAAGCTGGGGGCGGCCTACGGCGTCGTCTTGATGCTCCTGGCGGGCGTCCTCGTCGTTCCGCAGTTCCTCGGGGCGGCGACGGCGTTCGACCCGCCGGCGCCCAACGAGGGCCGCGGCGTCCCCGTCCTCGGCGGGGCGCTCCTCGGGGGCGGCGCCGGCGTCGGGTTCGTCTTCGCCAGCACGCCCCAGCCGATATACTTCCTGGCGCTGAGCTACCTCGGGGTGCGACCGGACTGGCAGCTCGGCATCGTCGTCTGGTTCGCCATCGCGCTCCTGCTCGGCGCCGCGTTCGTCCCGCTGGCCGCCCGGGCCGTCGAGTCACACATTAGCACCTCCCGCGGCGCCGTCGTCGGTCTCGTCTACGGAATCGGCCTCACGGCCGTCGTCGGGACGGTGATCGTCCCCTCGGTCGTTCGGTTCCGTGGCTTCCCCATTGAGGTGCCCCACACCCGGGCGCCGATACTCGCCTACGCGGCGTTCGGGCTGGTGTTCGGTGCCGTCTACGCGTTGCTCCGGAAGCGGCGCCTCGCGGGCGGGGAGGTCCCCACTTCGCCGTCCGTCGGCACGAAAAGCCAGCGCGCCATCGTCTTCGGGTCGCTGTTCGGCGGCGCCGCTGGCGGCCTGCTGGCCTACCACATGGTCAGCCCGGTCACCATGCTGTTCATGGGGTCGCTGGTCGGGTACGCGGGCTCCATCGGCGTCGGCTGGGTCGTCTGGCTGTCGCTGTCGCTCGTATTCGGCCTGGTGTTCGCCGTCGCCGTCGGGCCGCGCCTCGGCGACTACACCCGCTCCATCGACGAGTTCGCCCAACAGGAGGAGGACGTGAACGACACGCTCGGCAACTACCTTGAGGAGGCGCCCGTGACGACGACGGCGACGCTCGCTGGCTTCGCCTACGGGGTCGTCCTCGCCGTCGCCGTCGGCGCCATCGCCATCCCCATCGCGGTCAACACCATTTCCACACACGGGATGCCGGTTCCGGTGCTCCAGCCGTACTTCCTACTCGCGTTCGTCGTGTACGGCCTCATCATGGGCATCGGCTACGGGGTCGTCCGGGAGTACTAGGCCCGCCCCGTGGTATTTTGTCGTCGCCCCCGAAGGAAGCGGTATGCCCGCCGATCTTGAGGAGAAGACCGACCGCTACGAGTCGTTGCTGGCGGAGGCTCTGGAGGCGGCCGAGATCGTCCCGCCGGCGGGGACGCCGCTCCACGAGGCGGCCCTCGACTGCGAGGAGATGGCCCGCTCGTACCTCGAGGACGGCCGCCACTTCCGGACGGTCGACGACCCGGTGAACGCGCTGGCGGCGTTCTCGTACGGCCACGGCTGGATGGACGCCGGCGCCCGGGTCGGCCTGTTCGCGGTGCCGACCGAGGGGGA
>PXSL01000054.1:0-1259 GCA_003022815.1 Halobacteriales archaeon SW_5_68_122 | reverse complement strand
TCGATGGAGGCCGCTCTCTGGTACGTGCTGTCGGGGACGCGCGGCGGTGCGAACCGCGCGCGCATCCTCCAGGCGCTGGACGAGCGGCCGCGAAACGCCAACCAACTGGCCGAGGACCTCGACCTCGACTACAAGACGGTGCGGCACCACCTCGACGTGCTCCAAGAGAACAACGTCATCACCGACAGCGGCGACGACTACGGCAAAATATATCTGCCGAGCGAGGCGACCCGTGTGCACTGGGAGACCGTTGAAGAGATACTCCAGCAGGTGACGTAGTATGGTGGAATTTGGGAAAGCGCATATGAGGACGTGTGAAGAAGGTGAGACATAGTGTACGTACGAATCGTACAGGTCTTTGCGGTCCTGAACATCTTGCTGTTGGCTGGACTGCTGTACGTCTGGGGCTCCAACTGGTGGCAGCTCCGCTCGAAGCACACCCTAGGGCTGGTACTGTTCGGGGGGTTCCTGCTGGCGGAGAACGCCGCGGCCGCGTACCTGTTCATTCTGGACCCCACTCTGTCGGCGTGGATTACCAACGAGCAGGCGGTTCCCCGCCCGGCGCAGATAACGCTCGCCGGCCTCCGGCTCATGGAGTTCGGCGGCCTCGCCTTTCTCACCTGGATCACCTGGGACTAACGCCGTCATTTTCTCTGGCTCTCCGGCCGTCCCGGTGACGGCGTCCAACCCCCAGTTTCTTTCCCGCCACTCTCCCCGTTACCATCCGGCACTCTTTTATGGCGGCACTTGGCGGTTCTTGCCGGGGAGCCTATCGCTGAACCGGTGTTTCGTCCGGCTGATTTCGGGATACTGGGTCGAAATTGGGCCGCAGTTCGGAATACCCTCTTTAAGTAGGTCCTAAAGATGGAGGTATGCATCGTAGCATAGGTGTTGTCCTCACGACTCTACTCATGATCGCCGGCGGGGCGATGGCGGGAGTAGGTCTCGTGGGGGCGAGCCACGTCGCATCGACATCGATATCAGGCCAGACGTCCGGCGGCCAGACGGTGGTCGTCGATGACGTCTACCTTCCGGAGGGCGGCTTCGTCGCTATCCACGACGCCAGCGTCAACAACGGCGGCGCGGACGTCCTCAAGAGCGTGCGCGGCACGTCCGGGTACCTCGAGGCTGGCAACCACAGCAACGTGACGGTCACGCTAGACGAGCCGCTCGAGGAGGACCAGACGCTCGTCGCCATGCCCCACCGGGACACGAACGACGACCGCAAGTACTCGTTCGTCGCCAGTGGCGGCGAGGAG
>PXSL01000053.1 GCA_003022815.1 Halobacteriales archaeon SW_5_68_122 | reverse complement strand
TCGACCTCCCAGGCGTCGGCGTCGTGGGCGATGTACACGAACTCGGCGTTGTCGTACTTGCCGGTGAGGTACCAGTCAAGCGGCGTGAACGTCCGCTCGACGAGTTCGCGCTTGGCCTGCCGCATCGACCCCGACACGTCGCGGATGTTGACCACGACCACGTTCTTCTCGCGCTCCTCGATGATTTCGGGGTAGCGGTACCGCTCGTCCTCCCGGCGGAAGGGAATCTGGTCGACACCCTCCCGGCGGATGCGGGCCGCCGTCGCCTCGCGGTCGACCTCCCGTTGCATCTCCTCGATGGAGGCCCAGCGGTCCCGCTCGTCGGCCGGCAGCGACCCGTAGGCGTCCTCCACCCAGGCCCGCGAGACGGGGATGTGCTCGCCGCGGGCCCACTCGAAGGCCCGGGCCGGTCCCCAGCCGTCGATCCGCAGGGCCTCGCGGACGTAGGACTCGTCGAACTCCATCGCCAGTTTCCGCTTGAGGCCCTGCTTGAACAGCCGCTCGAAGTCCAGGGTGCTCGCCGGCCCCGTCCGGGTCATGTCAGTGAAGTCGCCCTCCTTTTCCTCGACTACCTTCTTGCCCTTCGGCTCTAGGTCGAGGCCGAGTTCCTCGTCGAGTTCCTGGGCGAACTCCTCGGGGTCCATCTCGTAGTACTCGTGCTCGCCGCCCTCCTCGCCGGGCTCGTCGCCGTCGTCGCCGTCCTCGCCGGGCTGGGGTTCGGGTTCGCCGACCGGGTCGCCGACGTCGGGCGTGCCGCCCTGGCCCTGGCCGACCCCGCCCATGTCGCGGGGGTCGTACACGAACTCCGGCAGGTCGACGATCTTGATGGGAATCTTCACCTCGTCCGGGCGGGACTCGCCGAGGTCGCCGTACTGGATGAACTCCGCGAGGTCCTGCCGCTTGGCCTCGCCCACTTCGCGGTAGCGGTCGAGGTCGTCTCTCAGTCCCATCTGTAGCTCACCTGACCCATGACGTGCCGGCTCGTCAGCTCCGCCGACGCCGGCGAGTAGCCGAACATCTCCTGGAGGTTCTCGATTGTCTTCGTCTTGATGCGCTCGGTTTCGGTCCCCGCGGGCGGGTCGTCCCACTGGCTCGGCTCGAGGTCCTCGTAGGTCCGGCCGACATCGTCCCAGTCGTGGCTCCCGAGCACCGTCTCGATGACGGGTATCTCGCGGGGGTCGACGTCGGAGACCCGGAACTCCTCGTCGCGGTTCCGCCAGGCGTGGCGGTTCAGCGCCGTGATGACCTTCTTCTCACGGAACTCCCGGGGGCCCTCTTCCGCCTCGGCGCCGTCGTAGTCGCTCTCGTTGAACCGGCCCAGGTGCTCGATTTCGAACACCTTCATCTTCAGCGGGTCCGGGTCCTCCAGCTCGCCGCGCTCGTTGGCGATTTGCTCGCCCTCGACGGCGGCGTACACGTGCTCGAGGTACGCCTCGACGGTGGCCTCGTCGACCCGCTTGTCGCGCATGATGGCGTCGATGACGTCGTCCTCTTGACGGCCGAAGACGTGGTTCTTCACGGGGACGAGGCGGTTCTCGTACTCGGTGCGTTCGTTGCCCGAGAACACCGGCGCGTCGTCGAGGCCCTCCGCCATCGCGTTCAGCACGTCCCGCGGCATGATGACTGACCCCACCTCGAGGTCGGCGTGGTGGCGGTCGGTCTCCTCGTGCAGCAGGTCCGCGATGACGTCGCGGGTGTACGTCACGGGGATGCCGCCGTCGCCCTCCTCGGCGTCGCCGAAGTCGAACTCCTCCTTGAAGCGGCGCTCGTCGCCGTCCTGGAGGTAGCCGCGGTCGTACACCAGCGCCTTGTCGACGAGGTCCAGCCCCGGCGGTAGCGACTCGGCGTCCAGCCGGGTGGCGACGGCGTACAGCGCCGCCGCTTCGATGGCGTGCGGCGCCAGCTCACGCTCGCGAACGACGCCCTCGCTGTTCCGCACCGAGATGGTCACCGGCTCGCGTATTTTCTCTTCGAGGCGCTCGTAGCTGTCGGCCTCCCAGATTTCGGTCTCGTTGGTCAGCTCCCGGCGGACGAGTTCGGCCTCCAGCGAGAGGTTCGTCAGGTAGGTGAACTCGTGTTTGTCGAGGCGCCGCTTCAGCGCCTTCAGCGGGTCCGATCCCTCCATGCCGGCGTGCTTGTTCAGCTGGGTCTCCAGGTCGGGGTTCGAGATGATTATCATCTGGGTGTCGACGTCCATCCCGATGCCCTTGTCCAGCTTCACCGACCCCTCGTCGGGGACGTTCAACAGCTTCTGTAGCAGGTCGGCATGCTGGGCGGCGTCCTCGACGACGGTGAGCAGGCCGTTGCCCTGCGAGAGCACGCCGTCGTAGGAGAACGCCTGGGGGTTCTTCCGGCCCCGCGAGTCGAGCTGCTGTAACATTCCGGCCATCCAGGCGCCGACCAGCCGTTCTTTCGGCGAGCCGTCGTCCTCGCTGTGGAGAACGCCGATGCCGCGACCGACGTCGACCACGAAGTTCTTCACCCGGAGGTGTCGCCCGTCGGTGATGGCCGAGAACAGGTCCTCGACGCCCTGCCGGCGGTACCGCTCCTCGAGGTGGTCGTAGGCCTCCCGACTGAACGGGTCCAGCCGCGTCTCCAGGTGGACCGGGATGTGGTCGTCGATGCGCTCGTTGAGGTCCGCGACCAGCCCCTCCCGGACGTCGGGCGGGAACACCGAAAGCGGGTGGGCCTGGACGGGCGACTCGTACCAGTCGTCCTCGTCCGGGGCGGGGTCGTCGCCGTACGTCATTCCCGTCGAGTCCTCGGTGCCCGAGATGTTCCACTCGACGGTGTAGCGGCGGCCTGCCTCGGTCTTGGAGTGCTCCCGGAGGCCGTTGACGAGACACCGCTTCAATTCGGACTTGCCGGTGGCGGTCGGCCCGTCGAGCCACAGTATCTTCTCTTCCTTCCCGCGACGGGCCGCAATCGAGCGGAGGTCGTCGACGAAATCGTTGAGCACCTCCGTGTTGCCGAGAATGGCGTGCTCGCCGTCGTTGTGGGGGTCGTCGAAGAAGCGATAGCGTTGCTTGCGCTCGCCCTCCTCGACGACGGTCCGGGTGCCGGCGGCCTCGATGGCCGACAGCAGGTACTTCGAGGCGTGGGCGGCCGTCGAGGGGTGCTCGAAAACCGTCTCGACGTACTCTGCGAGGCTCATCGGCGGTTCGTACGTCTCCTCGAGAGCCTCGTCGGCGCTCTCGATGTACTCCTCGCCGGTCATTTTATTCGTCTTCCATCTCGGCTTTGGCCACCTCGGCGCCGGCGAACTCGAGCACCTCCTTGGCTCCCTCCGTGCTGTAGCCCTGCTCCTCAAGGGCGTCGACCCAGGCGTTGCGCTCGTCGTCGTCCAGCTCGCCCGACGACACCAGCGCCGAGAAGTTGATGTTGTGCTTTTTATCCTCCCAGAGCTTCCGCTCGAGGGCCCGGCGCAGGCGGTCGTTGTCCTGTGGCTCGAACGGCTCGCCCTCGCGGGCCCGCCGGGAGACCCAGTTTGCGACCTCCTGGCGGAAGTCGTCCTTGCGGTCCTCGGGCACGTCGAGCTTCTCCTCGACGTCACGCAGGAACTTCTCGTCGGGGTCCTGCTCCCGACCGGTGATCTCGTCCTCGACGGTGTCGTCGTCGATATACGCCATGACGTGGTCCATGTACTTCTCGCCCTGCCGCTGTATCTCGTCGAGGTCGTACGCTAGCGCGTGCCGGACGTCCTCGATGGCCCGCTCCTTGTACTCCTCCCGGACGAGTTCGAGGTACCGGTAGTAGGTTTCGAAGTTCTCCTCGGGGATGGAGCCGTGGTTCTCGAGGTTCTCCTCGAGGTGGTTGAACGTGGTCAACGGCGAGAGGAACTGCCGGCTGCGATGCATCGAGTCCATGATGGCCTCGGCCATCTCGTCGCCGATGAACCGGGGGGAGATGCCGTCCATTCCCTCGCCGATGTCGGCGACCTCGTCGGCCTCGTCCCGGAGCTTTTTTACGTCGATGTCCTCGGCCTCGTCGATTTCGCCGTTGTAGGCCTTGGCCTTCTGGGTGACCGAGATGGTCCCGCCGTCGGGCTCGGCGATGCGGGTGAGTACCCCGAACAGCCCCGCCATCTCCAGCGTGTGGGGCTCGACGTGGATGTCCGGTACGTCGGCGTTCTCTTGGTCCGGTCGTTGAACGCCTCCATCTTCTCGTCGCCCTTCTTGTCCCGGTACTCGGGCATGTTCGTCCGGCCGACGATGACCTGGTCGATGTCGATCCGGGGGTTGTTCTTCGGCTTGATGGTCTGTTCCTGGGTGGCGTGCAGGAAGTCATAGAGGAACTCCCGCTGTAACTTGAGGAGTTCCTCGCCGCTAAAGATGCCCCGGTTGGCGTTGCAGAACGCCCCGGAGTAGTCGAATGCGCGGGGGTCGGACTCCCCGTAGACGGCGATTTTCGAGTAGTTGACGTCGCCCGTCAGTTCGGTCTCGTCCTGGTTCTTCTTGTCCTTCGGTTCGAACGTCTCGATTGCTTGTCGCTTGTTCTCGTCGGCCACCAGCCGGACCACCTCGATGTGGTTCTCCAGCACCGACTGGAGGTCATCGTCGTACTCCTCCAGCAGGCGGTCCATGTAGAACTCGCTTGCGGGGTCGAGCGCCTGCTCGTTGCGGATGGTGTAGGGCGCGTCGTGGCGCTCGTTGATATCCTCGAGAACGCTCTCGCGCTGTTCGTCCGGCAGCAGCACGATGGGGTCCTGGTTCATCGGCGACCGGACGGTATCGTCGGCGGGGTCCTGGTCGACCAGCACGTCACACAGCCCGGTCCACCGGAACGTGTACATTCGGCCGTCCTGGCGGGTCGTGTAGTCCTCGTAGTAGCGCCGAACCTGCCGGTCGAAGTCGGACTTCCCGGAGCCGACCGGCCCCAGAAGCAGTTTGATGCGCTTCTCCGGCCCGAGACCGCGGGCGCCGGACTTCACCTTGTTGATGAACTCGTGGATGGCCTCGTGGATGACCCGCCCGTAGAATGTGTTCTCGCCGTCCCCGAGGGGGTCCTCGGAGGCGAGTTCGTACTCCACGACTCCGGCCTCCTCGTCGTACTGGGTGCCGTAGTAGTCGAACATGTCCGCGACCCGCTGGTGGGCGTTGCGTTCCTCGAGGGTTTCCATGTCACTCATTCTATCACGGGGACGCTCCCACGTCCCACCCGGACGGAACCGGGCTGGCCGTCTCGGCCGTCGTCTCGGCGACGTGCCGCGCCAACACGTGTCACGACCGTCCCGCGACGCGAGCTGTGCGGTTCACGACCTTATGAGGCGGGGACGAGCGGGCACGCGGGGACAGCGCCACCGATACTATATTATGTGTGAGTGCTACCGGATTATAAGTCTTGTTGCGACCTCCGGCGTGTGGCTCGGTCGCGGGACGACCGAAACCAGCAAACGAAATCGGGTCGCGGGCATTGCACCGGAGCATCGTCGAACGCTCGTCTGACTGGGTTTATAAGCCGGGCGTTCGTACGTCCGGACAGCGAATGACCGATACCCTCGAGGAGGCGGCGCTGGGCGACGGCTGGCGGGTGTGGAACGCCGAGGACGATCGCGTTATCCTTGCCTACCGGCCGGAGGTCTTCGACGGCGGCGAGTTCCCGGCGCCCTGCCTGCCGACGCTGTACGTCACCCGCGGCCGCCGCAACCGCCGGCCCGAGGGCAACCGGAACCTCCCACCCGACGCCCCGTGGATGGTCACCCTCTACATGGAGCCGGACGTCAACCGCGACCCGGAGGCCTACGACTCGCTGGCCGAGGCCGTCGAGGCCGCCGAGGCGCTGACGCGCCGCTTTGCGGCCGGCGAGGTGGACTACCGCGCGCTGTACCAGGTGCCGCGGGAAGCCTACCTCGGGAAACTGGACGAACTCTCGCTGGATGCGCCTCGCTACGCGCGGCCTGCGGCCGTGCTTGCGTCGGCTCGCGCCGCGAGCGGTCGGCCCCGTTCGAAGTCCCGCCCGACGCCGGCTGACCGGCCGGCTTTCGCGTACCTAAACACTGCCGCCGTGAGACGTAGCCGCCGACGGTCTTAACTCCCCGCCGTCGGAACGGACCGACATGGCGAAGGTGACCCTCATCGGAGAGCGACTCGCGGAGGTGGGCACCGAGTTCGTCTACAGGGGCGAGTCCGAGGCCTGCGAGGGGTGTCCCTACCGCAAGCAGTGTCTCAACCTCACCGAGGGCCGCCGGTACCGCGTGGCAGGCGTCCGTGACTCCGGGACGCTGGAGTGTGCCGTCCACGAGGCCGGCGTCACCGCCGTCGAGGTCGAGCCCGCGCCCGTGCTGGCGAACGTCCCCTCCAACGTCGCCTACGCCGGTAGCAAGGCCGAACTGGCCGGGCCTTGCCAGTACACCGAGTGCCCGAGCCACGAGTTCTGCGAACCCGCCGGCGCCGACTTCGACGAGGAGTACCAGATCACCGAGGTCGCTGGCGACCCGCCCCACGACTACTGCATGTTGGACCGGAAGCTGACCCTCGTGGAGTTCGCCACCGATGAGGAATGAACGCTTCGCGGGCGGGGTCCCGGTACTACCGGTTCCGGCCGTCGGCCTTGGCGGACCGCTCCTCGCCGGTCGGGGCGGTTACGTCGTTGCCATCGAGCCGCCCCACTAAGTCGCCCGCGTAGCCGAACACGCTCTCGTAGCCGTACGCTGAAAGCAGGATGGGGTAGAACGGTCGGTCGGCGTACAGCGGGTCGCCGTCGGCCGCCGCGAACTGCTCGCCCTCCGCGACCCGCTCGAAGTTCTCGACGAACACCTCGTAGCTGTCGGCGGCCTGCTTGGGAATCCGCTGGTCCAGACAGAACACCGATAGCGGGTGTTGCCGCGGTGGCTCGGCGTCGCCGGGCAGCACGCCCGTCGCGACGAGGAACTCCCGGACCAGCGCCCTCGCGTTCTCGGCGGCGACCGCCGACCGCTGGAGGCCGCACTCCAGTTCGATAACGTCCGGGTAGGCGATGAGCCGACCCTCGCTGTACTGGGACGTCTCGACGACCGCCTCCACCGACAGGTACGGACAGATAGAACGGGCGTGACCGTCCATCTCGTCGACCAGCGCGAAGGGCGCGGCGTACGACCGCGTCGAGTGCAACGAGAGGATCTCACAGCCGCGGATCTCGGTGAGCAGGTCGTGGGCGAGTCGGCCCTCGTGGGTGTCGGCGTCGGGACTGCCCGGGAACGCGCGGTTGAGGTCCTCCTCGACGTACCGCCGGCCCCGCTTGAGGGCCTCCTCGTTGGCGACGATGAGCTTCACCGGACGGGCGACGTCGGGGTCGGCCTCGAGGACGGCCTCCACGGCGGCCGAACCGCACGGCTCGTCGCCGTGGATGCCACCGACGACGGCGACCTCGGGGTCTCCCTCTCCCAGCGTCTCGACGCGCATCTACCCCGTGGTAACGCCCCCGGGCGTATGAAAGACGCGCTTTTGTGCCCCGGCAGTTGACGGCCCGCCGCCCGGCGCTCACGCCAGCAGCGCGGCGGCGATGACGAGCGCGACCACGAGCGTCAGGGCGTCGGCAGTCGCCTGGACTCGGCGCGTGACGTCGGCGGCGAACCGCCCACTCTTCCGCGCCTCGTCCGGGGCGGCCGCGACCGCGACGTCGCCGGCCGACAGCGACCCCCAGTAGGCGAGGGGGACGACCGCGAACACCGCTCCGAGGGCGGCCGGCGCGACAGTCAGCCGGAGTAGCATGGCACCGCCGACGAAGACAATGAGCGGCGCGACCGCCACGAGTCGGACCCGCCACGTCGGCGTCGACGCCGGGAGGTCGGCGTCGAACTGCCCCAGCGGCGTCGTCGACCCCTCGTGTGGGGGCAGCAGGCGAACCTCGGGCGTCAGCCCGACCGCCAGCGCG
>PXSL01000042.1 GCA_003022815.1 Halobacteriales archaeon SW_5_68_122 | reverse complement strand
CTCGTCGACGAGCCGTTCGCGGGGCTGGCGGACGGCGAGATAGAGCAAATCTCCGGAGTGTTCGAGGAACTGCGCGAGGCCGGCACGACCCTCGTCGTCATCGACCACAATATGCGCGGGCTGTTGCGCCTCATCGACCGTGCCATCGTAATAAGCTTCGGTGAGCTAATCGCCGAGGGCAACCCCGAGGAGATCAAGGCAGACCCGGCGGTCCAAGAGGCCTACCTCGGCGGCGAGATGTGACGCCGACCGCTTTCACGTGTAGGCACGAGGCGCTCTACGGGGAGTGTCGGCAGAGTCTTTTTACGGCACTTCGAGCGATGATCAGACTCGTGGCAAGCCTTTAGATGATGGCTTCCGTCGTCGGTGTATATGAGTGACCCCATTATTCTGGAGGTGGCGGACGGCATCGCCACGCTGACGCTGAACCGGCCGGACGACCGCAACGCCCTGTCGGCGGAGATGTCGGGCGCAATCGTCGACGCCGTCCGCGAGCTGGAGGACCGCGACGACGTGCGCTGTCTCGTCGTCGCCGGCCGGGAGGGGACGTTCTGTGCCGGCGGCGACGTGAACGCGATGATCCAATTGATGAGCGGGCAGGCCGAACTCCACGAGGCAGTCGACCGCATCCAGCGGGAGACCAGCCGGGCAGTCCGGGCCGTCGCCGAGTTCCCTCTGCCGACCGTCGCGAAGGTGAACGGGGTCGCCTACGGCGCCGGCGCGAACCTCGCCATCGCCGCCGACGTAACGCTGGCGTCAACCGAGGCGAAAATCAGCTTCGGCTTCCGGCAGGTCGGCCTCGCCATCGACACCGGAACGTCGTACCTCCTGCCCCGGGAGGTCGGCGTCAGCAAGGCCAAGGAACTGGTGTTCACCGGCGAACTCCTCGACGCCGAGGAGGCGAGCGACCTCGGCCTGTTCAATCACGTCTTCGAGGAGTTCGAGGCCGAGGCCGACGCCTTCGTCGAGCAGATCGCAACCGGTCCGACGGTAGCGCTCCGCACCTCGAAGAAGCTCATCGGCCAGGGCATCACCCAGTCGCTGCGGGACGCCCAGGACAACGAGGCCGCCGCCCAGGCGGCCGTCTTCGAGACCCACGACCACGAGGAGGGGGCGACGGCGTTCATGGAGAACCGCGACCCCGAGTTCGAAGGCCGGTAGCGCCGACGCATCCCGCCGTCTGGGTTTACGATGTTCAGATACAAGGGGAATCTATTTTGCAACGGAAGCCGATTTCGGGAACATGTCGCTCAACTCCAGCGCCAGACGCCGAGCCGACCGGGAGGCCTGGGTCCCCGAGGCGTGCGAGTGGACCAGTGAGATTTCCCGAGAGCGCAGTCGCGGAGCGAGCATCATGAACCACGAGGAATGGACCGCCCGACGGACGGCGACGACGGTCCAGGCCGATGGCCACGACCTGGAGGTGGCCCACGACGAGGACGCCTACCATTGGGTCGCCGAGGACCGCACCGGGGAGGAACTGCGGACGTTCCGTTCCGAAACGCACACCACGGCGGGGGATGAGTAGTCGCCCATGGTTACGAGGGACGACCCCGACTGGGAGTTCAAGGAGCGGGACGTGCTGGTGTTGCGGGAACTCTCGAGGGACCCACAGCTCTCCTCGCGGGACCTGGCGCGCATCCTCGAGGAGAAGTACGGCATCGACGTCTCCCACGTCACCGTCTCCGAGTCCATCCGTGGGATGCGCGAGGAGGGCGTCTTCAGGGAGGCCATCATCCCCAATGAGGAGTACTTCTACTTCGCCCTGTTCGAGTTCAAGTTCAATCCCGAACAGTTCGAGGAGGAGTGGCGGCCGGCCATGGAGTTCATCCGCGATTCCCCGAACACGCTCTTTTACTTCCTGTCGGACGGCGAGTACCAGTGGAAGTCGGTGATGATGTTCCCGACCAGACAGTCACAGTCGCGGTGGATCCACGAGTTCTACAAGCACCACGGCCAGGCCGTCGCCAACCTGCGCAACTCCATCGTCCACAACGTGCTGAAGTTCCGGACCGACCCCAAGATACTCGAGAGCCTCCACGAGGGCGAGCGGTAGCGATGGACGACGGCGACGACCCCCTCCAGTACGTCGCGGTGGTCGTCGGAGCGCTCTCGTTCGTCCTGCTCGCCGTCGCCGTCGGCGTCCAGTTCAGCGCCGTCGGCGCGCTGACCATCCCGCTCGTGCTCGCCGTTCCCCCGGTGGCGGGCGCGCTTTACTGGTACCTTCGCTGACAACGGGTGGCTTTTTCTCCGGGGCGGTCGACCCGCCGGACGTGTCCGCGACGGACGACCCACCGGACGTGTCAACGACGGACCCCGTTCGCACGCTCGCCGGAGCGGTCCCCGACCCGGCCCAGGCGGTGCTGTCGGCGGTGCTACTTTCGGCGCTCGGTCTCGGCGGCGGGAGCCTGCTCGTCGCGGCGCTCTTTGCGGCCGGCCTCGAGTTGGCCGTCCTGCCGGAGACGGTGCTGCGGGTACTGCTGTTGCAGGGGCTTACCTTCGGTGGCGTCGCCGCCGTGTACCTCCGCTTCCGGGGGCTGTCGCTGGAGTACGTCGGGGTCCGGCGCCCCGACCTCGAGGGCTGGATTTACGCGGGGGCGGGCTACGTCCTGGCGCTGGTCGGGGCCGTCTCCGTGCTGTTCATCGTCGTCTTCCTGCTCGGGCTGAACCCCGCACAGAACCAGGCCGCAGAACTCGGCCGGGAGGACCCGCGTGTCTTCCTGGCGCTGTTCGTGCTGGCGGTGACAGTCATCGGTCCCGGCGAGGAACTGTTGTTCCGCGGCGTCATCCAGAGCCGCCTCCGGGAGACGTTCTCGGCGCTGGTCGGCATCGGACTTGCGACGGCGGTGTTCGCCGTCGCCCACGCGCCGGGCCTCGCCGGGCCGACCTCCGGCGTCGCGCTGACGGTCACGCTGCTGTTCTTCCCGGCGCTGGTGTTCGCCGTCGTCTACGAGCGGACCGGCAACGTGGTCGTGCCGGCGGCGGCACACGGCCTCTACAACGCAACGCTGTTCGGCCTGGCGTACGTCTCGGCGGTAGCGGGGTGAGGAAGTCGGCGTTTCCGGCGACGGCCGCGGTCATACTGCCGGACGTAATTTCGTGAACATCTGAATCGGTATTCGTCTACGTATCCGGGCGAACACGACGGGAGGCCAGACTGCGATTCAAGTAGTTGCGTCCGGCAGTATCAGGCCAGTGCCGACCCGGCCCGGATGACCGTCTCCTCGCCGAAGGCCGGCCCGACGAACTGGAGACCGACCGGCCCCTCCGGCGTCTCGCCGGCCGGCACCGAGATGGCCGGCAGGTTTGCGAGGTTCACCGGGACGGTGTTGGCGTCCGCGAGGTACATCTGCAGGGGGTCGTCGAGGCTCTCGCCCAGCTCGAACGGTGGGACTGGCATCGTCGGCGACGCCAGGACGTCGACGTCCTCGAAGGCCGAGTCGAAGTCCCGCTTGACCCACGCCCGGGCGTCCTGGGCCTGCTTGTAGTACTTGTCGTGGTAGCCGGCCGACAGCGCGTAGGTGCCGAGCAGGATACGGCGCTTGACCTCCTCGCCGAAGCCCTCCTCGCGGACGGCCGCGAAGGCCTCGTTCCAGTCGCCGTCGGCGTCGACGTCCGGTCCGTAGCGGACGCCGTCGAACCGCGCGAGATTCGAGGACGCCTCCGACATCGCGATGACGTAGTACGCCTGCACCGCCGTCTCGACGGACGGCAGCGACACCGCCTCCGTGGTCGCGCCCGCGTCCCGGAGGTCCTTGAGGGTGGCCTCGAAGGCCGACTGGACGCCCTCGTCGGCACCCTCCAACAGCTCGGTCGGAACGCCGACGGTCAGCCCCTCGACGTCGCCGTCGGCGGCGTCGGCGTAGCTCGGCGCCCTCGACGGTCGGCGCCAGCGGGCCGATTTGCTCCAGCGAGTTGGCGTACGCGACCAGTCCGTACCGGGAGACCAGCCCGTAGGTGGGCTTGATGCCGACGACGCCGCAGAAGGCGGCCGGACACCGCACCGACCCGCCGGTGTCCGACCCCAGCGCCAGGTCGGCGTCGCCGTCGGCGACGGCCGCCGCCGACCCGCCCGAGGAACCGCCGGGAACACGGCCCTCGGCGGCGGGGTTCTCCGTCGGCCCGAACGCCGACGTCTCCGTCGTCGTCCCCATTCCGAACTCGTCCATGTTGGTCTTGCCGACGATGGTCGCGCCCGCTTCCGTCAGGCGTTCGACGACGGTGGCGTTGTACGGCGGGACGTACTCGGCGAGCATCGCCGACCCGCAGGTGGTCCGGACGCCCTCGGTGGAGATGTTGTCCTTGACGGCGACGGTGACCCCGTCGAGCGGGCCGGACCCCGACGGCTCGATTTCGGCGGTCGTGATGAACGCGTCGTCGCTCATGAGACCCGGGGTCCCTTGAACTGGCCGTCCTCGGTCTCGGGGGCGTTCGACAGGGCCTCCTCCCGGGTGAGACCTTCGCGGACCTCGTCGGGCCGCATCACGTTCGCCAGGTCGGTCTCGCCCTCGATGTCCGGAACGTCGTCGAGCGCCTCGAAGTACTCGAGAATATCGGCGAACTGGTCGGCGAAGCGCTCGACCTCCCTCTCCTCGAGGTCGACGCGCGCCAGTGACGCGACGTGGCGCACCTCCTCGTCGTCGACGGCGGCCTCGTCCGCGCTGTCGTCGGCTGTCATGGGCGTTGGTCGGAGTGGGGCGCCACTAAGGGTTTCGAACCCGCGAGCACCGCGAGCGACGCTACCGCTCGCCAGACTCGACCCGTAGCGCCCCCGATTCCCCGACGCAGGGGTTCTCCGGCCCGAATACTTAAGTTGCTGGCAGGTCAATAAATTACGTAAGCGGACTTTCTCAGTACCTGCTGAGCCCCATCAAGATGACCGACACATCCGTCAGACGGAACCGGAGCGAGGAGGAGCGGGCCGAAGCCGACGCGGAGGCCGAAGAGCGCGAGGACCCGACGGTCTGCCCGGAGTGTGGCGGGTCGCTGGAGGCCGACACCGAGCGCGGGGAGACGGTCTGTAGCGAGTGCGGCCTCGTCGTCGAGGAGGACGAAATTGACCGCGGCCCGGAGTGGCGGGCCTTCGACAGTGCCGAGAAGGACGAGAAGTCCCGCGTCGGGGCACCGACCACGAAGATGATGCACGACGAGGGCCTGTCGACCAATATTGGCTGGCAGGACAAGGACGCCTACGGCAACTCCCTGTCGAGCCGCCAGCGTCAGAAGATGCAGCGGCTCCGCACCTGGAACGAGCGGTTCCGGACGCGCGACTCCAAGGAGCGCAACCTCAAGCAAGCGCTCGGCGAGATCGACCGGATGGCCTCAGCACTCGGCCTGCCCGAGAACGTCCGCGAGACCGCCAGCGTCATCTACCGGCGCGCGCTCGACGAGGACCTACTGCCCGGGCGCTCCATCGAGGGCGTCTCGACGGCGTCGCTGTACGCCGCCGCCCGACAGGCCTCCACGCCCCGTAGCCTCGACGAGGTGTCGAACGTCTCCCGGGTCGGCAAAGACGAGATTGCCCGCACCTACCGGTACGTCGTCCGGGAACTGAGCCTCGAGATAGAGCCCGCCGACCCCAAGAGCTACCTGCCGCGGTTCGCAAGCGACCTCGAGTTGAGCGACGAGGTCGAGCGCCGCGCCCGCCAGCTGCTCGACAGCGCCGCCGAGGCCGGCGTCCACTCCGGGAAGTCCCCGGTCGGACTCGCGGCGGCCGCCATCTACGCCGCCTCGCTGCTCTGCAACGAGAAGGTGACCCAGAACGACGTCAGCGAGGTGGCCAACATCTCGGAGGTCACCATCCGCAACCGGTACCACGAACTGCTCGAGGCCGAGAAGAACCTCGAAGCCTAACACCGTACGCCTCCGCTCGCGCCAGCCACCGGGACCGGAACCGCAAAGACGGCCCCGGACCGGCCTCCTGCATGGAGACGACCAGACACTTCGTCGCCACCTGCTACGTCGTCAACGACGGCGCGACGCTCCTGCACGAACACGAGAAACTGGAGATGTGGCTGCCGCCCGGCGGCCACATCGACCGCGACGAGCTGCCCCATGAGACGGTGCTCCGGGAGACCTTCGAGGAGACCGGCCTCCGTCCGGAGCTGGCCGCCGACGCCGGCCCCTACGACACGGACCAGGTCGAGTCGCTGCCGCGGCCCGCCGCCTTCCTGCTCGAGGACATCGACGTCCACGACGACGGCCGCGTGGCCCACCAGCACGTCGATTTCGTCTACTTCGCCGAGAGCGACCGCCGGACGGTCGAGCCGGTCGGCCGCGACGAAGCCGACCCCGACGCCTGGGAGTGGTTCACCACCGCCGACCTCGAGGCCCGAGCCGACGAGCTGGCCGCCGACGTCCGAGACCTCGGCGCTCGAGCTGTCGAGACGTTTACCTGAGGGCTCGCATTGCTCGCGGGTCGCGCCGCTCCCCGCTCGCTATCCGAGGCCTCCCTCCCTCCGGTCAGTCGGCCTCGCTACGCTCCACGGCTCCCTGCCGTCGCCGTTCCGCCTCGAGGGCTCGTTCCCTGCGGTCACTCGCCGGTGAGGAGCCCGACCACCTCGCCGTCCGACAGCACCAGCGCGAGCTCCTGGCTCTCGGCCTGGAACTGGTCGATGGCGTCGCTGACGCTCGCCTCCGGCGTGACCGTCATCGGCGCGGCCGCGAACTCCTCGAGACGCCGCTCGCCACTCCGTATCTTCTCGAGGTGGTCCAGCACGGCGGGCACATAGACGATACCCTCGAACGACTCGGGCTCCTCGCCGACCAGCGGATAGCGGGTGTGCGGCGTCTCTATCATCCGCTCGATGTTCTCCGCCGACGAGAGCTCCGTCGACAGGAAAATGACCTCTTCGGCGTCGACCATGACGCTGCCGACCGGTATCTGGCCGGCATCGAGCGCGCCGACGATCTCCTCGTGGCGCTCCTCGGGGAGGTCGCCCTGCTCTAAGAGCGTATCAAGCCGGTTGCGGAGCTGGGCGCGGGTCTCGATGACCTCCTCGCCGGTCTCCAGCCACGCGCCCGTCATCCGGACGCCGAACAGCCGGAGCGTCCACTTGGCGACGGCGTCGCCGACCTCCATCACCGGCCGGATGAGCTTCGTATAGTAGTACAGCGGCGTCGCGCCGTACCGGCAGACGGTCTTGGTGCGCTCGACGCCGAGGTACGTCGGCGTCTGCTCGCCGTGGGTCAGGTGCACCAGGTTGATGATGACGAACGCCAGGAGGCTGCCGGCGCCCACCGACGCCAGCCTCGAGTTCCCGAACAGCGGCTCGAACAGCGCCGCAAGCGCCGGTTCGGCGACGATACCGATCGCGATGCTGGAGGCGGTGATGCCGACCTGACAGCCCGTCAGGTATATCTCCAGTTCGTCGGTCATCGCCCAGGCCCGCTGGAGACCGGGTTCGTCGAACGCCGACTCGGCATACTGCCGGACCCGGGTCAGCGCGAACTCGACGGCGACGAAGAAGCCGTTCGCCAGGATGAGCGCCGCCCCGGCCAGGAGGCGTACCCCGACTTCGAGCGGTGTCATGGTGCTTGCTTGACATTCGTGTGTGTAAACGCCGGCGGTTCCCGGCCGGAGTCCCGGCAAGGTACGGGGTATATATGCCGTGAGCGTGAACGGCCGCTCGGACCATGACGGACGTACTACTCGCGGTCGACGACGACGAGACGCGCGCCCGCGTCCAGGCGACTGACGTCGCGGACCTCGACTGGGAGGTCCTCGAGGCGACCGTCCTCCACGTGTTCACCGACAACGTCGAGGGAGCGAGCATCGGCCAGTTCGGCCCTGCCCGTGAGGCGGGAGATGTCCTCGAGGACGCCGGCATCAAGGTGACGATGGCCGAGACCAGCGGCGACCCCGGCGAGCAGATCGTCGGTTACGCCGAGGAGGTCGGTGCCGACCTCGTGTCGGTGGCCGGGCGCAAGCGCTCGCCCGCCGGCAAGGCCGTCTTCGGTAGCGTCTCCCAGTCGGTTATGCTGAACGCCGAGGTGCCGGTGCTGTACTGCCCGGTCGAAGCCGAGTGAACCGTCAGTCGGACCCGACCAGCGAGTCGACGTACCGGCCGACGTGGTCGTCCATCCGGCGCTTGAAGCCGGCCTGTCGCGCGAGGCGGTCGAGTTCCCGCGCCACGAGGCTGCCGTACTGAACGGCCTTCTTGTCGCGGCCCCGTAGCTCGGCGGGCACGAAGTCGGCGGCCCGCCGGAGCGCGACCTTCCGCTCGTCGCCGTCGACGAGCAACCGCGCCGGCAGCCGCAGTGCCGCGGTGACGACCCGGTCGCACAGAAGCGGCGCGACCGGTTCGACGCCGGCCGCCCGCAGCGCCAGCACGTCCCGCTCCAGTTGCGCCGGCAGCGACCCGATGACCTCACGGGTGGCGCCCCGGACGGTGTCGGCCTCGAGGCGGTCGTCGTCGGCCGGGGTCGCCACCTTGGCGTAGCCGCCGAACAGCTCGTCGGCCCCCTGGCCGACCGCCAGACGGTTGTGGCCGTCGGCGGCGACGCGCTCGGCCACCAGGTACAGCGGCAGGGCGATACAAACGTCCATCGGGTTCGAGCGCCCCGTCGCCGCGACCAGCTCGGGGACGGCCCGCTTGAGGTCGGCGTGTGTGAACTCGACGACCCGGATCTCCCGGTCCAGTGCCGCCGCGGCCGACCGCGCGGCCTCGATGTCGTGGCTGTCCTCGAAGCCGCCGACGTACAGCGGCCCGTCGAAGCGCGCGGCCAGAATGGAGGAGTCGACGCCGCCGGAGAAGGCGACGGCCGGCGCGCCCTCGACGGCGTCCACCGAGGCGGTGACCCCCGCCCGGACCGCCTCGATTGCCCGGTCGTCCGCGAACGGCTCCGGATTCGGCAGCGTCCAGACCCCCGTGTCGCCGTCGGCCCCGCGGAGACAGCCGGCCGGCACCGCCTCCGGCGACTCGAGGTCCGTGGGGTCCGGGCTGTGTGCGGCCGGGTCGCCCGGTTCCGAGAACAGCGGGTACCGACCGAGCACGTCCCGAACGAGCCGTCCGGGTTCGAGCTCGCCGGCGAAGCCACAGGTGCCCGGAAGCGGCTCCCGGTCGTCGAGGGCGGCCCGGACCATTCCGACGCCGGCGCCCTGCATCACCACGGTAGCATCGAGGTGAGCCGTCGCCTGACGCCGCCGCCGAACTGCTGGACGCTGATGAACCACGGCGTCCGCTTGCCGACGACGCTGGTGCGGCCCTCCCGGATAGCGTCGAGGATTCCCTCGGCGCTCCGGTGGTAGGCGTCGACCTCGGTGACGGCCTGGCCGACCATCTCGGCGATGTGGGCGTCGCTGCCGGCCGTCATCGGGAGGTCGTTCGATTCGGCGAACCGCTCGGCCCGCCTGTTGGCGCGGCCCGTGAACAGACGGGAGTTGTACACCTCGATTGCGTCGGCGCCGGCCAATTGGGCGCTCGTGACGTGAGCGGCAATGCCGTGTCTGGAGGACTGGAACGGGTGCGGAATGACGGCGATGCCGCCCAACTCGCGGATGTGCTCTACGGTCTCCCCGAACGGCAGGCCCGCCGGGACGAGTTCCTCGACGCCCAGCGCCAGTACGTGGCCCGCGGCGCTCGAGACCTCCATCCCCGGGATGCCCACGAGGTCGTACTCGCGGGCCCGGGCGGCCGCCGACAGCGAGGCCTCTATCTCGTCGTGGTCGGTGACCGCAAGCGCGTCGAGCCCCACGGCCTCCGCCTGCTCGAGAAGCAGTTCGACGGGGTCGCGGCCGTCGTACGACAGCTCGGAGTGGGCGTGGAGTTCGACCGACAGCACGGCCGGCCGTTCGGAGGCTCGGGGAAAAAGCCCCCGGGTCGAGCGCCCATGTGGAAGACACTACTCGGAGAGCAGCGGTTGCGAGGAGTCGGCAACGACGAGGCTGCTGGTGGCCATCGCGACGGCCGCGAACAGCGGGTTGAGCAGCCCCGCCGACGATGCCGATGTCCGGCGCGTCGTCGGTTCGGCCCCCGGCATCCGCCCGGTCGGCCGCGTCGGAAATCGGCGCCGGCGTGACCGTCGCGGCCTCGGTCGGGTCGCCGGCGGGCGCCGTTGCACCCGGCGAGAATGAGCAGGCTACCGGAACGGCGCGGCCGTACCAGTTAGCAAGTGACCTCGGGGTGCCTAACAGTTCTGCGCACGAACGTGCACATGGAAAGCGATTTATTCGGTCGAAGGTAGCATCGGGATGAATGAGTCTCCCGCCGTCGGACCGCGAACTCGTCGAGGCGGAGCTGGGCCGGGCGCCGACCGCCGCCGAGGAAGCGCTGTTCGAGAACCTCTGGAGCGAGCACTGCGCGTACCGCTCCTCGCGGCCGCTACTGTCGGCGTTCGACAGCGAGGGCGAGCAGGTGGTCGTTGGCCTCGGCGACGACGCCGCCGTCGTCGCCCTGCCGGACCCCGAGACCGGCGAGCCGGGCGACACCTACGTCACGATGGGCGTCGAGTCCCACAACCACCCCTCCTACGTGGACCCCTTCGACGGCGCCGCGACGGGCGTCGGCGGCATCGTCCGCGACACGATGTCGATGGGCGCCTACCCAATCGCGCTGGCCGACAGCCTCTACTTCGGCGACTTCGACCGCGAGCACTCCCGGTACCTCTTCGAGGGCGTCGTGGAGGGCATCTCCCATTACGGTAACTGCATCGGCGTGCCCACCGTCACCGGTAGCGTCGCCTTCCACGACGATTACGAGGGCAACCCCCTGGTGAACGTCGCCTGTATCGGCCTGACCGACGCGGAGCGACTGGTGACGGCGACCGCGGAGGAGCCGGGCAACCGCCTCCTGCTGGTGGGCAACGCGACGGGCCGCCGAGGACGCCGAGACCGAGGACCGGCCGGCCGTCCAGGTGGGCGACCCCTACGCCGAAAAGCGGCTCATCGAGGCCAACGAGGAGCTCGTCGAGGCCGGCCTCCTGCGGTCGGCCCGCGACCTGGGCGCGGCGGGGCTGGGCGGCGCCTCCTCGGAGCTGGTCGCCAAGGGCGGCCTCGGCGCTCGCATCGAACTCGAGGCGGTCCACCAGCGGGAGCCGAACATGAACGCCCTGGAGATACTGCTTGCGGAGTCCCAGGAGCGGATGTGCTACGAGGTCCGCCCGGAAAACGTCGAAGCGGTCCGCGCAATCGCCGAGAAGTACGACCTCGGCTGTTCGGATGTCGGCGAGGTGACCGACGGCAACTACGTCTGCACGTTCGAGGGCGAGACGGCCGTCGACTGTCCCGCGGAGTTCCTCGCGGACGGCGCGCCGACCGACGACCTCGAGGCGGTCGAACCGGAGCCGCCCGAGCGGGACCTACCGGACGTGGACCTCGAATCCGCCTTCGAGGCCGTCGTCACCGCGCCGAACACCGCCTCGAAGGCGTGGGTCTACCGCCAGTACGACCACGAGGTCGGCACCCGAACGGCGACGAAACCGGGCGACGACGCCGCGATTATGACGATTCGAGAGGCCGGCGACGGCGAGACGGGCATCGGCCTCGGCTTCTCCTCGGGCGCCGACCCCAACTGGACAGACGCCGCGCCCTACGACGGTGCCCGCGCCGTCGCCCTGGAGAATGCCACCAACCTCGCCGCCAAAGGGGTCAACCCGCTGGCGGCGGTCGACTGCCTCAACGGCGGCAACCCCGAGACGCCCGAGGTGTACGGCGGCTTCAAGGCCGTCGTCGACGGCCTGGCCGACATGTGCCGGGAACTCGACGTGCCGGTGGTCGGCGGCAACGTCTCGCTGTACAACGACTCACCGACAGGCCCGGTTCCGCCGACGCCGACATTAGCGATGGCCGGCACCAAGCCCGGGTTCGAGGCGCCCTCCTCGGCCCTCGAGGGGAAGGGTCGGCTGCTGGTCGTCGGCGGGGCCGAGGCGAGCGCGCGGCGACTCGGGGGGTCGCAACTGCTCGCGGAGTTCGGGGGGACCGACCGGTTCCCGGCGGTGCCCGACGATGCTGGCGCCATCGTCGACGCCGTCGCCGACGTGGCCGACTTCGACTCGACGCTCGCGACCCACGACGTCAGCCACGGCGGCCTAGCCGTGTCGCTGGCGGAGATGGTCGGCGAGGCGGGCGCGGACGTGACCGTGCCGGCCCCGGAACTGGAGGCAGCCTTCTCGGAGGCCGCCGGCCGGGTCGTCGTCGAGACGACCGACCCCGGGGCGGTCCGGGAGCGCTTCGAGGGTGTCGCGCCGGTCGAACGCATCGGCGAGGCGACCGACGACGGCCGTCTCGCCCTGACCGTCGGCGGGACGGACCTCGAGTACACCGCCGACTCGATTGCAAACCTCCGCGACACCATCGGCGCGACCCTGGAGTGACAATAGTGTTCGAGAGAGGGTAGCGCACTTCGGCGGCGATGACGGCGTTTCCGAACGCCCCCTCCCGCTCGCTCGGCCTCGCTGTGGCGGCCGACGGCCGTGCTTCCGTCTTCCCGTTACCGAATCTTTCGAACGTCGCTGATGTCGAAGCCGGCGTCGCCGATTTCGGTTTCGAAGCGGACGATGTTCTCGTCCTCGATGCGCGAGAGCACGCCCCGGAACTGCTGGACGATCATGGTGCGTGCGCGAGCCGAACCGCCGCTCTCCCACTCGAACAGCAGCGTCCCGTCGGCGGCGTCGACCAGTTGGCCGTGCTGTTGGTCGTTCAGGGTCTCGTTGTTGACGTGGACGAGGATGAGTCCGCCCCACTCGTGGGCGGCCCGGGAGAGCCCCTTCATCAGGACGGGGATGTCGCTGAACGGCAGGTCCGCGTTCCGGGCCCCGACGAGGTCCGCGATGGAGTCGATGACCACGACGTTGCCGGCGCCGTGTTCGGTGAGGCGGTCGCCGAGCGCCTCCGGGACGCTCTTTCGGTCCTGTGACTGACCGAGTTCCGAGATGCTCTCGGTCCGTTCGGAGTACCACGCCCGGGGAACCGGGCTGAGGCGGAAGAACTCCGGCGAGAGGTCGTGGAAATGGACGTTCTCGATGCTCTCTTCGACTATCTCCTCGTCCATCGCCAGCGACATCTCGCGCACGACCTGGCGGGCCTCGGACGTGAAGGAGATGTAGTGGACCTCCTCGGGCGCCGTCGCCCGGTCGTCGATGCCGCCGTAGTAGAGGTCGAACAGCTCCGGGTCCCCCTCGGCGAGGCCGTTCATCACCGCCGAAGTGTACATGAACTCCCGGGCGCCGGCCCCGGCGTTTCCCGACAGGAGGACCACGCTGCCCGGCGGCGCGCCGCCACCGATGGTGGTGTCGAGCCGTCGTATCCCGAAGGGGATGCGGTCCATACCCCCACGTTC
>PXSL01000041.1 GCA_003022815.1 Halobacteriales archaeon SW_5_68_122 | reverse complement strand
CGGCGAAGTAGGGCATGTTGTCGTGGACGCGCTCCTTGCCGACGATGACGCCCTCGACGAGTTCGGACTCGTCGACGGAGCCGCCGACGACCTTCTCGACTTTGATGTTGTCCGTGTCGATGTCGTCGTCGTCGGCGACCGCGCGGACCGACTCGACGGTCAGCTCCGCCAGCTGGTCCTTCGAGGCCTCGGCGCCCTTGCCGGTCATCGCCGTCGCGGCGATGGACTCCAGCTTGTCGGTGTCGTCGGCGTCGACGTCGATGGCGATCTCCTCAAGGATTTCCTTAGCGCGGCCGGCGGCCTGCCGGTAGCCCTGCGCGAGGATGGTCGCGTGGATGTCCTGCTCCAGCAGGTCCTCGGCCTTCGACAGCAGTTCGCCGGCGATGACGACGCTCGTCGTGGTGCCGTCGCCGACCTCCTCCTCCTGTGTCTCGGCGACCTCGACGATCATGTTGGCCGCCGGGTGCTCGATGTCCATCTCGCCGAGGATGGTGACACCGTCGTTCGTGACGACGACGTTGCCCGTCGAGTCGACGAGCATCTTGTCCATCCCTTTCGGACCGAGTGTGGTCCGTACGGACTCCGCGACCGCCTTGCCGGCGGTGATGTTCATCGACTGCGCGTCGCGGCCGGACGTTCGCTGGCTCTCCTCGGAAAGAACGATGAGGGGCTGGTTGCCCATTTGTTGTGCCATAGTCGTTCGAATGATTGTCTGTGGTTCTATATAAAAGTTGCTGAAACGGAGGGAGAAAACCGCCGGAAGGGTCCGTTACAAGAGTGTGAATCGATTGCACACAGGATTTAAATACTAGTTCTCGGCGGTTCGCCGAAACCACACCGGGGGAGCGCCACTGGGTTGCGGCCGTGCTGGCGGACCGACTTACAACGGCCGGCACAACGCCTATTCCTCGTGGGCGGCAACGGTCTATTGATGACGTTCGACCCTAACGAACCCGAACTCGACGCCGACGAGGTGGCCAACCGCGTCGAGGCGGCCATCGCCGATAACGAAGTGGCCCTGTTCATGAAGGGCGACGAGCTGATGCCGCAGTGCGGTTACTCCGAGCGCGCGCTCGGGCTCGTCAAGCAGTACCGCGAGGACGTCGAGGTAGTCGACGCTCTCCAGAACCTCGACGCCTTCCGGGAGGCCCTGGAGGACCACAGCGGCTGGGACACCATCCCCCAGACGTTCGTCAACGGTGAGTTCGTCGGCGGCAGTGACATCCTCGCGGAACTCGAGGAGCGCGGCGAGCTGGCGGAGACGCTGAACGTCCCCGACGCGACCGTCTCGACGGGCACCGACGACGCCGAGGCGCCGTTCTGAGGTCGCTACCCGGTGAACTGGTGGTACTCGATACTGTTGGACTTCATCTCGTTGTGCCGGCGCTCGAGGAACGAGTACACCGCGCCGTGCGGCGCGCCGTCGAGAATCATCTCGGCGGCACTGCGGACGGCGTCGACCTGTTCGGGTTTGCCAATGATGCTTAGCGTCGTCCCGTAGACGACGACATCGGCGCCGCTGAGTTCGGCCATCAGTTCACGGGTCCGGCCGTCCTCGCCGATGAGCCGGCCCTTCTGTCGCCGGAGGTCGCTCTTGTTGCGGGTGGCCGCCTCGATGTCGACAATGTCGAACAGCTGCATCTCGCCGTCAAGCAGGCGCATCGCGTCCTCGGGGGCGAACCCACGGCCGATGGCCTTGACGACGTCCGGTCCCTTCAGGCCGAGCACCGGGTCGCCGACGGACTCGACCTTCACCGACCCCGTCTCGGAGTCGATGTCCAGGCGGACCTCGGCGCGGGACTCGATATTGCGCATCGTCTCACCCCCCTCGCCGATGAGAACTCCGATACGGTCGTCGGGTATCGTGACGTGTTTCATACACCCGCTTGGGTGTACGCCCTTTTAAGCGTTCGCCGACGGGAACGCCCGTGACTTCCCCGGCGCGGTCCGACTCTTCAAACTTCGCGCTCGAACTCGTACTCGGGGTGGCGTTCCCCGGCGAGTTCGGCCTCGCGTTCCCGCCCCCGCCGGAACCCCTTGGCCTCGAAGAACTCAATCCCGACGGCGTTCTCGGCGAACACACCGCAGACGATGCGGGCGACGCTTTGCTCACGGGCCCACTCCTCGGTAGCCGACAGGAGCGCCGACCCGACGCCCTCCCCCCACCGGTCCGGGTGGACGTAGAGGGTGTGCAGCTCGACCTCGTCGGCCCACGTCCGCTCGGCGCTGGCGAACCCGACTACCTCGTCGTCGGCCTCGGCAACGAGGAACTCGATGTCGTCGTGCTCGACGGCGGCCGACAGCACCGCCCCGTCGTAGGCCTCCGCGAGGCCGGCCTCGACGGTCCGCGGTTCGAGAAAGCCGCCGTAGGCGGCGTACCACGCGTCGCGGGCCACCGACTCGACGGCCGCGAGGTCCTCGCCGGTCGCCGCCCGGACGGTCACACTCATACCGACTCCCTGACGTCGTGGAAGGCTACCTCGTCGCCATCGGTGTCGACGACCGTCACGGTCCGGTGTTCCGCCGGCACCGTCGGGAAATGCGCGCCCGGATTGATGACCGTCGTTCCGTCGACCTCCCGCCGCTCGCGGACGTGCCAGTGGCCATGAAGAACGTACTCGTACCCGCCGGCCGCGAGCGCCTCGATGACCGGCCACTGTTCGCCGTGGAGTACCGCGAACTCGCGGCCGTCGAACTCCAGTTCGGCGAACCGGCCGTGGAGCCGGCCGCCGTCGAGCGATTCGAACGCCGAGACCAGGCCCTCCCGCTCGCCGTCATTGTTGCCCCGGACGGCGTGGACGGCGACGCCGTCGCGGTCCAGGTGCGGAATCACCGGCGGCGCGATGAAGTCCCCGCAGTGGACGACCGACTTGACGCCGGCCGCCTCGAAGCGGTCCATCGCGGCCTCGACGGCCGGCACGTTGTCGTGGGTGTCCGAGAGCACGCCGAGTTTCATACGCCGACGTTCGCGGCGGTCGGAAAAGAAGCCTCGGGCGCGAGTCGGCGCGGACCGGACGACCCGCGGGCGCCGGGGGCTTTTGTGCCTGCCGTCCCGCAATCGCGTATGGACCAGCGGAACGTCCTCGGCGACCCCCTGGAGCCGTGCAGCACCGACCCGATGACCGGCTTCCGGCGGGACGGCCACTGCGCGTGTCACGACGACGACCGCGGCCGCCACGAGCTGTGTGCGGTCGTGACCGACGAGTTCCTCCAGTTCGGCAAGGAGCGGGGCAACGACCTCACGACGCCGCGGCCGGCGTTCGACTTCCCCGGTCTCGAACCGGGCGACCGATGGTGCGTCTGCGTCCCCCGGTGGGTCGAGGCGTTAGAGGCGGTCCGCGAGGGGTCGGTCCCCGAGACCACGGTGCCGCCGGTGGTGCTGAAGGCGACCAACGAGGCGGTGCTAGACACGATTCCGAAGGAGACGTTGGAGCGGCACGCCTTCGAATGACATCCTCCCTGGCGTGAATGGAGAGGGAGCGAAGCTCCCTCAAGCAGTCGGGCAGCGCCCGACGACGCCGGGGTTTCCCCGCGCTCGGGGTCGGGCCGGTCCCGACACCGACGGAGGCAAGATTCCGCCGCATGGGCGTACTCCGGTTTGTGCTCGGTACTTCGGCCCTTTGCAGGGTGTGGCGTGTTGCGCGTCCCGGCAGGGACGCGGTATCCGCTCGCACAGCGCCCGATACCGCACCGGGCGACCGGCCGCCATTTGACGGCGGCCGGACACGGGCCATGCCATCGGCCTGCCTGCCCTTTCTGTGGTTCGAGAATCAACGATTCTCGTCATCACGAAAATCGGAGATTTTCGAACGACCACGGTGGGCAGGCTCGCACGCCGACGGGGTTGGATTGTGTTGCGCCGTCACCCCATCCCGTGTTGCAGGGGCCAGGGGTACTGTGAGCGCCGGGTGGCGCGTGTCGGCGGGAAGGACCCCAGTGTTTCCGGATTGGTTTCGGCGATTGAGTTACCGGACATTTGACCCCGCCCAGCATAAATCCGTGGCAAGTGGAGTGAAAGTGAACGCGATTCACGCCCGGCGTGAACAGAGAGGGATTACGTCCCTCAGGCAGTCGGGTATTGCCCGACGACAGCGTGGCGTCGGAGACGCCACGGAAAGACGGCGCAAAGCGCCGTCGACGCCGGGACTCTCTCGCTGTAACAGGTAGCGGGGCCCGCGACACAGGTCCCTCGTTCGAGGGCGGGTGCGTGACCTGGTCTCGGATTGCTGTGTCGCGGTGCGTATGGTACGGGCGATTCGTACGCGGCGCCGTGCGCCGCGAGCTCGGGAGAGCTTCGCTCTCCCGGTGACGCAAGCACTGAGGGAGCGGAGCGACCGAAGCGCGCAGCGAGTCGCGGCGCTCCGAGCGCCGCTCGCCCTTTCAGTCCACCAGGGACCGCCGGTGGACTCCCCGGCAGCCTGGTGGACTGAAAGGGCGAGACCGGGTCCGGGAAGCACGGTGACGCAAGCATCGCAATGAAGCGAGGAGCGCAGCGAGCCGCGCGACCGGACCCGGCCGAGGGCTTTCCGAGGCATCTACGTCGGGGCAAGCGCAAGCTAACTCAACTACTCTATACAAGCCCTGTATCGACCATGAGGTGCAGACCGACTCTCCCCCTCTTCGACGTCCCCGCAGGTGCGCACAATTCGAAGACGCAACCGAACGGGTCGTCGCGGCGACGGGCTTGGCGTGCGACCATGGCGCCGGCGGACCGTCACCGCCAGGTCACGTAGACGAGAACCCCGATGCCGGCCGTCTCCAGCACCTGGAGCACCATCATCACCTCGACGGCGGCACTCGGCATCGACGGCGGGGACAGGTAGAACCACAGCGCAACGACGTTCTCGACCAGAAGCAGAGCCGAAAAGACCATCGAGCCGAGCGTGAGCGGAGAGCGGATTTCGCGGTACGTC
>PXSL01000040.1 GCA_003022815.1 Halobacteriales archaeon SW_5_68_122 | reverse complement strand
AGCCGGTCGATCGGGGTTCGTGGCTTCTCGCTCCGGTGCACCGCGCCGCCGTCGGTCCGGGCGTCGCCGGTGGACGTATCATCGGTCATATCAGTGTTCCACCGCGCTGCCGAGCAGTCCCTCGGGAC
The DNA here is from genome assembly GCA_003022815.1 of Halobacteriales archaeon SW_5_68_122. Next base: position 12,509 of record PXSL01000040.1, on the reverse strand, counting down.
GAACCAACAGTACGAGCGCCGCGACGCCGTAGAGGACGATCTGGGACCACTGTGCCGCGACGGCGACCATCGCCGCGAGGGTGATCCCGAGGACGAACCCGCCGACGATGGCGCCGAGGACGTTCCCCGCACCGCCGACGACGATCGTCAGAAACGCCGGTATCAGCGCCCGCTGGGTGCCGATCTGTGGGTTGATAGTCTGGAAGGTGACACCCATGAACCCGGCGAAGGCCGCAAGCGCCGCACCGAGCGCGAACACTAGGCTGTACGAACGGGTGATCCTGATGCCCATCAGCCGGACCATCTCCGAGTCCTGTGTGCCGGCCTGAACGACCAGCCCGAAGTCGGTCCTCTCGATGATGAGGTAGGTGACTCCGATGACGCCGAGCGTGATACCGATGAGCCACAGCCGCCACGCCGAATACGACCCGACGACCGGCAGGTTCACCGACCCGCTCACCGACATGCCCAGGACCTCGCCGGGTGTGATCGCTTGGAACGTCGCGCCGCCGAACGTCCGGCGGATCAGCTCCTCGATGATGAGCGCGAGCCCAAACGTCACGAGGAGCTGGTCGGTCTCCGGGCGGTTGTAGAAGGGGTTCGCGACGTATCGCTCCATCACCGCCCCGACGATGAGCCCGATCACCGGGACGAAGACGAGCGCCAGGAGGAACCCGCCGTCGACGCCGACGGTCGTGAACCCGTTCTCCGCGAGCAGCCCGCTGTTCAACTGTGTCTCTCTGAACAGTAGCATTGCGACGTACGCGCCGACGAGATACAGCGCCCCGTGGGCGAGATTCAGGAAGTTCATCGTCCCGAGGATGATCGTCAGCCCGATGCCCAACAGCGCGAATATCGCCCCCTGCTGGAGCCCGTTGATGATGATCTCCGCGATGGTGCTAGCTGCTACCATTCGTTTTCCTCCGTTTCGTAGGCCTTCGTGTGTCGTACTGCATATATTTGGGGTTCGGTTGCGTCCCGACCGAGAAGACCGAGATCAGGAACCGACGGCCGTCGTCACTCGTAGGGGCCGAGTTCGCACTCGGCGGCCGGGCCCTCGTCGCACGCGTACCCGATCCGATCGCGAGAGACCTGCGAGGCGATCTCGAGCAACTTGTCTTCGGTCAACTTGTCTTCGGTCTGTTCTTCCGCGCCCTGGACCACGAGGACGTCACTCTGTGACTGGTGATCGCACGCCCGGGAAAGCTCCGCGCCGAGGCCGGCATTGTCGTACTCGTAGCCTTCCAGTTCGCGGATGACCTCTGGCGGATAGAACGTCCCGGCGCGCTCGACGGCCGCGGAGTACTGTAGAGCCTGCGTATAGGCCAGCCGTGCCGCGTACGACGGTACCCGATCGTACTCCCCCTCGAAGGCTTCGACGAACGTCTGGGAGAACTCCTCGTCGAGCTGCCAGTTCCAGTCGGCCGTCCCGAAGACGCCCTGGATGGAATCGCTGGCCGCGTTGGCCATCAGCCGGTTGTACAGCGGGACGACTAGTTCCATCTCCTCGCCGAGACCCTGCTCGCGGGCCTGTGGGAGCGAGTTGGCGGCATCCAGCCCGTAGTGCGCCAAAACGAGGACGTCCACCTCGTCGGTCGGGACGTCCGTGAGGAACGACTGGTAGTCCGAGGTGCCGAGCGGCGTCGGAACCGAATCGACCTCGTTCCAGCCGGCGTCCTCAAGGAACTGCCGCATCGACTGCTCGACGGTCTGGCCCCAGGTGTAGTCCGCGTAGATCTGATAGAAGTTCAGGTCCTCGCCGTACTCCTCCCGGAGGACGGGCGCGAGCGACTGCCCGGTCATGTAGGCGTTGAACATCTCCCGCTGGGTGTACCGGACACAGGAAGACCCCGTCGTGTCGTTCGAGTGGGTCAGACAGGCCATGAACTGGACCTTCTCGTCCTGGCACAGCCCCTGGACCGCGATGGCGACCGCCGACGACGACCCGCCGGTCACCATGATTGCCTCGTCGCGGCTGATCATCCGGCCGGCCTCCTGGCGTGCGCTGTCGGCGTCGGTCGCCGTATCGCCTTCGACGGATTCGACGGTCCGTCCGAGGACACCGTCCCCGGAGAGGTCCTCCCACTCGTCCACCCAGCCGCCGCCGTTGTTGAGATGCTGGACTGCGAGGTTGTACCCGCGGAGTTCGTCGGCACCTTCCTGGGCGTACGACCCGGACTTTGGAACGTTGAACCCGTACGTGACGGTGTCCTCGCCGACCGGGTGGTTTCCTATCGCCGGATACTCCTCACCGTCGCCGTTGCCGTTTCCGCCGCCGTTTCCGGTACAGCCGGCGAGTCCGACGAGTCCGGCGGCGCCGGCTCCTTTGATGACTGTTCTGCGGTCGACGTTGGATTCCGAGCCTGACATTTTATCATGGTTGATTCGAGATCATTTGATAGTATCGGTGCCAGCAAACGCCGTCTCGCCGGTTCGAGTGGCGGGTTTCGGAGCCACGCTCAGTCCCCTACCCCCTTCGCCTCGATGTCCTCGACGATGTCCGGGTTCCGGAGCGTACTGGTGTTGCCCAGCTCGTCGCCATTGGCGATGTCCTCCAACAGCCGGCGCATTATTTTCCCCGAGCGGGTCTTCGGCAGCTCCGGGGTGAAGATGACCTGTTCCGGGCGGGCGATGGGACCGATGGCCTCCTCGACGCCCTCGATGACCCGCTCGCGGGTCTCCTCGTCCTCCTCGTAGCCGTCCTCGAGGATGACGTAGGCGTAGACGGCCTCGCCCTTCATTTCGTGGTCGCCGCCGACGGCGGCGGCCTCGGCGACCCCCTCGACGCCGACGACCGCCGACTCTATCTCCATGGTCCCGAGCCGGTGGCCGGAGACATTGATCACGTCGTCGACCCGGCCGAGAATGGTGATGTAGCCGTCCTCGTCGATTTTCGCGCCGTCCTCGGGGAAGTAGACCCACTCGTCAGCCTCGGTGTCGGAGTACTTCTCCCAGTACTCGTCGATGAACCGCTCGTCGTTCCGGTAGAGGGTCCGCAACATGCCGGGCCACGGCCGGTTGACCGTCACGTAACCGGCCTCTCCCGGGCTGATTTCGTCGCCAGCGGTGTCGACGACGCGGGCGTTGATGCCGGCTAACGGCGGTCCCGCCGCCCCCGGCTTCATCGTGCCAACGCCCGGTAGCGTCGTTATCATCATCCCGCCGGTCTCCGTCTGCCACCACGTGTCGACGATGGGACAGGACTCGTCGCCGATGTGCTTGTAGTACCACTTCCAGGCCTTCGGGTTGATTGGCTCGCCCACGGTGCCCAGCAGCCGGAGACTGGAGAGGTCGTGCCGGTCAGGGTACTCTTCGCCCCACTTCATGAACGCCCGGATGGCCGTGGGCGCGGTGTACAGCTGGTTGACGCCGTAGCTCTCGACGATCTCCCACAGCCGGTCCTTGTCGGGGTAGTCAGGCGTCCCCTCGTACATGACCGTCGTCGTGCCGAGCGCCAGCGGCCCGTAGACGATGTAGGAGTGGCCGGTAATCCAGCCGATGTCGGCGGCACACCAGTAGGTGTCCTCGGGCTTGACGTCCAGCACCGCGTGCGACGTCCAGGACACGTACGAGAGGTAGCCGCCGGTGGTGTGCTTGACGCCCTTCGGTCTGCCCGTCGTCCCCGAGGTGTACATGAGAAACAGCATGTCCTCGGCGTCGCGGGTGACGGGCTCGACCTCGGCGCCCTCGTGGTCGCCGACCAGCTCCCCGTAATCGTGCTGACCGTCGCCGAGGTCGTGGTCGTGCTCGTCGCCGAGCCGGTCGACCACGACCGCCGTCGTCCCGTGGTCGACGTCGTCGAGCCCCTCGTTGGCCTTCGAGAGGTGGTCCAGGCCGTCGCCGCGGCGGTAGTAGCCGTCGCAGGTGACTAGGTACTGCGAGTCGGCGGCGTTCATCCGCGTCGCCAGCGCGTCCGCCGAGAAGCCGGCGAACACCACCGAGTGGGGCGCGCCGATGCGGGCACACGCCAACATTGCGACCGGCAGCTCCGGTATCATCGGCATATACATCGTCACGACGTCGTCCTCCTCGACGCCCAAGTCTCGGAGCGCGGCCGCGAACTCGTTCACCTCGCGGTGGAGTTGTTCGTAGGTGAACTCGCGGGTGTCCCCCGGCTCGCCCTCCCACTGGATAGCGAGTTCGTCGCCCCGCGAATCGAGGTGCCTGTCGAGGCAGTTGTACGAGGCGTTCAGCTCGCCGCCGACAAACCACTCGTAGAACGGCTCGTCGTCGTCGACGAGCACCTCGTCGTAGTCGGTCTCCCAGTCGACGAGGTCGGCGGCCCGCTCCCAACAGCCCGGCCAGTCGTCCTCAAACTCCTCGTAGACCGAGGGGTCGGAGACGTTGGCCTGCTCGACGAACTCCGCGGGCGGCTCGAACGTCGCCTGCTCGGCCAGCCGGGCCTCCAGCTGTGGTTCCTCTGAGTCGGACATGACGTTCGTTACACGGGAGCGGTGCGTAATAAGCGGGTCGGCTACACATACCACACACCCGCCCTCGCCGACCCGGCCGACGCGTAAGCGGTTTGCCGACGCCGCCCCCAGCCCGCCGTGTGACGCGCGCCCGGACAGTCCTCGTCGCCGGCACCGCTAGCCATGTCGGCAAGTCGACGGTCGCGGCCGGCCTCTGTCGACTGCTCGCCGACCGCGGCGTCGACGTCGCGCCGTTCAAGTCCCAGAACATGTCCAACAACGCCCGTGCCGTCGCGGCGGCGACCGGCGACGGCTTCGGCGAGGTCGGGGTCTCTCAGTACGTCCAGGCCCGGGCGGCCCGCGTGCCCGCGACCACCGACCACAACCCCGTCCTCCTGAAGCCCCGCGGCGACGGGGAGTCACAGCTAATCATCGACGGGACGGCCGTCGGACACCTGTCGGCCGGCGAGTACTACGGGATCCACTGGGAGCGGGCACGGGACGCCGCCGAGGTCGCCCACGACCGGCTCGCCGGCGCCCACGACGTGGTCGTCGCGGAAGGGGCCGGCTCCATCGCCGAGATCAACCTCCACGACCGCGACCTGGCGAACCTCGAGACGGCCCGCTTCGCCGACGCCCGCATCCTCCTCGTCGCCGACATCGAGCGCGGCGGCGTTTTCGCCTCCGTCGTCGGGACCCTCAAGTTGCTCCCGGACGACGTTCGAGAGCGGGTCGCAGGGGTCGTCATCACGAAGTTCCGCGGGGACCGCTCGCTGCTGGAGCCGGGCCTTGAGGAACTTGAAGCGCGGACCGGCGTGCCGGTGGTCGGCGTGCTGCCCCACGAGGACCCCGGGCTCCCCGAGGAGGACAGCCTCGCACTGCCGGACCCCGACACGGCGGCGCTGTGGGGCGACGACGACGCACCCGACTCCCGGCAGGTCACCGTCGCCGTGCCCCGGCTGCCGCGGGCCTCCAACGTCACTGACGTCGAGCCGCTGGCCCGCGTGTCGGGCGTCCGGGTTCGGTTCGTGCCGCTGGACGCCGCCCTGGACGCGGACGCCGTCTTGCTCACCGGCACGAAGAACACTGCCGACGACGCCGCCGCGGCCCGTGAGGCCGGCCTCTTCGGGGCGCTACGGGGGTTCGACGGCCCGGTCGTCGGGCTCTGTGGCGGCTACCAGCTGCTCGGCGAGCGGCTGACCAACGCGGCCCTCGAGTCGACCGGCGACCGCGAGGAGATCCCCGGCGCCGGCCTGCTGCCCGTCGAGACCCGTTTTGCACCCGACAAGACTGTCGCGGCCGTCGAGCGCCGGCTCCGCGGCTGTGGCCCGCTGGCCGGCGCCGACGGCCCGGTCACCGGCTACGAGATACACATGGGCCGGACCCGGCTCCTCGGCGACGCCGCCCGTCCCTTCGAGGGCTCGGGCGCCGCCATTGGGGACGTCCTGGGGACCTACCTCCACGGCCTCTTCGAGAACCGCCGTGCCCGCGAGGCGTTCGTCGATGCGGCCTACGAGTCGGCGGGGCGACCCCGACCGGAAACGGGGGGCCAGCGACGGTCGCCGCACGACCGCGCGGCCGCCCTCGTCTCGCGGCTCGACCTCGGTCCGCTCGGGCTGTGAGCGGGACTGGCCGTCTCCCCCAACGCTAAGCCATCCCACAACAATGATCCGGATATGACAAAGCAGTTCGGCAACCGCAAGCTCGACCGCGTGTACCGCGAGGGAATGTTCGAGGGTGAGACCCCCGAGTTCCCCGTCAGCTACGAGGACCTGCGGGAGCGGGCCCACGAGGCGATGAGCGAGGAGGCCCGCGCGTACATCCATGGCGGTGCCGGCGCCGAGGAGACGTTCCGGGCCGAACAGGACTTTTCGGAGTGGCGCATCGTCCCCCGAATGTTGCAGGGGGTCGCCGACCGGGACCTGACGACGGAGGTACTGGGCCAGGAGATCACCTATCCGACGATGGTGACGCCGCTGGGCGTCCAGGGGATGGTCCACGAGGAGGGGGAACTCGCGACGGCGCGGGCCTGCCGGGAGCTAGACGTTCCGTTCATCCTCTCGTCGCTGTCCTCGAACTCGATGGAGAACGTCGCGGAGGCACTCGGGGACACCCGCAAGTGGTTCCAGTTCTACTGGTCCAGCGACGAGGACATCGCCCGCTCGTTTCTCGACCGCGCCGAGGACGCGGGCTACGACGCGGTCGTCGTCACCGTCGATGCGCCGACGCTGGGGTGGCGCGAGCGCCTCATCGACCGCGGCTACTACCCGTTCCTGGACGGCCACGGCGTCGCTAACTACTTTTCCGACCCCGCCTTCCGGGACCAGCTCGAGGACCCGCCCGAGGCGGACCCGCAGACGGCTGTCGACCACTTCCTGGACATCTTCGGGGACTCCTCGCTGACGTGGGACGATCTGGAGTTCGTCTTCGACCACACCGACCTGCCCGTGCTTATTAAGGGCGTGCTCCATCCCGAGGACGCCCGGCTTGCGGTCGAGCACGGCGCCGACGGCGTCGGCGTCTCCACGCACGGCGGCCGCCAGGTGGACGGCTCCATCACCGCGCTGGAGGCGCTACCGGGAATCGTCGAAGCGGTGGGCGAGGAGGCAACCGTCACCTTCGATTCGGGGATTCGCCGCGGGTCGGACATCTACAAGGCACTGTCGCTCGGCGCCGACGCCTGCCTGGTCGGCCGACCGTTCGTCTACGGCCTGGCGCTGGGCGGCGCTGACGGCGTCCACCACGTCCTGGAGAACCTCATCGCTAACTTCGACCTGACGATGGGGCTGGCGGGCCGGGACGCCGCCGCCGACCTCGATAGGGAGTCGCTGCGCCACGAGTCGGAACTGCCGCCCTGACGGTCGCGTCCGACGCTCGCCGCCGTCCTGTCACAGTTCGCCGACGTTGACGTAGAACGGGACGGTCTCCTCGCGGCGATAGTCGCCGTTCTGCAGTTGCCGGACAGCCGCCCGGCCCATCTCGCGCCACTCCCGCCGGAGGGCGTCCAGTTCCTCCTCCGTGCCGGCCATCGTCTCCCGTCGCTCCCGCAGGCCGGCGCCGCTGGCCTTCCGACCGACGGCCTCGATGTCGGTCTCGGAGTACGGCGGTTCGACGACGAGCGTCCGATCGTACCGGCCGGTCGTCACGTTCGACAGCCCCGCCGTCCGCAGGAGACCGGCGGCCTCCCCACCCAGCGCGACGTCCGTCTCGACACCCCTGAGGTACCGACGGCGGGCCCGCGTCGCCAGTGCGCTCTCGGCGTCGACCGTCGACCGGACCGACACTGCCGCGTTGTCCGGTTCGATGCAGGCGACCCGCTCGCTCGCCACGCGGGCGAACTCCCGGACTGCCCGCCCGGGGTCGGACAGGTTGATGAGCAGCGCCTGACAGACCACGACGTCGACGGCGTCGTCGGCGAAAGGCAGGTGGTAGGCGTCCCCGCGGACGGCCGGCCTCTCGAGTTCGGCCAGCAGCGCCGCGTCGCGGTCGCAGCCGATTACCTCGCCGGGAGGCCCACATGCCGTCGCGCGTCCGCCGGAGGTAGTCCGCCGAGAACCGACGCATCGGTGGCGGTTGCGCCTCGGGCCGAATAAAAGGCGCGTCGCGCGAGCGGGTCACCCGATGCCGGACTTCGCCAGCGCCGCCTGGTAGTGCGGCGTCCGGGGGTCCCCCCGGCGGACATCGGCCACCTGCCAGCCCGCTTTCTCGGCCGCCGCCCGAAGTCGGTCGGGTCCGAACAGCCGGGACGAGAGGGTTTCGCCGACCTCGCCCTCGTAGGTCTGGTGATAGACGCGTCGTGCGACGCCAGCCTCGGGGTCCGGCCGGTGGCCGAACAGCTCCGGCGCGCGCTCGTGGCCGGGGTCGAAGCCGTCGATGACGGCGGTCCCGTCGGCGGTCGTGACGGCCGCGAGGTCCGCGAGGAACCGCCGCAGTCTGGCCGCCGAGTCCGCCAGACATGCCTGGGTGCCCCTGGCGAAAACCGACCGGAAGCGGTCGGGGTCGAAGGTGTCCCGTAGCGAGAACATGTCCGCCCGGCGGGCGTCCGCGACGCCCCGGTCGCGCATCACCTCGACGAGATGGCGGCTGACGTCGGTCGCGACGGTTTCGAGGCGCTCCTGGAAGTACAGCGCGTGCCGGCCGGCGCCGGCGCCGGCCTCGAGTAGCGGCCCCGAGAGCCACGACTCGACCCACCGGAGGTCCGGGCCGTCCGATACCGGATCGAAGTAGAACCGCTCTATCGGGTGCTCGCGGGTCGCCCTGCCGTCGCGGTCCACGAGTGGATGCGTCCGCTCGCCGCAGTGGTGGTCGCGTATCGCCCGCCCGAACGGGTCCGGTTCCATGGCCGGGGAGACGACAGAGGAGAATGTAAGTTTCTCTGATATGTGGTGGCGTGTAACGTGTGACATGGTAGCATGGAAAGGGGAATCGCGCCCGCCGTCGGCTACCCATTGCGGCTGTCGGCCCACATGCCGTCGCGCGTCCGCCGGAGGTAGTCCGCCGAGACCCGACGCATCGAGCGGGCATTCGAGACCGAGGAAACGAAAGCGCCGTGGGGGTCAGTATGTCTCAATGTCGACGCCGAGTGCTTCGAAGTCATCGACGTTGGCGGTTACGACCGGTTCGTCGTGCAGGTCCGCGACAGCGCCGACCATCGCGTCCGCGGTGCCTACGTCGCGGTCGTGCTCCCTCGCGGCCCGCGCCCAGAGTTCGCCGGCCCGCCTCGCGGCCGCCTCCCGGGGAACGACTACCGGGTACATCGACAGGAGGTTTTCGACGCGTCGGCGTTCCGCCTCCGAGTCGGTGTACTCGACGCCGAAGTGTAGTTCCGCGACAGTGACGAGGACGATTCGCTGTGTCCGCTCGTGTATCTCGACGCCCTTCTCGAAGGCGGCCCCGTCCCCGTCCTTCAGGTCGAGCAGGAACGACGTGTCGAGTATCACTCGCCGGACTCCTCGAACCGCTCGCGGATTTCGGCCGCCCGTTCGCGCTCGCGCTCGCGCCCACGCTCGATGACTTCGCGCATCTCCGCTGCCGCCTTCTCGTCGCCGCCGGCCAGTGCCGCCTCCAGCATCTTCGGGGACGGGCCGCCGACCATGCGACGCAGCGCCTCCTCCATAGTCTCGCCACCCCGTTTATGTGCGGCGACGAGTTCGTGGAACTCCTCGGAGACACGGATGGTCTTCACCATGTGATATATCTCGATATATTCGCGTAAAAACCCTCGGTCGAGGCGGTCACCGCCAGCCGTTCCTCGGTCGACTACTCCTCGTACAGCTCTCGGGCACGTTCGATGTTCCACTCGAAGGACCGGCCGTCCTCGGTGGGCGTCTCCAGAACGATGGGCAACTCCTCGACGGCGTCGTGGTTGAGGAAGGCGGCCATTCCCGCTTCGCCGATTTCGCCCTCGCCGACGTGGGCGTGCTCATCCTTGTTGGTGCCGCAGGCGTGCTTGGAGTCGTTGAGGTGGACACACTCCAGGTGTTCGAGGCCGATTACCTCGTCGAACTCGTCGAGCGTCTCCTCGACGCCATCGGGCGTCGAGAGGTCGTAGCCGGCCGCGAAGGCGTGGGCAGTGTCCAGACAGACGTCCAGGTCCAGCGAGCACCGCTCCAGGACGCCGGCCAGTTCTTCGAACTCGCTGCCGAGTTTGGTGCCGCCGCCGGCGTCGGACTCGACCAGCACGGTCACGCCGTCGGGGACATCCAGTTGCTCCAGCGCGGAGGCGGCGTTATCGAGGCCGCCCTCGACGCCCGCGCCCGTGTGGGCGCCCAGATGGACGTTGACGTACGGAATCGAGAGCGTCTCGGCGGCGTCGACCTCCGCCTGCATGGAGTCGATGGACTTCTCTCGGAGGTCCTCTTTCGGCGTACAGAGGTTCACCAGGTACGACGAGTGGATGACCCACGGGCCGACGTCGTCCTCGGCGGCGGCCTCGCGGAACCGCTCGGCCTCCTCGTCGCCGATGTCGGGGTCCTGCCACACCTGCGGGGAGTGGGTGAATATCTGTCCGCAGGTGCCGCAGACGCCGCCCGCGATGGAGGTGTGTGCGCCGATGTCGAGCATACGAACGCTCGGGCAGGGCGGACACTTGGGGTTTCGGAATCCGTCGTCTCCCGCGCCCGGGCTCCGTCCTGTCCGGACCCGTCGGTCGGCCCCCGTCTGGTCGACCACTCCGCCGCTCCCGATGTCGGCGACCTCAAGCGGTGTGCCGCCGGTCCTGCTTTCGGCGACTGACACGGTCCACCCGTGGGCCTCGGCTGTCCCCCTGACGATTGTGAGACCGACCCCGGTCCCCTCCTCCTCCTCGGTCGAGTACCCGAAAGGGAACACGTTCTCGCGTTCTTCGACGGGAATGTCCGGCCCATCGTCGGCCGCGCAGAGCCCCCGCCGAAGTCGAGGGCGCCGACCCGGATGGTGCCGCCGTCTTCGGCCTGGTCCGTGCTCCATTGCGTTCCGAAACGGGTTCTTGACCGGGAGAGGCCACGCAGCCGGTGGGCCAACGGCGGCTCACTGGTGCGACCGTGTGTCGCCGTGGGCGGATCACGCGGCCGGCTCGTCCGACGTATTGCGGAACTCGAAGCGTGCGCCGCCGGCCTCGCTCTCGGTCGCCGAGACGGTCCAGCCGTGGGCCTCGGCGACGGTCTCGACGATGACCAGCCCGAGGCCGGTCCCCCCCTCGGTGCTGGAGCGTCCCGACTGGAAGATGCCCCCGCGCTCGTCGGCGGGGATACCGACGCCGTCGTCGGCGACGTAGAAGCCGTCATCGAGCCGGCCAACGGTGACGGTCGTCGCGCCGTCGCCGTGCTCGGCGGCGTTGGTAAAGAGGTTCTCCAGCAGCTGTCTGAGCCGTTCGGGGTCGGCCTCGACGGTCGGCGCGTCGCCGGTGACCAGCTCGAGATCGCCGGTCTCGACGGTCCGCCACGCCTGAGCCGCGGCGCTCCGAAGTTCGACCGGCACCGGGTCGCTGTTCAGTTCGCCCTGCCGGGCCAGCGTCAACAGTCCGCTGACGAGTTCGTCCATGCGCTCGTGGGCCCGCTCGACGGCCCGGTAGTGCTCCTCGTCGCCGGTCATCCGCGCGAGGTCGAGTCGGCCACGGGCGACCGACAGCGGGTTCCGGAGGTCGTGGCTGACGATGCTTGCGAATTTGTCGAGCCGCTCGTTCTGCTTTGCGAGTTCGTCGGCCCGCTCCTGCAGTTCGCGCTCCCGCTCCTGGCGGTTGATGGCGGCTGTGGCGTGCTCGGCCAGTAGTTCGGCCAGCTGGCGGTCGGCCGCCGGGAAGGCGGCCTCCTCCTCGGCGACGGCCTGGAAAACGCCCCAGTCGTCCAGCGGGAGGCTCAGCGCCGAGCGGTACTCGAAGTTCGCCGGCGCGTACCGGCTGTCCCGGAGGTCGTCGACGACGAGGGTCTCGCGGGTCCGGGCCGTCTCCGCCCCGAGGTTGTTCTCGCGGTCAATCGGCGTCTCGTCGTAGTAGTCCTCCAGCGACATTCCCGACCCGACGGCCTTCGGCACGAGGATGTCGTCCTCTATCTCGTCGATGAGACAGATGTCGAACGCCAGTATCTTCTCGGCGGCGTCGATGACGATGTCGTAGATGTCCGAGCGGTCGGTCGCGGTCTTCATCTTCTTCGTCACGCCGTGGAGCGCTTCGATGCGGAGGTTCTGCCGCTGGAGTTCCCGCTCGCGCTGCTTCTGTTCGGTGATGTCCGTGTATATGGCGTAGCCTCGCGTCTCCGTGCCGCCGTCGTTGTGGGCGACGACGTTCAGGATGAAATCGCGGAGGCCGTCGCTGGTGCGGCGTCGGACCTCGCCGTGGAACCCCTTGCCGGCCTCGACGCGCTCGTTGTACGCCACGGCTTCGTTCTCGTGGTCCCCGGGGACGACGTATTCGTCGACGTTTTCCCCGCGGAGTTCCCCGTCGGTGTAGCCGAACGTCTCCTCGAAGGCGGAGTTGACCCGCTCGACGATGGGCTGGCCGTCCTCCATCCTCGTCTCGACGGCCGGGTCGGGGATGTTCTCGAACAGCGCCGCCAGGTCGTCCCGCTCCTGGCGGAGCGCCCGCTCGTTGGCCGCCCGGTCGAGGGCTGCCTCCGCGCTGGC
>PXSL01000039.1:16027-17279 GCA_003022815.1 Halobacteriales archaeon SW_5_68_122 | reverse complement strand
GGTCACGGGCGCGGAGTTGACGACGAGGCGGAGCCGACCGGCCGGGACCTCGACCTCGTACTCGACGCCGTGCAACTCCCGCCCCGATGCCGCGGCGACCGCGCCGAGGTACTCGGTGGACGGCTCTATCCCGCCGTTGGCGTCCACGACCGACGCCTCTAGGTCGCTCGCCGACGAGCGGGTGAGTTCGCTCCGTCGCATCTCGAAGGCCTCGGCGGCGTCCCGGTTTGCCCGGAGTACCTTCCCGTTACCGTCTACCACGAGCGTCGGCGCGGGCGCGACCTCCAGCATCCGCGCCGAGAGGTGTCGCTCGTGTTCGAGGCGACGCTCGGTCCGCTCGCGGTCGGTAACGTCCCTGGTGTTCACGACGAACCCCTCGACGGCCGGGTCGTCGAGGCGGTTCACCCCCCTGGACTCGAAGTTGACCCACCGACCGTCGGCGTGCCGGAAGCGGTACTTGACGGTCGGTCTGTAGTCGGGGTCCTCGATGCTGCGCTCGAACTCCCGGTAGAGCCGTTCGCGGTCCTCGGGGTGAACGTACTCGAAGCCCGACTCGCCCCGCAGCTCCCGCGGCTCGTAGCCGGTCACCTCTTCGACCGAGGGGCTGATGTACTCAAGATGGCCCTCGGCGTCGAGGAGGACCGTCAGGGCCGGTGACCGCTCGATGAGCGCCTGGAACCGCGCCCGCTCGCGTTCGACGGTCGTCCGGGCCTGCTTGCGGGTTCGCTCGACTACCTCGGTCGCCCGGTTGGCGTCGACGACGTTCTCGATGCGGTGTGCCAGCCGAACGAACCGCTCCGGGCCGCCCCGCTTGGCGAGGTAGTCGGTGACCCCGAGCGAGATGGCCTCGCTGGCGATGTCCTCGCTGCCCTTGCTCGTGTAGAGGATAAACGGAACCTCCTCGTCGCGGTTTCGGACCTGGCGGAGCAACTCGAGCCCGTCGATGTCGGGCATCGCGTAGTCGGCGACGATGCAGTCGAACTCGTCCACCTGGTCGGTGATGACGGCCGGTTCGTTCGCGGTCGTCACGGAGATCCGCGAACTCGCGTCCTCGAGGCCTTCGGCGGTGAGTTCGCACAGCTCCTCGTAGTCGTCGACGTACACGACCGAGATACCCTCCTGTCGTCCTGCCCCATCTATCGACCCCGATTCAGCGGACATGCATGAGTATACCACACATCCTCGACCCTAAAAACCTCTTTGGCCGTTTGGAACTCGGAAAAACGTCGCCGTCCGCGTGTCGCGACCCCGG
>PXSL01000039.1:0-16016 GCA_003022815.1 Halobacteriales archaeon SW_5_68_122 | reverse complement strand
ACCTCAACTGGGAGACCTGCCCCCGATTCGACGCACACTGACTCGCCGGCTCCGTGCGTGACCGCCGGATGCTCGAGGAGCCGGCCGCGTCGGGCCAGTCGAACGAGCGAGACCGCGCCGCCGAGGCCCGCGGGTTCGATGACGACCGCGTGCAGCGTCCCGTCGCCGGGCCGGGACTCCGGGAACAGCTCGAAGGCGCTGCCGCGGTAGCGGCCGCCGCCGACGGCGACAAGCCGGGCGGTGCCGTCGAAGAGCGGGTCGTCGTCGACCGATACCGAGGCCTCGACGGGCCCGTCGAGGAAGGCCGCCTGTCCGGTCGCGACGAGATACGCGAGCGGTCCCGGCAGGACCCGGAGTCGTTCGGCGTTGTCCAGCGCGCTCCGGAAGAGGCCCGCGGTGAATCCCAGGAGGAAGTAGGTCGGGTCGACGGTGGGCGTGCTTTCGATTCGACCGACCTCGAGCGGGCGGGTCTCAAGGCCGTCCGCGAGACGCCGGGTGACGTCCCGCCAGTCGGCGCTGCCGTACAGGTGCCGGTACGAAGAGTTGCCGCGGCCGGCGGGCACGACGAACAGCGGCGTCTTGTGTTCGGACTCGACGAGCGCGGCCGCCACCTCGCGTAGCGTCCCGTCGCCGCCAATCACCACGAGTAGGTCCGCCGAGGCGGCCTGTTCGCGGGCCGCGATCGGCACGTCGTCGGGACCGGTCGTGATTCTCGCGTCGACGTCGGCACCGGGAAAGCAGTCCGCCAGAGTCGCGTACAGCGCCGCGGGGTTCCCGCCGCCGGCGTGGGGATTGACCACCGCGCCGACCCGCTCGGGCCTCATCCGGAACCCCCGCGGTAGGTCAGTCCCGCCGCCGACACGGCGTCGGCCTCTTCGAGCGCCAGCAGCGCATCGGCCCGGCGTCTGGCGGTCGACTCCCGGAGACCGGCGGCCGTCAGGCCGGTCCAGCATTTCCGGCGCGCGACCGCCCGGATCTCCGGGAGCGGCTTCCCCGCGAACCCCGAGGGATGCTCGACGGTCGCCTCGACTGTCCGGGCGTCGGTCGTCGTCACGGTAACGCATGCGCCCATCCGCTTGTCCGCCTCCGAGAGGTCCGTCGGGAGCGGGCGCTTGCGGACGAACCGGGCCAGCGTCGGGAGGTGCCGAACCGTCGCCGCCGGGCCGACGTTGCTGGCGGCGTACGCAAAGACGGCGAGGCCGACCCGGCGCAGCATCGCGCCGACCGGCACCTCCGAGTCCAGCGCCGCCACGGTGAACGAGCTGTCGTGGTGGACCGACACCCGCTCCGCCAGCCGCCAGACGGCCCCGTCGGTGACGCGCTCGCCGACCTGTCGTGGCGTGTGCTCACCGTCGGCCAGCGCGACGGCGACGTTGAACGGCACGCTGAACGACAGGGCACTGACGGGACTGTCCGGGCCGTCCAGATACGGCGCCGCCCGCTCGTTCACCTCGGTCGTGAACAGCGAGCCGTACACGTCGACGCGCCGGATGGCCGTCCGGCCGCGGTCCAGCCGTCCCCGCGCCTCCAGGGCGGCCTCTATCGGCGCCGTCACGTACGCACATCCCGGGATGGCCTTGACGGTCACCGCCCGGGTGTGCCACCGCTCGCCGAATCCGGCGAGGAACTCTTCGAGGGGGCGCTCGGAGAACGCCGACAGGAAGCCACCGTTGGCCTCGACGAGGTCCGTCGCGCCGGCCAGTCCGTTCCGGGCGCTGTCGACGGCGGCGATGCCGCTCCTGACCGGCTCGCTCGCGCTCCAGAGCTTCGCGTCGGCGCCGAGAAACGGCGGTTCGAGCCGCCACGGCGGTTGCAGCAGCGCGGTCCCGAGCGCGTGGGCCAGGGTCCCGGCGTCGTCGCCCTCGACGACCGCCCGCGCGACGGCCGCGCCGACGGCGTGGATGTAGGCGGTCTGCTGGCCGCGGAACGGGCCGATGGCCGCCGCCGACGCGAGGCGGGCGGCCACCTCGTTGGCCGCGACCTGTGCGACGAGGACCCGGCGGCCGGCGGCGCCCGCCGACTCGGCGTACGCCAGCGGGACGAAGACGCTACTGTGGCCGGTGTGGCCGCCGAGCACGGTGTCGTCGAAGTCCAGCGCCATCGAGAGGGCGGCGTTCCCGCGAGCTGCGTCCGCGGGCGACAGGCGTTCGCCCCCGACGAGCGTCGCGCTCCCGCTGTCGTCCCCTTCGGTGACCGTCTCGACAACGCTACCACCGAGGGGGTGGCTCCGGGTCCAGACCGCGGCCCCGACGGTGCTGGTGAACTGTGCCTTCGCCGCCCTTCGGACCGGCGGCGGTATCTCCTCGTAGGTCAGCTCCGTCGCCCACGCGGCGGCACGGTCGAGGAAGGCTCCGACCTCCGGTTCGTCGCTCCCGACGAACGGCAGGCGGTCGGTCAGGGTCATTGCCCGATCCGTCGGCGGCCGGGCGCTTAGGCGTTTGCCCCCTAACCCTCGACGTTCCGGAGCAGTTCCGGCCGGTCGTTCGACGGGTCGTTGACCGCCGTCGAGACCGGGTACGCGCGGAACTCGCCGGCTGGCGCGGGGTCGAGAGCGACGTCCTCGCCCTCGAGCCAGGCCGACTCTTCCTCGGGGGAGAGCACCACCGCCATCCGGTGGTGCAGCGGCTCAACCACCTCGTTGGGCTCGCTCCCAGAGGCCGGCCATCGCGAACGGCCGGTCGTCATCGAGGGCGACGCGGTACGGCCGCTTGCCGTCGCCGGTGTCGGCCCACTCGTAGAAGCCGTCCGCGGGCACGAGACACCGGCCCGACGCCGGCGTGTCCCGGTCCTTGGCGTCGGCAGCGGCCTCGTACGCGTCGGCGAAGGCGGGTTTCTCTTCGACCGTCTCCGCGCGGGCGTTGATGTGCCCCTCGTCAGACTCGTCGGCCCAGCGGGGAATCAGCCCCCACTCCAGGGGCCGAATCGCCGTCGGGTCCTCGCCCGTGATAACGGGCAACCGCTGGCTGGGGGCGGCGTTGTAGCGAGGCTCGAACTCGAAGGCGAACCGGGCGTCGAAGCGTTCCTCGAGTTCTTCCGGCGGCGTGAACAGACTGTAACGACCGCACATGCGAACTGCTACGTGCTACGGTTCGATATAGGTGACGAAGGTGGCGTTGCGAGCAGGCGGAACTCGAGGTTCGGCGGCGGCGTCCCGCGCTCCCGCTCCGACCGGCCGCCGGCGACGGCTCAGGTCACGGGCCGTCTGGCCGCGTTCCGGTACTTGAACCCTCGCCTCTATAATGGGTCCGGTTTCTCTTTGGTCTTCACGACGACGGTGTCGGCCGCGAGGTCGCCGATTCGCTGCTTGCGGTCGGTGACGTAGATGGCGACGAGGCCGAACGTATCGAAGGGACGCAACAGCGTCCGTACCGTCGCCTCTTTGTACGATATCGACCCGTCATCCTCGCTGACGACGACGATATCCATGAGCATCTTCCCGATGGTCTGACCGTACTTAGCCTCGAAATAGACGAAGTACGCAAAGGCCAGAACCACGTCGAGAGCCAGAACCAGGAATCCGAGCGGTTCCCACGTTAAAAACGCGATGTTCGTCATGAGACCCAAGACAACGGCGAGACCGACGAGGTCGATGAGAAAAGCGATGCTACGCTTGCTGACGATGTCGTGTTCAGTCCCCAGATCGGGAGTCGGTCGTTCGAACGTTATCATACTCCGACTCTCGACAGGCAATCTCATAAATCCGCGTCAGACCAGTGTATGACGCTCGTGCGGCCGAGCCACAGCTCCGACGAATCGATATGCTCCGAGCGCGGAACAATCAATCATGAACGGTACCCGTCGGTCGTTGCTCGCCGGGGTAGCCGGGAGCACGGCCGCCGCGCTCGCGGGATGCCTCGGTGTCGGCGACAACGAGTCGTCCTTCGAATCTCACCCCTCCACCGACGGCATCGAGGGACAGCCGACCCTCGGAACGCTGGATGCTCTGGGCGTCGTCGCCGCCTTCGAGGACCCTTCGTGTCGGTCCTGTCGCCGCTTCGAGACCGAGACGTTCCCGCGACTGAAGGCCGAACTCGTCGACCCCGGGGACGCGACCTTCGTCTACCGGACTCTCGACATCACGTTCCCGTGGGCCGACCCGGCCAGCCATGTGATGGCATCGACGTTCGACGCCGCCGCCGACGCGTTCTGGTCGCTGAAAGCCCACTACTACGAGGAGCAATCGGGCTTCGACACCGACAATGTGTTCGAGCGCTCGCGGACTTTCCTGGAGAAGGCGACGTCCGCCGGCGCCGAGGCGGTGGTGACGGCGGCCCGGAACGCCGAACACGACGAGCTCATCCGGAGCAACCGCGAGGCCGCCGACGACGTCTTCGCCAGCGCGCTGGGGTTCCAGTCGTGAGCGTCCGCAAGCGACTGCCCGCGGTGCCGAGTTCGGCCGACGACTGGCGACTCGTCGGGCGGACCGCACGGCTGGTGTTGTCGGTGCCGACGTACACCGTCGTAGCCCTGCTCGCGGCCGGCGTCGGCCTCTCGCTTTTCGTCTTCTCGCTGAACCTGCCGCTCGTCGAGCTGGCGCTCACTGGCACCCTGCCGAGGAGCGCCCGCGTCACGATACTCGCCAACCTCTACCCGTTCGTCGGGTCGGCGTTCGACCCCATCCAGGGCGGGCTCCTCGTGGCCATTGCCGTTCTTTTCGGCGTCGACACCGCCATGGTGACCTACCACCTCCGCGAGCACGGCGTCTCGCTGTCGGGCGGCGGCGGCAGCGCGCTCGGGGCGGTCCTCGGCGTGCTCGGCGCCGGCTGTGCGGCCTGTGGCTCGGCGCTTCTGGTCGGGGTTCTGTCGCTGTTCGGCGTCTCGGCGTCGCTGCTCTTTTTGCCCCTGGACGGCCTCGAATTCGCCCTGCTGGCGCTGGTCGCGCTACTGCTGTCGATGTTCTGGGTCGCCGACGGGATGCGTGGCGACCGGGTCGCGGGCTGTCCGGTCAACCCCTGACCGCCGTGACGCCCACGAACTTAAGCGAGATGGCGCCGTACAAGTCGTGTGGCCGACGAGGACGCGTCGACATTCGCCATTCGCCAGCGCCCGACCCGGCGTTACCCGCGGCGTGGCGGCGTCGAGTACGAGGGCGGCACGGTGTTCGAGGTGACGCCGGCGGCGCCGCGGGAGGACGGAGCCCTGGCGGTACTGGTCGAGTCGGTCCTGGAGGACCGCTGTACCTCGTCCACGACGACGAGACGGGCGACACCTTCCGGGTCGCGGTCCGCGACGGCGTCGTCGAGTTCCACGTCCTCCCGGCGACGGAGCCGCTCGGACTGAGACGGCTCTACGAGCGGCTCCGGGAGGCGACCGACTGCGAGTGGACCGTCGAGACCCGAACCGACGCGGATGACTGACCGCTGGCCTGCCGGAGGGGAGACGGCTCTCGTGGGTCGCTCGACGTAAAAACCGACCCGTCAGTTACTCGTTTAGCCCGACCCCAGCGCCCAGAAGCGTGAGCGCGACCGTCTTCTGTTCGCTGTCGCCGGTCCGTACCTCCGACTGCGTCCTGCCATGCCACCGCGTCCCGAGCCGGCAAACGTATCCGTTTATCCAATCTCGCACCTGTCGCCTCCCCAACCGACCCACAACCGTCTTGGCGACCGGCTCCCTCCTCTGGAGCATGAGCGTCTCCCGCGTCGTCGAACTGGAGGGCCACATCATCGACTCGGGGATGATGCAGTCGGCCTTTGGCATCGTGATGGACCATGGCGGCTCCTTCGACGTCGAGGAGTTCGACATCGGTCGCCGGAAGGACCAGGAGTCCTACGCCAGGCTACTCGTGACCGCCGACTCCGAGGACGAACTCCAACGCATCGTCCACGACCTCCACCAGCAGGGCGCCAACCCCGCGGACCCCTCGGACGCCACCCTCGAGCCGGCCCCAGCCGACCAGGTCGTCCCGCACGGCTTCTACTCGACGACCAACCACCCGACGCAGATACGGATCGACGGCGAGTGGGTCGAGGTCGAGGACGTCGAGATGGACTGTGCGGTCGTCGTGGAGGCGGCCTCGCCGGACGGTGACGACCCGCGGGACGCCGACGAGGTCCGGGCCTACACGGAGACGCTCAACGCCATCGACGAGGGCGACACGGTGGTGACCGGCGACGCCGGCATCCGGGTCCAGCCCCCCGAGCGCCCCCGAGAGAAGGAGGGCGCCTTCGGCTTCATGCAGGGCGGCGTCTCCGCCGAGCGGCCCTCCGAGTCCACAATCGAGGGGATAGCCGGCGCCATCGAGGAGACGAAACGCAAAAACGGCAACGTACTGGTCGTCGCCGGTCCGGCGGTCATCCACTCCGGGGCCCGCGGGGACCTCGCGCGCCTCGTGGAGGCGGGCTACGTCGACGGCCTCTCGGTCGGCAACGGCTTCGCCGTTCATGACATCGAGCGGGACCTCTACGGCACGTCGCTGGGCGTCGACACCGAGACGCTCGACCACGCCCGCCACGGCCACAAGCACCACATCTACGCCATCAGCGAAATAATCCGGGCCGGCGGCATCGAGGCCGCCGTCGAGGCCGGCAAGCTCGACTCCGGCGTCATGTACCAGTGCGTCGACAACGACGTGCCGTACGTCATCGCGGGGTCCATCCGCGACGACGGGCCGCTGCCGGACACTATCACCGACGCCGTCGAGGCGCAGAACGCCATCCGCGAGCAGGCCCACGACGCCGACATGGTGCTGATGCTGTCGACGCTTCTGCACTCGGTGGCGGTGGGCAACTGCCTGCCGTCGACGACCCGGGTGGTCTGCGTCGACATTAACCCCGCGACGGTGACACAGCTCCTGGACCGCGGTTCCGCGCAGGCGGTCGGGATGGTCACCGACATCGGGACGTTTGTCCCGATTCTCGCCGAGAACCTGCTCGACGGCGAGGGTTAGGCGCCCGGGACGCCCTCGCGGTACGACGAGATGGCGTCCTTGGCGGCCTCGATGGCCTCGGCGGTCTCGCCGTCGGCATCCTCGGCCAGCTCCGACAGCGTCCGGGTCATCCGCGCCAGCGCGCCGTGGTCGAGCGTCCGGCCGTCCTCGAGGGCGCTCTCGGCCTTCCCGACAAGCCCCTCGATCCGTTCCTCGGCATCGCCGTCGACGTGTTCGCGGGCGGTCCGGAGCCGCTCGACGACCGCCTCCAGTTCGCTCGCGCTCATGCGTCCAGTGGGATTGCGACCACGGGTGTATCCGATGACAGCAGGACCCCCTGTGCGGTCGACCCGAAGATGACCTTCCCGGTTGGGCTTCGCTGTCGGACGCCGAGCAGTATCTCGTCGACGTCGTGTTCGTCGGCGAACGCTACGATGTCGGACTCGGGGCTGTTGCCCCGGACCAGCTGGTGCGATTCGGCGTCCGGCACCCCCTCGGCCAGCGCCTCCATGGCCGCCTCGCCGTCCGCGATGTCGTCCTCGTCGGTGTCGTCGCCGCCCTGCAGGGAGTTGACCACGTAGACGGTGTCGTTGTCGGTGACCCGCCCGCGCAGGTACCGCCCGAGTCGTTCGCTCGTCCGCTCGCTCTCGGTGGCCGCGAGGAACCTCGTCATGGTTGGGACTCGAACCGGCTTCCGTTTAAATTGTGCCGGTTAAGCGCCCCCGACCCGCGATCCGTGCGTCCCGGTGCTCGACCGCCGGAACCGGGGCAATCATTACGCGCGCACCGTAAGCCTCCGGCACACTCGGTTTCCTATGACAGCAAACGGAAGCCCCTACGCGCCGCACACCGACGCCGAGACGGAGGCGATGCTCTCGGCGGTCGGTGTCGACGGCGAGGAGGCACTCTTCGACATCCCTGACGACGTACGCTTCGACGGCGAGTTCGGCATCGAAGCACGGAGCGAACGGGCGGTCCGTGACCTCGTCGACCGGACGCTGTCGGCCAACGACGACCTCGCGGAGTTCCTCGGCCGCGGCCACTACGACCACTACGTCCCGTCAATGGTCGACCACCTCTCGGACCGCTCGGAGTTCCTCACCAGCTACACCCAGTACCAGCCGGAGGTCGCACAGGGCTTCCTCCAGGCGCTGTTCGAGTACCAGTCGATGCTGGTCGAGCTGACCGGCCTCGGCGTCGCCAACTGCTCAATGTACGACGCGGCGACGGCGCTCGGCGAGGCGGTCACGCTCGGGACCCGCGTCCGGGAGACGTCCGGATATCGCGTTCTCGTCCCCGAACACCTCCAGGAGGGCCGCCGCCGCACCCTCGAGAACTACGTCGCCGGCCACGACCTGACACTGGAGACGTACCCGATGGATGACGGCGCCGCCGACGTCGAGGCGCTGACCGAGACCGTCGACGAGGAGACGCTCGTCGTCTACGCCGAGAACCCGACGGCCCGCGGCGTGATAGAGGAGCAGGCCGGAACCGTCGGCGCCCTGGCCGACGACCACGACGCCGTGTTCGTCCTCGGGTCGGACCCGGTCGCGCTCGCGGTCCTGGAGGAACCGGCGGCCGTCGGCGCCGACGTCGTCGTCGGCAGCGGCGCCTCGCTCGGCATGCCGTCGGCCTACGGGATGGGCATCGGGCTGTTCGCCTGCCGGGAGTCGTTCCTCCGGCAGATGCCGGGGCGGCTGGTCGGCGCCGGCGAGGACGCGACCGGTCGGCGGGCATACACCCTGACGCTGCAGACCCGCGAACAGCACATCCGCCGCGAGCGGGCCACCTCGAACATCTGCACCAACCAGGCGTGGGTGGCGCTCCGGGTGGCGATGCACGCCGCCTGGCTCGGCCCCGACGGACTCGTCGAACTGGCCAACAACTGCGTGACCCGCGCCCACGAGGTGGCCGACCGGCTCGACGACCTCTCGGGCGTGGAGGCGCCGGCCCACGACCGGCACCACTTCCGGGAGTTCGTCGCCCGGACCGACCGGCCCGCGCCCGCGGCCGCCGACGACCTCCGGTCGGCCGGCTACGCGGTCCACGTCGTCGGCGACCACGAACTGCAGGTCTGTGTCACCGAAACCAACGAGACGGCCGTCGACGGCCTCATCGCGGCTTTCCGGGAGGCCGCACGATGAGCGACGACGAGCTCGACTACGACCAGGCGCGCTGGACCGACGACGAGGAGCGCTACGAGCCGCTGCTCTCGGAGAAGAACCGCCAGCGCGTCGACGTCGACTCGCCGCTGCCCGACGACCTCACCCGCGACAGCCTCGAGTTGCCCGACGTCTCGGAGCCGGAGCTGGCGCGGCACTACACCCGGCTGTCGGAGATGAACTACGGCGTCGACTCCGGACCGTTCCCGCTGGGCTCCTGTACGATGAAGTACAACCCCAAGTTCACCGAGGACGTCGCGGTCAACCCGAAGGGGCTGGTCCACCCCGACCGCCCCGACCGGACCACTCAGGGCAACCTGAAGCTTCAGTACGAACTCCAGCGGTACCTCGCGAAGGTCGGCGGGATGGACGCTGTCACGCTCCAGCCGCCCGCCGGCGCACGGCACCAACTTCGCGTCGGCGGCGCTGGCCGGCTACGACGTGGTGTCGCTGCCCAGCGGCGAGGACGGCCGCGTCGACCTGGAGGCGCTTTCGGCGGTGCTCTCCGAGGAGACCGCGGCGCTGATGCTGACCAACCCCAACACTCTGGGGCTGTTCGAGCGCGACATCCGCGAGATCGCGGAGATGATCCACGACATCGGTGGCCTGCTGTACTACGACGGCGCGAACCTCAACGCCCTTCTCGGGCGGGCCCGCCCCGGCGACATGGGGTTCGACGTGATGCACTACAACGTCCACAAGACGTTCGCGACGCCGCACGGCGGCGGCGGCCCGGGTTCGGGCCCGGTCGGCGTCACCGAGGAGCTGGCGGAGTTCCTGCCGGACCCCCACGTTCGGCGCGTCTCGCAGGGCGACGCGGACGGCACGAGCGGACAGGGCCCGCAGGAGGGAAGCGACGGGAGATACGAGCGGTACACGCCCGAGCGGACCATCGGCAAGGTCCAGAACGCCAACTACCTCGCCGAGCAGGTGCGCTACGAGGTGCCGTTCGGCCCGTTCCACCACGAGTTCGTCGCGAGCGCGGGCGACCAGGACGCCGCCGATGTCGCAAAGCGGATGCTCGACTACGGCGTCCACCCGCCGACGACCAAGTGGCCCGAAATCGTCGAGGAGGCGCTGATGACCGAGCCAACGGAGGCCGAGAGCAAGCGGACCCTCGACCAGCTAGCGGCGGCGTTCAACGCCGCCCGCGAGGACGACGACGAGACCCTGGAGTCGGCGCCCGAGCGGACCGCCGCCGGCCGCATCGACCAGGTGGCCGCGGCGCGGAACACGCGGCTCTCCTGGCAGGCACTCGACGACGCGGAGTGACCGGCCGGAGAGCCACCGGCGACCGCGTGGGTTCGCCCCGCCGGAGGTTTGAGGTAGCCCGGCGACCTCCCTCCGAACGAGCGCCCCGACGACCGCCAGCGACGTCCACAGATGAGCCGGAAACAGGTCACTGTCGAGACGGACGATTCAGGCCCACTGGACACCTTCCGGCAGTTCTTCGCCCTGAAGCGGGACGTACTGGTGCTGTCGCTCGCGATGTTCGCCTTCAGCCTCGGCTTCCAGATGACCAACCGTTACCTCCCGGAGTACATGGTCGCGCTGGGCGCGTCGGGGTTCGTTGTCGGGCTGTTCGGGACCGCCGGCAACGTCATCTCGGCGGTGTACCCCTACCCTGGTGGGGCAATCTCCGACCGCCTGGGGTCGCGGTACGCGCTGACGCTCTTCGGACTGGCCTCGACGCTGGGGTTCGTCGTCTGGCTGTTCGCGCCGACCCTGGGGACGATCACGCTCGCCCGAATCGACGTCCCGCCGTGGGCGTGGATATTCGTCGGCCTGCTGTTGGCGCAGGCCTGGAAGTCGTTCGGTCTGGGGGCGACGTTCGCGGTAATCAAGCAGGCGACCGACCCCTCGCGGCTGGCGGCCGGCTTCGCCAGCACCGAGACGTTCCGCCGGACGGCGTTCCTCGTCGGCCCCGTGCTCGCGGCCGTCCTCGTCGGTCTCCGCTCGGCGTTCGCCGTGAGCTTCCGGTACGTCCTCGCGGTGGCCGTCGTCTTTGGGGCCGTCGGCACCGTCGCCCAGCACCTCCTCTACGATTCTACCGAGGATGTCCTCGGCGACACATTCGCCGGGCTGGCGGCGGTCCGCCGGGACCTCCGGGACATGCCCGCGGAACTGCGGCCGCTTCTGGTCGGCGACACGCTCGTCCGGTTCGCCAATGGCATGGTGTACGTGTTCTTCGTCCTGGTCATCACGCAGGTGTACGAGGTGGGCTTCGAGACGACCGTCGCGGCGTGACGATGGCGCCGGCCGCCAAGGCCGCCGAGCGCGTCGGCCTCAAACCCGTCGTCGCGCTCGGCTTTGCGGTGTACGCGCTGTTCCCGGTCGTGCTCGTCGAGGCGCCGGCGGTCCTGTCGCCAGTCCTCTCGCTACAGTGGACCATGGTCGCCGTCTTCGCGTTCTCTGGGCTCCGGTTCGCCGGCCTGCCGTCGCATAAGGCCCTCATCGTGGGCCCCGCCGAGGCCGGCGCCGGCGGCCGGGTCACCGGCACTTACTACCTGCTCCGAAACACCGTCGTCATCCCCAGCGCGGCGCTTGGCGGCTACCTCTGGGAATTCGTCAACCCGACCGTTGCGTTCACCGTCGCCGCGGCCGTCGGCGTCGTCGGCACCGGCTACTTCCTCCTGTTCGGCCGGGAGTTCGAGCCGTACGTCTGACCCGGCGGGCCGGACCCCGGAGCGGCGGCGGTGTTCAGATAAGCGGCGGTGGCCTGCACAGTCCACCGTCGGGTGGGACTGGAAGGGGCCGACCGGTCGGCGGCTCCGACGACGCTAAAACCGCAGGACGAAGCCCGAGGATCACAGCGAGTCAGAGCCGCCGAGCGGGAGGGGGCTTCCGAGGTGGGCTCAGTCGAACCGTCACCGCCTCACCACTTATCTGAACAGTACTGGAGCGGCCGGCGAAACGCATTTGATGCCGCGGGCCCCCGATGTATCCATGCAGATACAACGGCGGGAACTGCTTGGGGCGCTCGGCGCCGGGGCGACTGCGTGTGCGGCCGGTTGCGCCGGAGTCGGCGGCAGACGGGAGGCCGACCGGCCGGGGGTGGCCGGCGAGACGCTGACGCTGACGACGACGACCAGCACCTACGACACGGGGTTGCTGGACGCCATTCACCCCGAGTTCGAGGCGATGTACGGCGTGTCGGTCGACGCCGTCGCCCAGGGGACCGGGGCGGCCCTGGAGACGGCCCGCAACGGCGATTCGGACGCGGTGATGGTCCACGCCCGCGGCCTCGAGGACGAGTTCCTGCGCGAGGGCCACGGCGTCAACCGGCGGGACCTCATGTTCAACGACTTCGTCTTCGTCGGCCCCGAGAGCGACCCGGCCGGCATCGAGGGGTGGTACCAGGAGACCGGCGCCGGGATGGGCGAGGCGCTGAACGTCGCCAACCAGCAGGGCGCCTACACGCTCTCGGACCGCGGGACGTTCATCGCCCAGCGGTCGCAACTCGACCTCGTCGTCCTCGTCCAGGGTCCAATCAAGGGTGGTCCGGAAATCCTCGCCAACCCGTACGGAATCATGGCGGTCAACCCCGGCGTCCACGAGGGCGTCAACTACGACCTCGCGATGGCGTACATCGGGTGGATAACGAGTCCCGACGCACAGGACGCCATCGCGGCCTACGAGTCCGACGGCGAGCAACTGTTCTTCCCCGAGGCCGTCTCCGAGGCCCCGGACTTCCAGCAGTACGTCCCGGAGGGCTGGAGCGACGAGTCCACGGGGGGGTGAGCGTGCCGCCGGACCTCGCGCCGCTCGCGCTCGCCGTCGGATTCCCGTTCCGGGAGGGGTACGTCCCGAGCATTGTCTACGTCTCGCTGTACGTCAGCATCGCCGCGGTGACGCTGAGCACGCTCGTCGGCGTCCCGGTCGCCATCCTGCTGGGGCTCAGCGAGTTCCGCGGCAAGCGCCTCGTGCAGTCGGTCATCAACGCGGGCATGGGTTTTCCGAGCGTCGTCGTCGGCCTCGCCGTGCTGTTTGCCGTCTCCAGCCAGGGCCCTCTCGGCCGGCTGGACCTCGTGTTTACAAAGGAGGCGATGATTCTCTCGCAGTTCGTGCTGGCGACGCCGCCGGTCATGGCCGTCAGCCTCGCGGCGGTCGGCGGCGTCGACGACGGCGTCCGCGACGCCGCCCGGGTCCTCGGCGGCACCCGCCTGGACGTGGCGCTGGTCGTCGTCAAGGAGGCGCGGTACGGCATCGCAACGGCCGTGCTCGCGGGGTTCGGCCGGGCCATCAGCGAGGTGGGGTCGGTGCTCATCGTCGGCGGCAACATCACGAGCGCCGACGGCGTCTCGAAGACCCGGACGCTGACGACGGCCATCCAACTGGAGGCCCGACAGGGTCAGTACGGCACCGCGATGGTGCTCGGGGCGGTGCTCGTAGCGCTCGTGCTCGTGGTCAACGCCGTCGTCGTCCGCCTCGGCGACGCTGGGGCGATGAACCGATGATGCGGCTCTCGAACGTTTCCCACCGGTACGGAACCGAGTCGGTGCTCGACGACGTGTCGCTGGCGGTCGACCCGGGGGAAATCGTCGGCATCATCGGCCCCTCGGGCGTCGGGAAGACGACCCTGCTCCGGGTCCTGTCGCTCTCGGTCCGGCCGACCTCCGGGACCGTCGAACTGGACGGCGAGGCGGCCTGGTCGCTGGACGCCGACGACCGACTCGCGCGCCGCCGTCGCGTCGGGATGGTGTTCCAGGAGCCGAGCCTCTTCGACGGCACCGTCGCCCGGAACGTCGAGTACGGCCTGCGGGTCCGCCGGTCGTGGCGCGAGCGGCTACGGGGCCGTCCCGGTGCGCTGGCCGCCTCGGACGGCCCGTTGCCCGCCGTCGCGGAGGCGCTCGACGTGGTCGAGCTGGGCGACGAGCTCGAACGGAACGCCCGCTCGCTCTCGGGCGGCGAGGCCCAGCGGGTCTCCTTCGCCCGGGCGCTGGCGTACGACCCCGACTACCTCCTGCTCGACGAACCCACCTCCGACCTCGACGAACGGGTCGCCGACCGGGTGGGCGTGCTGCTCGGCGACGGGTTCACCGAGGTCGGACCGACCGAGCGCATCTTCGAGGCGCCGACCGACGAGCGCACGCGGGATTTCATCAATGGAGAACTGGTTTATTGACCGGGCCGCCAGATTCCGACTGTCGGCCCGACCAAACGGTTTTGCCTCCGGCAGCGCGAGTGAGGCCATGGACGCGGGCGTCGAGGCGCGACTGCAGGCCGGTGGGGTGACCTTCGGCGCGGCCGACGCCGAACTGCTACGGGCCGTCGCCGACCACGGATCGGTCAGCGGGGCCGCGGAGTCGCTCGGTCGCTCGCGGGCGCGGGCGCTGAACCGCCTCGAGAAACTCGAGGACGCGTTCGGGTCGCTCGTCGAGCGGCGGCGCGGCGGCGCGGACGGCGGCGGGAGTCGACTCGCGCCCGACGCCCGGACCCTCCTCGCCCGGTTCGACCGACTCCGGGCGGCGGTGTCCGGGACTGCCGCCGTCCCCGAGACGGTGCTCGACGGCCGGGTCGTCGACCGCGACGGCGAGGTCGGGACGATAGAAACCGACGCGGGGACGGTCCGGGCGCTTCTGATTGATGACGCTCCGACCGGCGGGCCGCCGGCGACGGAGGCGCCTCCGGACGTCGACCCCGGAGGGCGCGTCCAAGTGAGCGTCCGGGCCGACACGGTCACTCTCCACGACCCCGAGGACGCGCCCCCGGGCGGGGCGACCAGCGCCCGGAACAGGTTCTCGGGGACCGTCGCGCGAATCGACCCGGGAAGGGCCATCGCCCACGTCGCCGTTGACGTCGGCACGACCGACGCGCTCCTCGCGCTGGTGACCGGAGACAGCCTCGACCGACTCGCCTTTGAGGCGGGCGACGGCGTCGTCGCCGCGTTCAAAACGACGGCAACGCGCGCAACGCCCGCCGGGCGCTGAGCAGGCATTCGACCGTCGACTGCGGACTCTCGACACGAGCCACTGGCCTTCCTCCCAACGGTGTGGCGTGTGCCACAACCTCGGAGGATGGTATTGATGTGTGTCTTCTGTTTCCTCTGCTCCAACAAAACTTGTCACGAGCTTTCGACTAACCCTAAAATTCGTTCCAGCAACACTCCACAATTCTGAAACAAATCGGTGTGTCATAAGATGCCGGCATTCCACTATTGTTGGAGGACATATCTACGATCGCTCTAATGACGCAGCTGAAGATGATAATCTTTAATATTTTATGCAATCTATATTACCATATGAGTGTGGTCAGCGTCTCGATGCCGGAGGAATTGCTTAATCGAATCGATCAGTTCGCGGACGATCACGGCTATACTGGTCGCAGTGAAGTACTTCGCGAGGCGAGTCGAAACCTCCTCAGTGAGTTTGAAGACAAGAAACTCGAAGACCGAGACTTGATGGGTGTCATAACAG
The DNA here is from genome assembly GCA_003022815.1 of Halobacteriales archaeon SW_5_68_122. Next base: position 573 of record PXSL01000039.1, on the reverse strand, counting down.
TGCTTTTCGACTACGAGACGACAAGCGTCGAAGAGAAGATGATGCATCTCCGTCACGAACACGAGAACATCGTCGCGTCGAACTTCCACAGCCACGTCGGCGGGCATCACTGTATGGAACTGTTCGTGTTGGAAGGGTCGCTGGAAGAGATATCGACGTTCGTCGGGAAGATCCGAGCGACAAAGGACACGCTCACAATCGACTACTCCGTGCTGCCGGTGGATGACTTCGGCCCGCTCGCCGACATGAACTGATTCCGTTCTAACCCCTCTCGCTGAATTCATGTTAATCCTAGCAACATCTACGCTTCAAAGCCCCTATGAGTATCAACTCTACTCGATCAAATCACAGGTATTATTAGAATAGTCTCTATAATTAGCAACAGTGATGGTTCACATCTCGCGTCGAAGGTTGCTCCAGACGGGGGCAGCCACTATTGGTACGGCGGGAATCGCTGGCTGTGTGGGTCAGGGCGGTGGGTCACTCGATTCCCTCACGGTCGCGTACGTCCCGATTTACCCGAACATGCAACACTACGTGATGGAACGAGAGAGCTACTACGGGGATGTGCCA
>PXSL01000038.1 GCA_003022815.1 Halobacteriales archaeon SW_5_68_122 | reverse complement strand
AACCATAATATCCCAACGCTTGGGAAACCCTGGCGTTCACGCCGGGGAGGATGTCATAGGCGTCGAGCGCGTATGGCGGGTATGGAGACCACGGTAGCCGAACACGACGGCCGCATGCTCGCACGAATTGAGGGCGACGACCGAGTGTTCGAGGTGACGTTCGACGCGATAGAGCCGACGGACGTGACCCTCCGGTTCCGCCGGGACGACGAGCGCGTCGGAAGCATCTACAACGACGACGGCACCGACCGCACGATGGCGCGACTGACCACGAGCCGGGAGGGCACCGACTTCATCGGCGTCGAGGTGCCCGAGGAGTTCGTCGCCGAACTGCTCGATGCCGCCGCCGAGACCGGACGGGTCACCGACGAGGACGCCCTCGAGGGCTACCGACTGCGGGTACTCTGACATCCTCCCACGACTGAAGTCGTGGGGTTCCCCGCGTTCGGGGTCGGGCCGGCCATCGCACCCGGCAAAACGGTGCGTGGGTCCCGCCCGTCCGACGGAGGCAAGCTTCCGCCGCGTGGGCGTACTCCGGTTCGTGCTCGGTACGTGAGCCCCGCGAGGGGTGTGGCGTGTTGCGTGTCCCGACAGGGACGCGGTATCTCCTTGCACAGCGCCCGACCACGCGGCGTGGTCGGGCTCGCCCCCGCCGTTCGCGGTCAGGGGCGCACGGGCCGTGCCATCGGCCTGCCTGTCCTTTCTGTGGTTCGAGAGACGGAGTCTCTCGTCATCACGAAAATCGGAGATTTTCGAACGACCACGGTGGATAGACTCGCACGCCGACGGGGTTGGATTGTGTCGTGCCGTCACCCCATCCCGTGTTGCAGGGGCAGGGGTACCGTGAGCACCATGCGGTGCGTATCGGCGGGAAGGACCCCAGTGTTTCCGGATTGGTTTCAGCGATTGAGTTACCGTCAGGTACGACCCCGAGCGGCCTAGATCCTACGGTTGGGGTACCGAGCGCACGCGATTTACCCCACCCCGAAGGGATGGACTCTCTCGCTACTCCCCCTGTAGTCGCTCCTCGGCCACCGAACAGGCGGCTACCCCTCCGGGGGCGGCGGCTTCTCGTCGGCCGGGCGGCGGGTCGACAGCACGAGCGTCGAGAAGTCAGTCTCGGAGATATCGCCGCACTCGAGGGCGTGAAACCAGCCGGCGTGGACCTCCCACTCGCCGAGCAGGTCGCCGGCGCCGTCGGTGGCAAACGCCCAGAAGCGGCAGTCCAGCGGCTCCCAGCCGTCCTCGTAGGCCTCGATGAGCTCCGTACAGACGTTGCCGATATCGCTGCTGGCGAGGCCGCTGGCGGCCGTCTCGTACTCGACGTGGAGCCGCCGGCCGTCCTCGTTCGCCTCGATGGCGTGGCGCTCGACGTAAACTCCGAGGCTCATCAGGCGCCGGTCCAAGCGGTCTACGACCTCGGCGGTCGTCGGCATACCCGACCGTTCGGCCCGAGCGAAAAGAAACCCCCGCTTACATGGAGTCCGGTGGCTCGGAATGGAACAACGGCCTCCCGGAACTCGTTGGGCACGCGGGTCGGGTCGCCGGACTCGTCAATGGTGACGTGAACCAGCCCGCCTTCGGCGACGAGGTCGCCGTCCTCGTCGTGGCATTCGTACTCAAACTCGACGCTGGACTTCCGGATTGCCGAGACCCGGATGGCGTTGTGTAGCCGGTCGCGGAACGCCGCCGGCTCGCGGTAGTCGAGGTTGACGTGGACGACGTGGATGTCCTACTCGGCGTCCCGTAACTTCTCGTAGGGGTGGCCGACGGCCTCCAGGTAAGCGGTGAATGCCTCGTCCTGGGAGGTGACGTAGTTGCCGTAAAAGACGGCGGACCGCGGCATCCGTCCCGACGCCGCTCGCGTTTCCGCCGCTCGCGCCGGCGGCCGGTAACGACCTCAGCGCGACCCCGGCGCCGACCGCACCGAGCACCGACCGCTGGGAGGTCGCCCGCTCCGTCCCCCCCCGAGGCGTCATTCTGTTCGCCTATTGGCCGTCGTACTCGCCGAGGCAACAGTAGCCTACTGCGCGGAACGTTCGGGGATTTATGAACCTGCTAAAAGTTTCCCGCCGCCGCGGCCGGCAACGCTTGCCGTAACTGGTAGTTATAGAAGCAAGAAGATATATGCGTATGGTACATGAGCAACGAGGACACACAGTCCCTCGGCTTCGACACGCGCTGTCTCCACGTCGGCCAGGGCCCCGACGCCGGGACGGGCGCCGCCGCGCCACCTATCCACCAGACCACCTCCTACGAGTTCCCCGACGCCGAGACCGCGGCCGCCCGCTACGCCCTTGAGGACGAGGGCCACGTCTACTCGCGCATCGAGAACCCGACCGTCGCGGCCTTAGAGGAGCGACTGGCCTCCCTGGAGGGCGGGACCGCGGCGCTGGCCACCGCCTCCGGGATGGCGGCGCTGGACGCCGCGACGCTCGTCCTGGCGGAGGCCGGCGACAATGTCGTGTCTGCCTCCTCCATCTACGGCGGCACCCACACCTATCTCAGCCATACCGCCAGACGGCGGGGCATCGAGGCGCGGTTCGTTGACACGCTGGACCCCGACGCCTACGCGGAGGCAATCGACGGGAACACCGCTTACGTCCACTGCGAGACGGTCGGTAACCCCTCGCTCGTGGTCCCGCCACTGGAGGAGATTGCCGAGGTGGCACATGAGGCCGGCGTCCCGCTGTTCGTCGACAATACCTTCGCGACGCCGGCGCTGTGCCGGCCGCTGGAGCACGGTGCCGACCTCGTCTGGGAGTCAACGACGAAATGGATTCACGGCTCCGGGACGACGGTGGGCGGCGTCCTCGTCGCGGATGGGTCGTTCCCCTTCGAGGAGTACCCCGAGCGGTACCCGGAGGTCGGCGGCCCGAACCCCGCCTTCGGCGGCGTGAACTTCCGCGAGCGGTTCGGCGACCGCGCGCTCGTGATGGCGGCCCGCCAGCGCGGCGCCCGGAGCCTCGGTGACGGGCAGTCGCCGTTCGACGCTTGGGTCACCCTGCAGGGCCTCGAGACGCTCGGATTGCGGATGGAGCGGCACTCCGAGAACGCCGCCGCGGTCGCGGAGTTCCTCGAGGACCACCCCGAGGTGGCGTGGGTGCGCTACCCCGGCCTCGAGAGCCACGAGACCCACGACCTCGCCTCGAAGTACCTCTCGGGCGGTCACGGCGGCATGATAGCCTTCGGCCCGGAGGGCGGTTACGACGCCGCAAAGCGGGTGTGTGAGGACACCGAGGTGGCGAAGTTCCTCGCCAATGTCGGCGACGCCCGGACGCTCGTCATCCACCCGGCCTCGACCACCCACGCCCAGTTGACCGAGGCCGAACAGCACGCCAGCGGCGTCACCCCCGACCTCGTGCGCCTGTCGGTCGGCATCGAGGATGTCGAGGACGTCATCGCCGACCTCGACGGCGGCCTATGAGCGGTGCCCAGGACGTCGTTTCGGTCGGGGAGTTCACCTTCGAGTGCGGCGAGTCCGTCCCTGACCTCGAGTTGGCTTACGAGACCTACGGCGAGTTCACCGGCAACAACGCGGTGCTCGTCTGCCACGCCCTGACCGGCAGCGCCCACGTCGCCGGCGGCCGACGCCGGGCCGACACCGCCGGCCAAGCCTACGCCTGGTGGGACGACATCGTCGGCCCGGGCAAGGCCATCGACACCACCGAGTACCACGTCGTCTGCGTCAACGTGCCGGGGTCTTGTTACGGCTCCTCGGGGCCGGCGTCGACGAACCCCGAGACGGGCGAGCCGTGGGGCACCGACTTCCCGGCGGTGACGGTCGGCGACTGGACCCGCGCCCAGCGCCGCCTGCTGGACGAACTGGGGATTCCGAATCTCCACGCGGTCGTCGGCGGCTCTGTCGGCGGCATGAACGTCCTCGAGTGGGCCAAGCGGCACCCCGACCACGTCGACCGCCTGCTGGTGGTCGCCGCCGCCGCCCGCCTCGACTCGCAGTGTCTCGCGCTGGACGCCATCGCCCGCCGGGCCATCACCACCGACCCCGACTGGCAGGGCGGCGACTACCACGACCCTGACGACGATGCCGACGGCCCGACCGAGGGGCTGGCGCTGGCCCGCCAGATCGGCCACGTGATGTACCTCTCGAAGTCGTCGATGGAGGACAAGTTCGGCCGCCGGTCGGCCGGGATGGACGCCGGCCGGGACGCCTTCAAGACGGACCCCGCCGCCGGCTTCTTCCCCTACCGAGAGGTCGAGTCCTACCTCGACTACCAGGGCGAGACGTTCGCAAAGCGGTTCGACGCCAACTCATACCTCTATCTGACCCGGGCGATGGACAGCTACGACCTGGCGGCCGGCTACGAGTCGGACGCCGATGCGGTGGCGGCCTTCGACGGCGAAGCGCTCCTGCTGTCGTTCACCGGCGACTGGCACTTCACCGTCGAGCAGAGCGAGTCGCTGGCCGACGCCTTCCGGGCGACCGGCACCGACACCGCCCACCACGTCGTCGACTCCGA
>PXSL01000037.1:5197-13573 GCA_003022815.1 Halobacteriales archaeon SW_5_68_122 | reverse complement strand
GGTGATGCAGACGACGGTGCCGCCGCCGTCCTCGACAATAGCTGGGTGGGCCGCCCGGACCGTCCGGACGACGCTCATCACCAGCAGGTCGTAGGCGTGATACCAGTCGTCGTCGTCAGTGTCGAGAAAGGAGCCGGAGGGCGGCCCGCCGGCGCTCGTGACGACGTGGTCGAGCCCGCCGAACGATTGGATGGTCTTGCCGACGAACCTCTCTATCTCGTCGTGTTCGGTGATGTCGGCGCTGACGCCGAGCACATCGCCGTCGCCAGTTGCCTCTAGGTGCGCTTCGGCCCGCGAGAGGCGGTCCTCGTCGCGGCCGCACACCGCGACGTCACAGCCGGCCCGGGCCAGTGCCTCCGCGCTCGCCAGCCCGAGTCCCGCGGTTCCTGCCGTCACCAGTGCCGCGTTGCCGTCGATTCCGAGGTCCATACCGACGCCTCGAGCGCCGCCGACTTATATCGCCCCCCGGCGTCCGTCACTCGCGGACCTGGACCGTCCCGTCGCCCGTGACGCTGACGGTGATGTCGCGGCGGACCTCCCGGCCGTGGACGGCGTCGCCGGCGGCCTCGCCGACCAGCCGCATCACCTCCGGCGCGGTCCGGTTGACCTTCAGGCCCGCCTCGTCGCAGGCGGAGTACACCATGTTCGGCACGTCGTAGAGGTCGGTGCCGGCCTTGACGGTCACCCGGACCGGCGCCGACAGCGCCTCCGCGAAGGCGACCGTCTCGCGGGCCTTCTCGAATGTCGGCCTGCGAGACGTCCCGCTCGCGGAACGCGAGCACCTCCGCCTGCCGGCGGGTGAGAACGCTCGCCTCCGCGTCGAAGCCCACCTGCCCCAGCAGGTCGTCGGGGTCCGGGAGGGTCAATTGCCCCAGAAGTTCTCGCGGCTGCCCAGCCGCTCGCGGTCGAGTGCCCGCTCGCGCTCGCTCCGTTCTTCCTCGTCATCGTCCTCGGCGCCCTCGGCCGTCTCTGTCTCCTCCGCGTCGTCGTCCATCGGGAGCCGCTCTATCTCCTCGGCGCGGGCGTGGTTTGACCGCACCTCGGTGATGCGGACTCTCGCGCGGGCCTCCGGCAACACGCCGTCGACCATCACGATGAAGCCGTCCCCGGTGCGGCCGACGCCGGCGCCCGACTCGTGGATGTCCTCGACGTCGACAGCACCACTCGGCGCCGCCGCGGTCGCCGTAGTGCTGACACCCCATCCCCTCGATCCGCTCGGAGAAACTGGGGCAGTCCTCGGCGAGTGGGCAGTCTGACATGCGGGTTGCTTGGTGAGACACCGTTAAACCGTTTCGGATGCCCCGACACGCGGGCCATGACCCCGCCCGAGACGGTCGGTGCCGGGGCGACGCGCCGCGCCGGGAGCGCCAGCGCTTTGTCGGCCCGCCCCGAACTCCGGGCGATGAGTCGTCCGGTTCCGGAGGCGGCGCCTGTCGTCGGTCTCGTTCTCGCGTTTGCCTTCGCCCTGTTCGGACTGCTGTTCTCCTCGGACCACCTCGCGACAGTCCTCGTCAGCGTTGGCCTCCTGTACCCGTTCGTCGTCTTCGGCATCGTCCGCTCGGAGTCGCCACAGACGGTGTTCGTCCCCGATGCGGTCCTCGCGGCCGGCTTCCTCGGCGCCGCACCGACCCTGCTGTACGGGGTCGTGGCCGGCCGGCCGCTGTTCGGCGCGCTCGTCGCCGCCGTCGTCGCGGTCCCGCCCGTCCTGTACCACGCCCGGTTCGGCGAGCCGGTCACCCCGCTCTCGCCCGACGCCTCGCTCGCCGTCGGCCTGCTCGCCGCCGGCGGCCTGCTGGCCTACGGTGCCGCCGAGGGCCTGCTCGTCGGCGCGCTCGCGGCGGCTATCGTCGGTCTCGGGGCGGTCGACTACCGCCGCCGTCGGGGCGGCCGCCTCCGGCGGCGCTCTCGGACCGTCGGCGTTGCCTGCTGTCTCGGCGGCGGCCTGGCGGCCTTCGGCGTTCTCGCCGCGACTGGCCGGCCGAACGAGGGGCTGGCCGCCGGCGCGGTGCTGGTCACAATCGGCGGGGCACTCGCGCTCGACGCCGGGAGTTAATCGCCCGTCGAGGACCCGCGCCAGGAGCTTCCGGTCGACGAGCGCCCGCAGGTCGAGGTCCTCCTCGAGGTCGACCCGGGCCGGCACCCGGTTGTCGTCGCCGATGCCGGTGAGGTCCAGCAGGGAGGGACCGCTCGTCATACATCTGGAACTACGACTGGCCGATAAAAAGCCGACGGCCTGCTACGCCAGCGGCGTCCCACTCTGACCTTTTTCCTCGTCGGGGTCGCCTGCGGCGAACCGCTCTCTGCTCACGGCGGCTTCGCCGCCGTTCGCATGGTCAGCAAGACCGGAGGTCCCGCTCGACTCGAAAAAACGTCGATGAAAAAAGACCGACGGCTCACTTCGTTCGCCGTCGGTGAATCACCTGTATCCTCGCTACGCCAGCGGCGTCCGCTCGACGACGGTCCCGTCGTAGGTGGGGTACTGCTCGACGATTTCGCCCTCCTTGAGGTCGCCCTCGTCGACCATCTCCTCAAGCAGCCACCATGCCAACTCGACGTGGTCGGACTTGACGGTGTAGAACGACTCGGGGACGCCCAGTTCCTCGAGGCGGCGCTCGGTCACCCAGGTCTTGCCGTAGACGATGGTGCCGTCCTCGGTGATGTCGTCGAACTCTCGGCGGATGTTGCGTGCCATCCGCTTGAGCCGTGAGCGGTGCTGGGCGGCGTCCTTGAACACGCTCGTACAGAAGTACACCCGCTCGTGGTCGGCCATCTCCTCGAGGATGGCGGCCTTCGACCCCTCGACGGCCGACATGTGGCCCTCCTCGAGCTCGAAGCCCGCCTCCTGCATCCGGCGGTAGTTGCCGTCCGACATCTCGAACTCGTTGACGTTGCAGAACTCGGCGGCGCCCTCGTCGAGAAACTCGAGGAACTCCGGCTCGGCGCGAATCCCCGGAATCTCGAAGGCCGGGGTCAGCCCCTCCTCGCGGGCGACGTAGAGAATCTCCTCCCACTCTGTGCCGTGCAGGTCGCCCCACTGCTCGTAGGGTGGGTGGAACCGTATTTCGTCGAGGCCGGCCTCGGCGAGGCGGCGCATGTTCTCGCGGCCGCCCGTGATGCCGGTGTAGAGGTGGGTATGGTGGTTCTCGCCGAACTCCTCTTTCAGGAGTTCGAGGTAGTGGCAGGTCCGTTCTAGGGCCTCCTGGGGTTCGCCGCCGGTGATCGAGGAGCCAAGCGCGTCCATCCGCTTTGCCTCCTCGATGACGTCGGCGTCGGACTCGACGGGCCGCTCGTTGGCGTACACCTGGCTCACGTTCTTGCGGTTCTCGCCAAGTGGGCAGTAGAAACAGTCGCGCTGGTCACAGTAGCCGTAGACGAAAAGCACCATCTTCCCGCCCTTGGCGCACTGTTCACAGCCCTTCGAAATCATTCGTTGAAACACGTTTCCCGCCCCAGCCGCAAAAGTCGTGCGTTCCGGGGTCGCGCCGGGCACTGTCGGACCGCCCCCGACGTTCCATCCGTAGCGAAATTCTTTTGTCCTGATTTGAGAATGCGCAGTTATGAAAACTCCGCCCACCAGTCGTCGGCGAGTCCTCGCGGCCGTCGGTGCGGCGGCGTTCGCCGGCTGTAGCCGGCTCGGCGGGGAGCCGTCGTACGGGCCCGTGGACCTCGAGTTGGCGCTCGACGTCGCGTGTACCGACGGCGACTACGGCGACGAGAGCGTCGTCACAGTGTCGTGGGAGTGGCAGAGCGACGACGGCGGGAACGACACGCCCGACCTCGCGAGAATCAGCTGGGACCGCGGGAAGTGGAGACTGGTGGAGAACAGCCACGAGACGACGGAGGGGGTCCGTTGGCGGAGTTACAGCCAACGGATAATGGGTACGAGCCACCGCGGGGCGACGACCTACAAACACGACGACGGAGCGGCGGCCGTCGACACCGCGTACTCGGCGAGCTGTCGGCTCGTCTCGACGGGCAACTACGGGCCGGACGAGCACACCGTGTACGCCGAGTTCTTCCACCGTCCCGGCGACGGGAGCACCGGCCAAGAGGACGAGACGGAGGGGACGCCCGGCGGCGCCCTCAAAAGGGTCGACCACGCGTGGCGCAAGGTGGTCGAGAGCGACGCCGCGGCGGCACCCTGCGAGGACGGCTCCGCGTAGCGAGTCGTTCCCCGCCGGTAGCGCCCAGCCCGTTCGTCCGCCTCGCCTCCTCGACGACGTCGCCGGCGGACGCCGTTCTGCCGACGAGATTACTTCCCGAGAGATAGGAAATTTTTAATTGAGAAACGGAAATAGACAGGCGAAATGGAACGAAGTGACCCTCCGGCGGACGGTTCCTCCGCCCTCCAACCGACCGGGTTCGGCCGCCGCGAGGTGCTGGCCGCGACGGGAGTGGCGCTGACGGGATGTACGGCCCTCGGTGGCGGCGCGTCCTACGAGAAGTCCGACTTCGAGATGGAGTTCAGCGTGGAGTGTGCCGACGCCAACCCCGAGGACTATGTCGCGCGCGTCTCCTGGGAGTGGACCGCCGACGAGGGCGGGTCCTCACCCGGTGATAGGGTCGTGATTTACTGGGACGAACGCAAGTGGGACGTCGCCCTTCCGGAGTTCGAGACCAGCGAGTCGGTCATGCTCGAGGGGCGATCGCCTGGTGGATTAGATGCCGTCGTGTTCGAACACGACGACGAGAGCGCGGACGTCGATGCGACGCACGTGGCCGCGTGCTCCCTGTCACCGAAAGGCGACTACGACCAGGACGTGCGGAACGTCTTCGTCAAGTACTACCACCGAACGGAGGGCGATGATGAGGTATCGACATCGGGGGGTAGCCCGCCGAGGTACTCCAGCACGTGGGAGACCGCCGACGAGACCGACCAGACCGAGGTGTCTTGCGACGGCAGATGACCGGGCAGCCGGGCCGGCCGGCCGACCCCCGTCGCCGTCGGACGACGAACTCAACTGCACCGGAAGTCTATGCGGGTCCATGGAGCCGACCCGACGCCAGTTGCTCGCGGGCGCCGGCGCCGCCGCAGTCGGCGGACTCGCCGGCTGTACCGGACGGCTGACCGCCGAGGGCACCGCCTTCGCGGCCGCCGGCGCCACGCTGCCGCGGGACGCCCAGCGGGAGACCGGCTATACCCACCACCGGACCGAGGAGATGACCGCCTCCCGGCGGTTCAGAATCGGCCGGACCGTCGAGGTGACAAGCATCGTCGCCGAGTACGATTAGGCCATCGAGTTGGGCCTGCTCGGGCGGCGCGTGCAGGCGGCGGTGTTCACCGTGTTCTCGACGCCGCAGGTCCGGGTTCTCGGACGGGAGTACAGCCCGGTCGCCAGGATGACGCCGACGGAACTGGCCGAGGCCGCCCAGCAGCGGTACGCCGACTTCGACGGCGTCGCGCCGGTCGAGCGTTTGAGTCGTCCGTCGGCGGTCCCCCGGCGACGGTGACGCGGTTCGACGCCGACGCCCGACTGCTGGCGGTCGGCCGCGAGGTGGACGTCCACCTCTACGCCAGCGGGGCGGTCGAACTCGGCGACAAGTACGTCGTCGCGCTGGCAGTCCAGGGAGAAGGAACTTAACCCGTCGCCGAGAACTGCCCACGACGAGCGATGCTCCTGCTCCTCTGTGTCGACCTCGACGACGACCTCGGTCGCAAGACCGACTTCGAGACGCCGGTCGTCGGCCGCGACGCCGTCGAAGAGGCTGCCGTCGCCCTGGCGAACGCCGACCCGGAGGACTCCGACGTGAACGTCTGCTTCCAGGGCGTCCACATCTACGACGAAATCGACGACGAGAGCGTCGAGGTGGCGGTGGTCACGGGAACGGCCAAGGCCGACGTCTCCGCCGACCGCACGGTCGGTGACGAGGTGGACACGGTGCTGGCGTCGCTGTCGACCGCCGAGGACGTTCGGGCGCTGGTGGTCACCGACGGCGCCCAAGACGAGTCGGTGCTGCCGGTCATTCGCTCGCGGGTCCCCATCGACGGCGTCCGCCGGGTGGTCGTCCGGCAGGCCCAGGACCTCGAGTCGATGTACTACACGTTCAAGCAGGTGCTCGCGGACCCGGAGACGCGCGGCACCATCCTCGTCCCGCTGGGCATCCTGCTGCTCATCTATCCGGTCGCTATTGTCGCCGATGAACTCGGCCTACCGGGGTCGACGTTCGGGGTTATCTCCGCGCTTCTGGGGCTGTACGTCCTCTTCCGCGGCCTCGGACTGGAGGAGGCCATCGACGACGCCGTCGAGCGGGTCCGGGTGGGGCTGTTCTCCGGCCGGGTCCAGCTTGTCACCTCCGTCGTCGGGGCGGCGCTCGTGGCGGTCGGCGGCGTCGGCGGCCTCGACGCCATCGGCACCGTCGGCGACGCCGACCCGGAGGCGCTCGGCGCGACGGTGGCGTTCGTCTACGGCGCCGTCCAGTGGGTGGCCGCCGCCGGTGTCGTCGTCGCCCTGGGCCGCATCACCGACGAGTACCTCGAGGGCGGCTTCCGGTGGCGCTACCTCAACGCGCCGTTCTACGTCGTCGCCATCGCTATCGTCCTCCACGGCCTGACGGCGTTCTTCCTGCCGCTAACGTTCGCCGACCTCACGTACCTGGCGGCGACGTTGCTGGCCGGCACGCTGGTGGGATTGGCCAGCACGCTCGCCTTCGCCGTCGCCGAACAGCGGTTCCCACGGCAGAGCGACCCCGACTCGGAACTGCCGGGCTAGGGGACGGCAACGCCGGCCACGTCCGGTAGTCCCAGAGAGCGGTGCCGCCAGCCGTCGCCCGCGTCCGCGAGAAAGGTCCCGTCGGCGGTGACGGCGTAGGTGGCCTCGCCGTAGGCGATACCGGCGACCGGTTTCTCGACCGGCACCTCGACGGGCCGCCACTCGTCCTCGCGGCTCGCGTGTCGTCCCTCCCTGTGGTCGGTGCTCGCGGCTCGCTCCGCTCGCCGCTCGCCTGTCCGAGGCGCTCGCTTCGCTCGCGCCTCGCGCCTCCCGCTCGGCTCGTCCGAGGCCTCACTCCGTTCGGACTCCCGCTCGTACAGGCGCTCGCCGGCGGCGTGGGCAGTTTCGCCGTCGGCGTCCCGGGCGACGGCGCGGAACGATCCCTCCACGGCCGTCATCCAGCCGTTGGCGAGGTAGTACAGCCCCGCGTCAGTCGCCGCCAGCGGCCGCCCGGCCGTCGAGACGTCGTTGACAGCCTCCAGGCCGAGGGGGGTCCCATCGAGGCGGTGGACGCCGTCGGCGGCCGCGACCAGATCGCCGTCGATGGCCCGCACGTCGGCCAGTTCGGCCAGCGTCTCCCAGCCGTCGTCGTGGTAGCGGGCCAGCCGCTCCCCGCCGGCCGCCACCAGTCCCTCGTGGTAGCCGACGGACGTCGCAGGGCCGAACTCGGTCGGCTCGAAGCCGTCGACGGTGCCGACCAGCACATCCTCGGCGGTCGCGACGGCTAGCCGACCCGCCGAGGCGGCGACGTCCCGGGCCGTACACCGCCGCTGGAGGGCGAACTCGCCAACGATGTCGGCGGACACCTCGACGCGGGCGACGCCGGCCCCCGCGGCGACGAACGCTGTCGTCGCTTCCTCCCTGTCGGCGTAGACGCGCTTCTCGTCGAGGCCGATGTCGTCGCTCATACCGTGAATGGGCGGCGGCGGGCCAAAAGCGTTTACGCCGGTTCCGACCGCTCGTAGCGGCGCTCGAACCGGCGTTCGCCCCACCGGACGACGTCCGGGTCGTCGCTGAATGCCGCCCCCACCGGGACGCCGTCGTCGTACGCGAAGAAGCCGAGTTCGTCGCCGTCGAATAACACTAGGGCGAACGGTAGCTCCTCGCCGAGCACTCGGAACTCGACGTTCGGGTCCGCTCGGACCGCCTCGAACCTATCGTACTCGGCCCCGAGCCGCTCGAGGGCGGGTCGCTCCAGCACCAGCGTCGCGGTCTGTCGGTCCGCCTCGACCCGCTCGTGGATGTTCCTGAGGTAGCGCGGCATCCCCGACGGCGAGAAACACCGGAGCCGGTCGGCGACCTCACTCCGGGCCTCCATCTGCTCGAGCGGCCGCTCGGGGGCGTGCCGCCCCGAGACGTACACCGTGCCGTGCTCGAATAACGATAGCGGCAGTCGCTGGTCGGGCGGCACGGACGCGAGCAGCCTGTCGGCGACCGTCAGCCGGTCCAGCCGCGCCAGGTAGGCGTCGTGGCGCCGCCACGCCAGCCGGCCCAGCCCCGTCAGCGCGTACCCTTCCGGACAGCCGACGACGAGCCCCGCCGACTCCAGTTCCTGGAGCGCCTTGTACACGGTCGAGCGGGAGACGCCGAGCTCGTCGCGCAGGTCCCGCTGTGTCAGCGGGCCGTCGGCCAGCGTCTCCAACAGCGACGACCGCTTCCGGAGCAC
>PXSL01000037.1:0-5076 GCA_003022815.1 Halobacteriales archaeon SW_5_68_122 | reverse complement strand
ATGCAAGTGTTCGGGTCCAGCGGCGTCCGCGGCGTGGCCGGCTCCGAGCTGACGCCGCCGTTCGTGGGCCGGATAGCCGCGTCCGCCGGGACCGTCCTGTCGGCCGACGCCGTCGCCGTCGCCCGGGATACCCGCACGACCGGCCGGCTGTTCGCCGACGCCGCCGCCAGCGCGCTTGCCGGGGTGGGGTGTGACGTCCGCCGGCTCGGTGTCGCCCCGACGCCCGCCGCCCAGGCGTACGCCGAACGTGAGGGTGTCCCGGCGGTGGTGATCACCGCCAGTCATAATCCGCCGGAGTACAACGGCGTGAAATTGGTGGGGACCGACGGCGTCGAACTGGACCGGCGGACGCTCGAGCGCGTCGAGGAGCGCCTGCTCGCCGAGAACCTCCAGCTGGTCGGTCACGACCGGGTCGGTGGCCACCGGGCCGTCGAGGGGGTCACCGACGACTACGTCAGACAACTGCTCGAGAGGCTGGCCGCCGAGGGGCACCGCGAGCGGGTCGCGGCCGCCGACCTCGAGGTGGTCGTCGACCCCGGTCACGGGGCCGGCTGTCTCACCAGCCCGGGGTTCCTCCGGGGGCTCGGCTGTCGCGTCCGGACGGTCAACGCCACCCCCGACGGGCAGTTCCCCGGCCGGGACCCCGAACCGATCGCCGACAATCTCGCGGACCTCCGGCGGCTGGTTCGGTCGACCCAATCCGACGTCGGAATCGCCCACGACGGCGACGCCGACCGGGCCATCTTCGTCGACGAGACGGGAGCCCACGTTGAGGGCGACGCGGCGCTTGCGGCGCTTGCGGCCGACAAACTGACAGCGGGGTCCGCCGTCGTCTCGGCGGTCAACGTCTCCCAGCGGCTCGTCGACGCCGTCGAGGCCGCCGGCGCCCGCCTCGAGTTGACCCCCATCGGCAGTACCCACATCATCTCCCGGGTCCGAGAACTGCAGGCTGAGGGCGAGTCCGTACCCGTCGCCGGCGAGGGCAACGGCGGGATTCTCTTCCCGGAGTACCGGCTGGCGCGGGACGGCGCCTACACCGCCGCCCGGTTCCTGTCGCTGCTCGCCGACCGGCCCGCCAGCGAGGTGGCCGATGCCCACGGCGTGGGTGCTGGCCCGCCCCAGCGGGACGGAGCCGCTGGTCCGCGTCTACGCCGAGGGCCGCGACCGCGAGCGGACGGAGTCGCTCCTGGATGAGCTGTGTGAAGTGCTCGAGTCCGGGCGCGACGGGGCGTCCGGCTGACATGGGCGGTCAGGGCGCCTCGTGGGCCTCGAGGGTCGAGTTCAGGCGCTCCAGCTCCGTCCGGGCGGCCGCCAGTTCGGCCGCCAGTTCGCCCGACGCTATCGCCTCGCGCTCCCCGTCGGTCAGCTCCGACCGGGCGACGGCGGCGTCCCGCAACCGGTCGCACGCCTCGCCGCGGGCGCGCTCCCGGACGGTCCGGAGCGCGGCGGCCGTCCCCTCATCGGCGAACCGCCCGACGACCGACAGCAGTTCGCCCGTCCGGTAGCGGAGTTCGGCGGCCTCCGGCGGCGGCCACGAGACGCACAGCGGTTCGGCTGACAGCCCCTTGAGGTAGGTCCGGTTCGTCGCTATCCGCCGCTTCAGCAGGGCTGCGTTCTCGACGTAGTGGTCGAGTTTCGATTTCGAGTACCCGGCGTACTCCAGGAGATCGGGAATGGCGTTCCTGCCGGCCGGCGCCGACTCCACGTACGCCAGTCGCCTCGAACTCCTCGCTGACGGCCTCGTTGTAGTCGGCTATCGGCTCGCGGAGCCGCTCGGTCGGCGCCTCGAGGTCGGCCGTTCCGAGGCGCCGGACCCGCTCGAGGTCGTCGACGCGCTCTTCGAGTTCGCGCCGGCGGCGGCGGGCGGCCCGGTAGGCGCTCCGATACCGTTCCCGGGCGGCCTCGAGGTCCTCGCGGTACTCGGCGCATTCGCGGGCCGGCGCCAGCGCCTCGCGGGCGGCCTCGAAGTCGCGCTCCGTCAGCGACTTCGAGACGCCGCCGGTTTTGACGTGATCGTCGGCCGCGAGGAAGGCGTCGCTCTCGGGAACGTCCTCCGGAATCGACCCAAGCGTCTCCGAGAGGTCGTCCCGGAACTCGACGTACCCCCGGAAGTCGTCCCAGTCGGTGGCCCGCTTCTCCCACCGGTCCAGCACCCCGAGGACCGACTCTCCCCGTAGACATCCTCGGGGTCAAACGCCCGCTCGCCAACGATGTCGCCGTCGAGCGTGCGGTGGAAACAGCTCTCGTAGCCGGTGTGACAGGCGCCGCCCGTCTGGTCGACGAGATACAGCAGCGCGTCGCCGTCGCAGTCGACCCGGACCTCCTCGACGGCCTGGGTGTGGCCGCTCGTGGCGCCCTTCTTCCACAGTTCGTCGCGGCTGCGCGAGTGGTAGTGGGCCTCCCCCGTCTCGCGGGTCATTGCCACCGCCTCTTCCGAAACATAGGCGAGCATCAGCACCGCCCCCGAGTCGGCGTCTTGGGCGACGGCAGGGAGCAACCCCTTATCGTCGAACGCGAGGTCGACGGACATGGCTTGACGTGGGTCATTCGCGTGCATAGGCCTTTTCGTTGGACCATCGAAAAGGCGGCCGCGCGACCCGACGGCCGGTGCGAGTCCCGCGAACATCGGCAGGATGAACGGGATGCCGGGCGTGAGCCACACCGACTCGCGGTCGGCTTCGGCGAGCACCTCCAGGCCCTCCCGGAGTTCGGCGGGCGTGGTGCCGTAGGCGCTGTGGGACTCGAGGAACCGCTCTGCGCCCCAGGAATCGAGCGGCCGGACGGCCCGCCTGGGGCCGCCGTCGGTCAGCGCGCGTTCGTTGTCGACGATGGAGCCGTCGCCGGGGTCGTTCCGCTCGGTCGGCAGGGGGTGGCGGTAGCGGTCCGGGTCCGCCCGGAGCGTCTCCAGATCGACGCCGCGCCACCGCAGGTACATCCGCAGGGCGTCGACGTCGAGGCCGCGGCGGGTGAACCCCTCGGGCGTCTCCAGCAGACGGCCGTACTCCCCGAGGACGTCCTCAACGGCGACGGGCCGGCCGATGAACATCGCGGGCGTGATCTCCCCGCGCGGCAGGTTCCGCAACGCCAGCGCCAGCGGGTAGGCCAGCCCCACGAGCACCGTGTTCGAGAGGATAGTCAGCGAGAAGACGCCGCTATTGGTCAACTCGACTGGGTACGTGGTGCGGAGGAGGGTCGTCGCCAGCGCCGGCGGCAGGGGGCCCGACAGTGCCGTCTCGACGGCCAGCGGGACGTAGAACGCCGGACTGGCGGGGAACACGAGCGCCAGCGTCATCACGGCCTTGGCGTCGGCGCCGCCGAAGCCGCCCAGCCGCCAGAACACGTAGCCGAGCGGGGCGACGAGCCCCAGCGAGAGCCCGACCTGCAGTGCGAACAGCCGGAGGCCGAAGCCGGTCGAGACCAGCAGGACGTCCCACGCCAGCGCGACGACGCCGACGGCGACAAGCGGGAGCCACGTCCGGTTGGGCACCCGCCGGGTCCGCACGTCCCGCAGGGCGGCCCACCCGAGCACCGGCACCGCCACCAGCCGCAACAGGTCGGGGCCGTGTGCGATTCCGAAGACCAGCGACACGGCCCGGATTGCGTCCACCTCGGATATAAACTCACGTACTCGCGGCCGTGGCGGCGGCCGTCCGAGAGTGGACGAACGCCCACTCGAGGTGCGAACGCCGTCGGGGTGGGAAGCTATATCCGCACGGGTTCGCTATCCGTAGCCGAGAGATGCCGTACACGGACCACGAGTCGCTCCGCCTGGGGAAGGCGGCGCTCGTCCCCATCGACGTCCAGACGGGGTTCGACGACGACCGGTGGGGCGAGCGGAACAATCCCGACGCCGAGCGGCACGTCGCCGAACTGCTCGAGGGGTTCCGGACGGCCGGCCTTCCCGTGGTGCACGTGCGACACGACTCCACCGAGGGCGGGTCGCCGCTCCGGTCGGACCGGCCGGGCCACGCGTTCAAGCCCGAGGCGGAACCGGCGGCCGACGAACCGATCGTCACCAAGCGGGTCAACAGCGCCTTCGTCGACACGGACCTCGCAGGGCACCTCCGGGAGGCCGGCGTCGAGCGGCCGGTCCTTTTCGGGTTCACGACCGACCACTGCGTCTCGACGACCGCGCGGATGGCCGAGAACCTCGGGTTCGAGCCTTACGTCGTCGACGACGCAACGGTGACGTTCGACCGGGAACTGGACGGCACCCGGTACGCCGCCGAACAGAACCACCGGCTTGCGCTAGCACAGCTCTCCGGGGAGTTCGCGACCATCGTCGAGACGGCGACAGTGCTGGCGGCGCTGGAAGGCGGAGTGTGAGAACCGAACGGCGGGGTCAGGTGACGAGGATATCCCGACAGTCACGGACCACCAGATAGCAAGGAAAGGCCCGGATTACTGCAGTCACTGCGGGACTCGGAACCCGTGTGACCGGCCATTGAAACAAGGCCGTGTCCTCGCGCTGGAGGGGGACGATGGAACCCCGGTTTACGATACGTGCCCGCCAGGGAAATACAATATCCGACGGTGCGAGTGTTGTGGGTGCCCGCACTGCGGCGCTAAATCAATCCGTTTTCGAAAGAACAAGGAACCGGACTACGCGTGTGACAACCCGAACTGTACAGCTGAGTTCTCACACCCGGTTGAGCGACCGTTCGATCCGGATACGGCCGATGCGCGTAATGCTGTATTGGGAGTGCAAGAACTGCGGTGAGCCGACACTGGCACCGTTCAAAGGCATCCCTGACGAGTTCCTGTTCTAGCGATTATGGAATGAACAGGCGCAAAACCTCGCGCTTTAGCGCAGGGATACGCGCCGTCACTTACTGACACAATCCATCGACATCGCATGACCGTCTTCCTCACAAGGCAGTCAATCCGACGAACGCTAACTTAAGAATATAAATCAGCTGAATAGGTTAGCGCTAACTGGAATTTATAAAGGTCGAGAACAAGCTAGAATGTGTGCTACTTGAACCACCGGATAGGGAACGCGGATTCAAGCAGGAGCGACTACTCCGCGTTCTCCTGACTCATCCAGACGGTGGGCTCAGCAAGCGCGCGCTCTCG